>NZ_JBITGS010000008.1:0-320462 GCF_044457265.1 Streptomyces sp. NPDC050564 | reverse complement strand
ACGGAGGAACTCCCACTCCTCATCGGACAGTTCATGGCGACGTATCACCCGACCATGATCCACTACTCAAGATCAATTGAAGACACGACCTAGGCTCGTCCCACCATGACGACCGTGAGGATTCCCGCGGGCTGGCCCGCCACCGAAGAGCAAGCACGTGCCGTGCAGGACGAGTTGCGGGAGCGGGTGGTGCTCGACGAGCCGGGGCCGCCGCCCGGCACCGGCCGGGTGACGGGGGTCGACGTCGCCTACGACGACGAGCGGGACGTCGTCGCCGCCGCGGCCGTCGTGCTCGACGCGGCCACCCTCGACGTCGTCGCCGAGGCCACCGCCGTCGGCCAGGTCTCCTTCCCGTACGTTCCGGGGCTGCTCGCCTTCCGTGAGATCCCGACCGTTCTGGCCGCGCTCGGGGCCCTGCCCTGCGGGCCGGGCCTCGTCGTCTGCGACGGCTACGGCCTGGCCCACCCGCGCCGCTTCGGCCTCGCCAGCCACCTCGGCGTCCTCACCGGACTCCCCACGATCGGCGTCGCCAAGAACCCCTTCACCTTCTCGTACGAGGAGCCCGGCGCCGAGCGCGGCAGCGCGTCCCCGCTCCTCGCGGACGGCCCCGCGGGCGCCGAGGAGGTCGGCCGCGCGCTGCGCACGCGGGACGGCGTCAAGCCCGTCTTCGTGTCGGTCGGCCACCGGGTGAACCTGGACAACGCGTGCGCACACACGCTCGCGCTCACCCCGAAGTACCGCCTGCCGGAGACCACCCGGCGCGCGGACTCCCTCTGCAGGCGGGCCCTCCGGGAGGCAACACCCTGACCGACTCCTCTCTTGACGGAGCAGGCCTTCTGAGTACCCGATCTGAGTACGCGTTCTGAGTAGTCGTACGGATGCGAGGGCACCCTCATGATCGGCAGGCTGTGCCGCATGACGACGCACCGTGCCCCGAAGCCCGCCGCCCACCCCACCCAGCCCGTCGAACGGGCGGTGACGGCCGCGCTGGTCCTCGCCGTGATCGCCGGACTCGCCTGGATAGGCGGGATGATCTACACGGTCTCGGGATGGTCGTCCTGAGGTCCGGCCATCCCGAGAATCCGGACCATGTCGACTAGCGCGTGGCCGCGACGCGGAAGACGATCCCGGCCTTGCGGAGGCGTTCCATCAGCGCGTCCCCCATCGCCACCGCCGTCGTGACCTGACCGGACGTTTTCGGCAGGTCGTCGAAGGCGAGGGACAGTGCCGACTCCGCGAGCATCTTGGCGGTCTCGTCGTAGCCGGGGTCTCCGCCCGCGACCTCGGTGAAGACACGCCGCCCGCCGCCCTCTCCGACGAACCGCACCGAGAACCAGCTCTTGGCGCGTCGGGAGGCGCTCGGCCCGTCCCCGGGCTTGAGCCGGTCGGACAACCAGCGGCGCGCGGGCGGCAGTTGGGCCGCAGCGAAGACCGCGCCGACCGCCGCGACCCCGCCCACCGCGAAGGGCAGTCGTTCGACGGCCGCGTAGTGGCGGTAGCGGAAGTCGGGCCCGTAGCGCTCCAGCGCCCGCGCGGACCGCTGCACCACCTGAGCGTCGATCGTGGGCAGCGGCAGTGCCCAGGCCCCGACCTCCTTGGCGAACCGCGGAGCGCTCAGGGGTGCCTCCGCGCGCCGGGCCATCAGCCGCGGCTCATGGCGTTTCCGGTCCCGTGCCGCGGCGAGCATGTGCCGCCCGCGCGCGAACTGGTTGAGCGCCGAGGCGAAGGTGCCGCCCGAGAACATCGCCTGGGTGCGTACGAATCCGTCGACCCTGAGCGGTACACCCTCGGGCAGCTTCCGCACGGTGAAGTACGCGCCCAGGTCGTGCGGAATCGAGTCGAAGCCGCAGGCGTGCACCAGGCGCGCCCCCGTCTCCCGCGCGCGGGCGTCGTGCCGGACATACATCAGGTCCACGAACTCGGGCTCGCCGGTGAGGTCCACGTAGTCGGTCCCGGCGTCCGCGCAGGCGGCGACCAGCTCCTCGCCGTACGTGATGTACGGCCCCACCGTTGTGGCCACCACGCGCGCGTGGCGCGCGAGTTCGCGCAGCGACTCGGGATCGGCCACGTCGGCCAGCAGCACACCGGGGGCACCGGCCAGCCGCTCCCGGAGCCGTTCCAGCTTCTCCGCGCTGCGCCCCGCGATCGCCCAGCGCAGCCCCTCGGGCCCGTGCGCCGCGAGGTACTCCGCGGTGAGTTCCCCGACGAACCCCGTGGCTCCGAAAAGCACGATGTCGTACGCGCGATCCGTCCCGTTCAGCCTGCTCATGACACCCCTCAGCCGTGCGCGAAGCGCCGTTGTCGGTGGCTGAGGCTAGCGTGAGGTACGAGCAGCCGAACGACGAGGTCGGACGAAGAGGTCGGAGGAGCCGTGGCTGTGCCGAAGAACGCCCTGAAAAAGTGGGAGAAGGTGCGCGAGTTCGCCCTCGGCCTGCCCGGCGCCGCGGAGGAGTTCCCCTGGGGCGAGACCGTCGCGAAGGTCAACAAGAAGGTGTTCGTCTTCCTCGGCCTCGACGACGGCAGTTATCCGCTCGGCGTCACCCTGAAGCTCAAGGACGAGGCCGCGCACGCCCATGCCCTCGCCTCACCCGGCGCCGAGCCCGCCGGATACGGCCTCGGCAGGTCCGGCTGGGTGCGCATACCCCTGGAGGAGCGGGACGCGCCGGCCGCGGAGCTGCTGTGCGACTGGGTCGAGGAGAGCTACCGGACGATCGCGCCGAAGAAGCTGATCGCCGAGCTGGACGGGCGCTGACACGCCCCGTTTCGGCCCTCCTCATCCCGATTCGCACCGGAGAATTTAACTAAGCGCTTGCTCGTCAAGGGCTTGCCCGATGTGGAACACGTTCTTAACATCGCTGATGTCACATCAGTAGTGTCACAGTGCTGGGGGCTTGATGGCAGTGGCAGGGACGCCAGGGCACGGCCCGCTCGTCGGGGTGCGCGTCGTCGAGCTGGCGGGCATCGGTCCCGGCCCGTTCGCCGCCATGCTCCTCGCCGACCTCGGCGCGGACGTCGTCCGCGTGGACAGGCCCGGCGGCGCCGGGCTCGCGATCAACCCGGAGTACGACATCACCAACCGCAACAAGCGGTCCGTGATCATCGACCTCAAGACCCAGGACGGTCAGGACCGCGTCCTCGACCTGGTCGAACGCGCCGACATCCTCATCGAGGGCTACCGCCCCGGCGTCGCCGAGCGCCTCGGTGTGGGCCCCGAGACCTGCCACGTCCGCAACCCGAAACTCGTCTACGGGCGGATGACCGGCTGGGGCCAGGAGGGTCCGCTCGCCCAGCGCGCCGGGCACGACATCGCGTACATCGCCCTCACCGGCACCCTCGGCATGATCGGCAGGCCGGACGAGCCGCCCACGGTCCCCGCGAACCTCGTCGGCGACTACGCGGGCGGCTCGCTCTACCTCGTCGTGGGGATCCTCGCCGCGCTCCACCACGCGCGCGCGAGCGGCGCCGGACAGGTCGTGGACGCGGCCATCGTCGACGGCGCCGCGCACCTCGCCGCGATGATCCATGGCATGTTCGCCGCCGGCGGCTGGCAGGACCGGCGCGGCGCCAACCTCCTGGACGGCGGCTGCCCCTACTACGGGACGTACGAGACGGCCGACGGCCAGTACATGGCGGTGGGCGCCCTGGAGCAGCAGTTCTACGACGAGTTCGTGGAGCTCCTCGGCATCGAGGAGATGGCCTCCGCCCGCAAGGACCTGGCCCGCTGGGGCGAGCTGCGCGAGGCCGTCGCCGCCCGCTTCAAGACCCGTACGAGAGACGAGTGGACCGCGGTCTTCGAGGGCTCCGACGCGTGCGTGGCGCCGGTCCTGTCGCTGCGCGAGGCGCCCGCCCATCCGCATCTCGCCGCCCGCGGCACCTTCGTCGACCACGGCGGCATCACCCAGCCGGCCCCCGCGCCCCGCTTCTCCCTCTCCCGCACCGCCGTCCGCAGTGGTCCCGCCCAACCGGGCGCCGACACCGCGGACGTGGCACGCGACTGGGGCGTACCCGACCTGTTGAAAGACGGCGATCCGATGAAGGACGGCAATTGATGGAGCTCTCCCTCCCGCTCGACTACGCGGGCGATCCCCGGCCGGCGGCCGACGAGGTCGCCGCGCTGGAATCCGCGGGCCTGGACGCCGTCTGGGTCGCCGAGGCCTACGGCTTCGACTCACCCACCATCATGGGCTATCTGGCCGCCCGCACCGAGCGCATGAAGATCGGCGCCGCGATCCTCAACGTCTACTCGCGCACCCCCGCGCTGATCGCCCAGACGGCCGCCGGGCTCGACGCGATCTCCGGAGGACGAGCCATCATCGGGCTCGGTGCCTCCGGCCCGCAGGTCGTCGAGGGCTGGCACGGGAAGGCGTACGACAAGCCGCTCGGCCGCACCCGCGAAGCCATCGAACTGACCCGCCGCATCCTGCGCCGCGAGGTCATCGACCACCACGGCATCACCGACATGCCCCGCCCCGGCGGCCTCGGCAAGCCCCTGAAGATCCTCACCAAGCCCGTACGGCCCGAAGTGCCTCTGTACGTCGCCTCGCTGGGCCCCGCCAACGTCCGTATGACCGCCGAGGTCGCCGACGGCTGGCTGCCCACCCTGTTCCTCCCGGAGAAGGCCCACCAGGTGTGGGGCACCGCGTTGGCGGAGGGCGCCGCACGCCGGGACCCGGCCCTTGGCCCACTGCGGACCGTCGCGGGCGGACTGCTCGCCATCGGCGAGGACGCGGCGGCCGTGCGGGACCTCGCGCGGCCCAAAATCGCCCTCTACGTAGGAGGCATGGGCGCGCCCGGCAAGAACTTCTACAACGACCTCGCGGTGGCGTACGGCTACGAGAAGGAAGCCCGGCTCATCCAGGAGTTGTACCTCTCCGGGCGGAAGAAGGAGGCCGAGGCCGCCGTGCCGGACGAGTTCTGCGAGCTGATGTCGCTGTGTGGACCCGAGACCTACGTCCGCGAGCGTGTCGAGGCCTTCCGGGAGGCCGGAGTGACGATGCTCAACGTCATCCCCGTCGGACCGGAACCCGCCAGGCTCGTCGAAACCGTCAAGAGCTGGCTCTAGGAAGGCGTTTCCCCGTATGAACTCCAGGAGGGCGTTTCCCGCATGAAGCGGCAGATCTTCACCGCCGAGCACGACGCGTTCCGCGAGACCGTGCGCACCTTCCTCGCCAAGGAGGTGCTGCCCCACTACGAGCAGTGGGAGAAGGACGGCATCGTCTCGCGCGACGCCTGGCGGGCGGCAGGGAAGCAGGGGCTGCTCGGGCTCGCCGTTCCCGAGGAGTACGGAGGCGGCGGCAACCCGGACTTCCGGTACAGCGCCGTCCTCGCCGAGGAGTTCACGCGCGCGGGGACCCCAGGGCTCGCCCTCGGACTGCACAACGACATCATCGGGCCATACCTGACGGATCTGGCCACCGAGGAGCAGAAGCGGCGCTGGCTGCCCGGTTTCTGTGACGGTTCGCTGATCACGGCGATCGCCATGACCGAACCCGGTGCCGGGTCCGACCTCCAGGGCATCAAGACGCATGCCGAGGACAAGGGCGACCACTGGCTGCTCAACGGTTCCAAGACCTTCATCTCCAACGGCATCCTGGCCGATCTCGTGATCGTGGTCGCGAAGACGACGCCCGAAGGTGGCGCTCACGGGCTGTCGCTGCTCGTCGTCGAGCGCGGCATGGAAGGCTTCGAGCGCGGCCGCAACCTCGACAAGATCGGCCAGAAGTCCCAGGACACGGCCGAGCTGTTCTTCAACGACGTGCGCGTCCCCAAGGAGAACCTGCTCGGCAAGCCGAACGGCGCCTTCGTCCATCTGATGACGAACCTCGCGCAGGAGCGCATGGGCATCGCCGTCGCCGGCATCGCGGCCGCCGAGTACCTGCTGGAGATCACCACCGCATACGTCAAGGAGCGCGAGGCCTTCGGGCGGCCGCTCTCCAAGCTTCAGCACATCCGCTTCGAGATAGCCGAGATGGCCACCGAGTGCGCCGTCACCCGCGCGTTCCTGGACCGCTGCATCGTCGATCACTCGAACGGGGAACTCGACGCGGTGCACGCCTCGATGGCCAAGTGGTGGGCCACCGAACTGCAGAAGCGGGTCGCCGACCGCTGCCTCCAACTGCACGGCGGCTACGGCTACATGACGGAGTACCGCGTCGCCAGGGCCTTCACCGACGGACGTATCCAGACCATTTACGGCGGGACCACCGAGATCATGAAGGAGATCATCGGCCGTTCCCTGCTCGGCTGACCCTCACAGCCCGGCTCAGCCCTCCCGGCTCTCTTGAAAGGCTTACCAGTGAGCACCGAAGCGTACGTGTACGACGCGATCCGCACCCCGCGCGGCCGCGGCAAGGCGAACGGCGCCCTGCACGGCAGCAAGCCCATCGACCTGGTCGTCGGGCTCATCCACGAGGTCCAGCGCCGTTTCCCGGGCCTCGACCCGGCCGCGATCGACGACATCGTCCTCGGCGTCGTCGGCCCGGTCGGCGACCAGGGCTCCGACATCGCCCGCATCGCCGCGGTCGCCGCCGGACTGCCCGACACGGTCGCCGGCGTCCAGGAGAACCGCTTCTGTGCCTCCGGTCTGGAGGCGGTCAACATGGCCGCGATGAAGGTCCGTTCGGGCTGGGAGGACCTGGTCCTCGCGGGCGGCGTCGAGTCGATGTCGCGCGTGCCGATGGCCTCGGACGGTGGTGCCTGGTTCGCCGACCCGATGACCAACATGGCCACCAACTTCGTGCCGCAGGGCATCGGCGCCGACCTCATCGCCACCATCGAGGGCTTCTCGCGGCGGGATGTCGACGAGTACGCGGCCCTGTCCCAGGAGCGCGCTGCCGCCGCCTGGAAGGACGGTCGCTTCGAGAAGTCCGTCGTCCCCGTCAGGGACCGCAGCGGGCTCGTCGTTCTCGACCACGACGAGCACCTGCGCCCGGGTACCACCGCCGACTCGCTCGCCAAGCTGAAGCCGTCGTTCGCCGACATCGGCGAGCTGGGCGGATTCGACGCCGTGGCGCTGCAGAAGTACCACTGGGTCGAGGAGATCGACCACGTCCACCACGCCGGCAACTCCTCCGGCATCGTCGACGGCGCCTCCCTCGTCGCCATCGGGTCGAAGGAGGTGGGCGAGCGTCACGGACTCACCCCGCGCGCGCGGATCGTCTCCGCGGCCGTCTCCGGCTCCGAGCCCACCATCATGCTCACCGGGCCCGCGCCCGCGACCCGCAAGGCGCTCGCCAAGGCCGGACTGACGATCGACGACATCGACCTCGTCGAGATCAACGAGGCCTTCGCCGCGGTCGTCCTGCGGTTCGTGAAGGACATGGGCCTGTCCCTGGACAAGGTCAACGTCAACGGCGGGGCGATCGCGCTCGGCCACCCGCTCGGCGCGACCGGCGCGATGATCCTCGGCACCCTCGTCGACGAGCTGGAGCGCCAGGACAAGCGCTACGGCCTCGCCACGCTGTGCGTGGGCGGCGGCATGGGCATCGCCACGATCGTCGAGCGCGTCTGACCTTTCCCGACGGATACACGGATCAACGGAGCACCCCTGATGAGCACTGAGTCCACCACCATCCGCTGGGAACAGGACGAGACCGGCGTCGTCACCCTCGTCCTCGACGACCCCAACCAGTCCGCCAACACCATGAACCAGGCCTTCAAGGACTCGATCGCAGCGATCGCCGAGCGCGCCGAGGCCGAGAAGGACTCCATCCGCGGCATCATCTACACCTCCGCGAAGAAGACCTTCTTCGCGGGCGGTGACCTCAAGGACATGATCCAGGCCGGGCCGGAGGACGCCCAACAGGCCTTCGACACCGGTACGGCCATCAAGTCCTCCCTGCGCCGCATCGAGACCCTGGGCAAGCCCGTCGTCGCCGCCATCAACGGCGCGGCCCTCGGCGGCGGTTACGAGATCGCCCTCGCCTCCCACCATCGCATCGCTCTCGACGCGCCCGGCTCCAAGATCGGCCTGCCCGAGGTCACCCTCGGTCTGCTGCCCGCCGGCGGCGGCGTCACCCGCACCGTCCGTCTGATGGGCATCACGGACGCCCTGCTGAAGGTGCTGCTCCAGGGCACCCAGTACACCCCGAAGCGGGCCCTGGAGAGCGGCCTCGTGCACGACTTGGCGGTGACTGCCGAGGAGATGCTCGCCAAGGCGCGCGCCTTCATCGACGCCAACCCCGAGTCGCAGCAGCCCTGGGACAAGCCGGGCTACAAGATCCCGGGTGGCACGCCGTCGAACCCGAAGTTCGCGGCCAACCTGCCCGCCTTCCCGGCCAACCTGAGGAAGCAGCTGAACGGCGCCCCCTACCCGGCCCCGCGCAACATCATGGCGGCCGCCGTCGAGGGCTCGCAGGTCGACTTCGAGACCGCGCTGACCATCGAGGCGCGCTACTTCACCGAGCTGGTCACCGGACAGACCTCGAAGAACATGATCCAGGCGTTCTTCTTCGACCTCCAGGCGGTCAACTCCGGCGCCAACCGGCCCAAGGGCGTCGAGCCGCGCCCGGTCCGCAAGGTCGCCGTCCTAGGCGCCGGGATGATGGGCGCGGGCATCGCCTACTCGTGCGCCCACGCCGGCATCGACGTCGTCCTCAAGGACGTGTCCGCGGAGGCGGCGGCCAAGGGGAAGGCCTACTCCGAGAAGCTCTGCGCGAAGGCGGTCTCCCGGGGGCGTACCAGCCAGGACAAGGCCGACGCCCTCCTTGCCCGCATCACGCCCACCGCCGACCCGAACGACCTGGCCGGCTGCGACGCCGTGATCGAGGCAGTCTTCGAGGACACCGCGCTCAAGCACAAGGTGTTCCAGGAGATCCAGAACATCGTCGAGCCGGACGCGCTGCTGTGCTCCAACACCTCGACCCTGCCGATCACCGTGCTCGCGGAGGGTGTGGACCGGCAGGACGACTTCATCGGGCTGCACTTCTTCTCGCCCGTCGACAAGATGCCGCTCGTCGAGATCATCAAGGGCGAGCGCTCCGGCGACGAGGCACTGGCGCGCGCCTTCGACCTGGTACGGCAGATCAAGAAGACCCCGATCGTCGTCAACGACTCGCGCGGTTTCTTCACCTCCCGCGTCATCGGCCACTTCATCAACGAGGGCGTCGCGATGATCGGCGAGGGCATCGAGCCCGCGTCCGTCGAGCAGGCCGCTGCCCAGGCCGGCTACCCGGCCAAGGTCCTGTCCCTGATGGACGAGCTCACGCTCACCCTGCCGCGCAAGATCCGCAAGGAGTCGAGGCAGGCCGTCGAGGAGGCGGGCGGCACCTGGCAGACGCACCCGGCCGAGGAGGTCATCGACCGCATGGTCGACGAGTTCGGCCGCACCGGGCGCAGTGGCGGCGCGGGCTTCTACGAGTACGGCGAGGACGGCAAGCGCGGCAAGCTGTGGCCGGGGCTGCGCGAGCACTTCACCAAGCCGGGCTACGAGATCCCGTTCACGGACATGCAGGAGCGCATGCTCTTCTCCGAGGCGCTGGACACCGTCCGGCTCCTGGAGGAAGGCGTGCTGACCTCCGTCGCGGACGCCAACATCGGATCCATCTTCGGGATCGGGTTCCCCGGCTGGACCGGCGGTGTGCTGCAGTACATCAACGGGTACGACGGTGGGCTGCCCGGTTTCGTGGCACGCGCGCGTGAACTCGCCGAGCGCTACGGGGAGCGGTTCACGCCGCCCGCCCTGCTCGTCGAGAAGGCGGAGAAGGGCGAGCGGTTCAGCGACAAGTAGCGACAGGACCGGCAGAACCTCGGCGGCGCGTGCCGTATCGCTGAGTGGTACGAGAGGCTTGCTCCGTGAGGGCGAGGACCGGACGCTGACCCGCGAACCGGTACTCGCCCCCACGGAGGAGCTCCCAGGGGTCGCCGCCAGGCCTTGCCCTGCTGGACATCCGGCGCGGCGACGGCGTGGACCGCGTCCTTCGCACCCCCGGCACCACCGAACTCCCCTTCCTGGCCGCCTTCGCGGAAACCGAGGACGCACCCCAGTACGCCCTTGGCATCCATGAGGGCGCCGGCGATCGCGCCGAGCATGGTGCGCACGGCCGCCGAGCGCACCATCGGCGCGGCCGGCGGCTTCGAGCAGGTCCGCGTCCAGCAGGCCGTCTCCAGGACCCAGGAGCCGTCCGGCCTCGTCTCCACCCTCCGCTACGTGGTCGAGGAGGGCAGCGGCTTGCTGACGGCCAGACCCGCAATGTGGCGGGCGGATCCGCCTACTTGTGAGGGTTTTCTGGACGTGCGCCGGTGACGCAACCGGATGCGCCCCGTCCACGTCCTAGGCTCCCGTAGATCATGATCACGCCAACGGAGGGGCCGTACGTGCGGTGCACCACCAAGCGAGTGCTGCGAGGAGCCGGAGTCGGCGTTCTCGTCCTGTCGCTCGCGCTCACGGGATGCCAGGGCAAGAAGCACAAGAAGAAGAGCCGGGGGTACTCGTCCACCTCCCGCAGCCGCACCAGCGGTGGTTCGACGAGTGGCGGGTCGCTGACCGGGGCCCAGCGGGCGCAGTCCGTGCTGCCGCCCGCCGACAGCATGCCCACCGCCCTGCGCACGGTCAGCGAGGCGCTCTCCAGCCGCGCCAAGGCGCCCACGATCTGCAAGGACCCGTCCTCCAAGTGCAGGAACGCCGTGGCGCACGGTGACGTCGGCTACAGCGGCACCCGCGCCGGCGAGGGCGCCCGCTTCGAGGTCATCGTGTACCGCAACGCGAAGGCCGCCTCGAAGGCGTTCAGGGCCTGGGACATCTACGCTCGCAACCGCACCAGTACGCTCCAGGTACTCAACACCCCGACGTACGACGCCGGAAGCGTCACCTTCCAGTACAAGTCCGTCGCCAAGGAGCACACCCAGGAGACGGTGATCCTCCAGGGGAAGTACATCGGCACCCTGGAGCATCGGGCCGACACCAACTCGGCCCGGTCGGGGGCTTCCGACGCGCTGACCGGCCTCGCCCGGATGTACGCCGAGCGGCTGCGGCAGCTCGCGGCCGGCGACACACCCACCGCATCGACGGCGGGGCTGAAGGTCTCGTAGAGCAGGGGGAGTGGCTCAGGACTCCTTGAGCCACTCCCGCACTTCCTCCTTGAGGGAGCGCTGGAACGCGGTCAGCAACGCCTGCACCACCAGCGGCTGCATGTGCGCCGAGAGCGACTTCACCGCCGCCACGGACTCCCGCTCGCCCACCGCCTCCCGCAGCAGCGTGGACAGCTCGTGGGCGGCCGCACGCGAGTGCTCCAGGAGGACCGTGCGCGCCGCGAGGATCGACTCCTGCGCGAGCGGTACGTCGAGCAGCTGTATGCCGAGCCGCAGCAGCCCGGGGTCCACGCGGAAGGAGTCCGCGCTCCGCTCGATGACGCTCATCGCGGCGAGCCGGTCCAGGTCCCCGTCGTCCAGGGAGCGCCCGGCCCGCCGCTCCAGCTCCTCGCGTGTCACGTCCTCCGCCGCGTCGGGCGCCCAGGAGGCCACCACGGCCCGGTGGATGGCGAGGTCGTGAGCGCTCAGGCCGGGCGGCAGCTGCGTCAGATAGCGCTCGATCGCCGCGAGCGTCATGCCCTGGTGCTGCAACTCCTCGATGAGCGCGAGCCGGGCCACGTGCTCCTGACTGTAGTGGCCCACGCGCCGGGGACCGATGACGGGCGGCGGCAACAGGCCCTTGGCGCTGTAGAAGCGGACCGTACGGACCGTCATGCCCGCCCGCGCGGCCAGCTCGTCGACCGTGAGCGTGGGCTCTTCGGTGTCCGTCGTCATGGCAGGTCCTGTCTCTCCGGGCTGCGCAGCGATCAGGTGCAGCGGTCGATCCGGTGCAACAGTATTGCTGTCTCACCAGTGTTGTGAAAGCGTCCGGAGCGCTGCGCACCGAGCCGACGGCGCCAGGAGGCGGTCATGACCACGATCCTGCGACTCCCCGGAGAACCCGCCGAACTCACGCTCCCCGCCCTGCTGCTGCGCAATGCCGAGGACCATGGAGATCTGCCGGCGCTGTCCTGGCGTACCGAGGACGGCTGGGCCACGCTCACCTGGAGCGAGGTGCGCCGTGAGGCCGCCGTCCTCGCCGCCGGATACGCGGCCCTCGGCGTCGACCGCGGCGACCACGTCCTCATGATGATGAGCAACCGCCCCGAGCACTGGCTGAGCGACCTGGCACTGACACATCTGGGTGCCGTGCCGGTGAGCGTTTACGGCACCGCGGCCCCCGAGCAGGTCGCGCACATCGCCCGGCACAGCCGCGCCCGCCTCGCGGTCATCGAGGGGGCGCGTGAACTGGCGTGCTGGGAGCCGCTGCTGGAGGACTCCGGCACGCCGCTGGAGCGGCTGGTCGTCGCCGACGCGGCGGACGCGGGGCCCCATCGGACGTACGACTCGCTCAAGAGGCGGCAGAGCGCGGACGAAGGGTGGCAGGGCGCCGACGAGGGCCAGGAGAACGTCGACAAGGGCTGGTCGCCGACGCGTTCCACCGACCCCCTCACCGTCGTCTACACCTCGGGCACCACCGGCGACCCCAAGGGCGTACGCATCACCCACCGCAAGGTCGTCCTCAACGCGCTCGCGCTGGACCGCCTCGTCGATCTCCCCGACCACGTCGAGCACCTCTGTTACCTCCCCTTCGCGCACATCGCCGAGCGCATGCTGGGGATCTATCTGCCGGTGTTCCGCGCCTCGCACGTGTACCTGTGCGCGGACCCCACTCAGGTGGCCACCGTTGCGCGGGAGTTGCACCCCGCGCAGTTCTTCGGGGTCCCGCGCGTGTGGGAGAAGCTCGCCTCCGCCGTACGGGCCGCGCTGGCCGGGCTTCCGCACGAGCGGCGCCGGGCCGTGGAGGCCGCCCGGGAGACGGCACGCGCGCGCGTGGCCCGCCTCGAACGGGGCGAGGAGCCGTCCGCCGAGCTGGAAGAGGCGTACCGCGCGGCGAAGGAACAGGTACTCGACCCGATCCTCGCCCTGGCCGGATTCGACCGACTGGTGTGGACGGCGAGCGCCTCGGCTCCGATGCCGCCGGACGTCGTGGACTTCTGGGCGGGCTTCGGCCTCGCGATCATGGACGCCTGGGGTCTGACGGAGACGATCGGGGTCGCCACCACCAACACTCCCGCAGCCTTCCGGCTCGGCTCGGTGGGCAAGCCCCTGGACGGCGTGGAACTCCGCGTGGCCGAGGACGGCGAGATCTTCGTACGGGGCGCGACCGTCTTCGACGGCTATCTGCGCGAGGACGGCTCGATCGAGGATGCCCGGGACGCCGACGGCTGGTTCGCCACCGGCGACATCGGGCGGATCGACGAGGACGGCTTTCTCTGGCTCACCGACCGCAAGAAGGAAATGATCGTGACCTCGACGGGCAAGAACGTCTCGCCCGCGCTCGTCGAGAACGCGCTCAAGGAGCATCCCTTCGTCGACCAGGCCTATGTGCACGGTGACGGGCGCTCGTACCTGGTGGCCCTGCTCGTCCCCGACCCCTTGGCGGGGGCCGATCCGGCAGTGCTGCGGGACGGCATCGTCCGCGCCGTGCAGCAGGCGAACGTGCGCCTGAGCCGCACCGAGCAGATCAAGCGCTACCGGGTGCTCGACCACGAGTGGAGCCCGGAGACGGGCGAGCTCACGCCCTCGCTCAAGCTGCGGCGCAGGGCGATCCGGGAGCGCTACGGGCACGTGATCGAGGAGCTGTACGCCCCTTGAATCGAGGATGATCGAGGAGCTGCGCATCCCTTGAATTGAGGAGCTCTACATCTTTTGATCAGCTCCTGTACAGCCCCTGATCACCATGTGAGATGTGCCGCTATGTGACGCGCGCCACCGCATACGGGGTGATCTCTGGGGGAAGGTGGCGCCTTGGTC
Source organism: Streptomyces sp. NPDC050564 (assembly GCF_044457265.1). Lineage (NCBI taxonomy): Bacteria > Bacillati > Actinomycetota > Actinomycetes > Kitasatosporales > Streptomycetaceae > Streptomyces > Streptomyces sp. NPDC050564. The sequence continues at coordinate 306,638 of NZ_JBITGS010000008.1, read as the reverse complement.
TGTGCCGCGTCAGGGGCGGCACGGGCCGAGGCACATCCGGACACCCGCGTACCCAGTGCGCCGGGCGACCAGAGAGTAGATCCACCCGTGAGCAAGGACGCCGTAGACACCGCCAAGGCCGCATCCCGCACGGATGCGACCCGCACGCCCGCGGACGCGGGCGACGCCGGTTACAGCAAGGACCTCAAGGCCCGCCACGTCAACATGATCGCGATCGGCGGCGCGATAGGCACCGGACTCTTCCTCGGAGCCGGCGGCCGCCTCCACAACGCGGGCCCCGCACTGGCGATCGCCTATCTCGTCTGCGGAATCTTCGCCTTCTTCGTCGTGCGGGCCCTCGGTGAGCTGGTCCTCTACCGGCCCTCCTCCGGGTCCTTCGTGTCGTACGCGCGCGAGTTCCTCGGCGAGAAGGGCGCGTACGTCGCCGGGTGGATGTACTTCCTCAACTGGTCGACGACCGGAATCGCGGACATCACCGCGATCGCGCTCTACACGCACTACTGGAGCCTCTTCACCGACATCCCGCAGTGGACGCTGGCCCTGATCGCCCTCGCCGTGGTCCTGGCCGTGAACCTGATCTCGGTGAAGATCTTCGGCGAGATGGAGTTCTGGTTCGCGATCATCAAGGTCGCCACCCTCGTCGCCTTCATGCTGATCGGTATCTTCCTGCTGGCCACGCAGCACGACGTCGGCGGGACCACGCCCGGCCTGAGCGTCATCACGGACAACGGCGGGATCCTCCCGCACGGCATGATGCCGGTCGTCCTGGTCATGCAGGGAGTGATCTTCGCGTACGCCGCCCTGGAGCTGGTCGGTGTCGCCGCGGGAGAGACCGCCGAGCCGGAGAAGGTCGTCCCGCGCGCGGTGAACTCGATCATGTGGCGCGTAGGTCTGTTCTACGTCGGCTCGGTCGTCCTGCTGGCCCTGCTGCTGCCCGGCTCTGTCTACTCGGCCGACCAGAGCCCCTTCGTCACGGTCCTCTCCAAGATCGGCGTCCCGGCGGCCGGTGACGTCATGAACCTGGTCGTGCTGACGGCCGCCATGTCGTCGCTGAACTCCGGCCTGTACTCCACCGGCCGCATCCTGCGCTCCATGGCCATGGCGGGCTCGGCCCCCAAGTTCACCGCGAGGATGAACCGCAGCCAGGTCCCGTACGGCGGCATCCTGCTCACCTGCGCGGTGTGCGTGCTCGGCGTCGGTCTCAACTACCTCATGCCGAGCCAGGCCTTCGAAATCGTCCTGAACGTCGCGTCCCTCGGCATCATCAGCACCTGGGTGATCATCATGATCTGCCACCTGGTGTTCGTCCGCCGCGCCAAGGAGGGGCTGGTGACGCGTCCGTCGTTCCGCCTCCCGGGCAGCCCGGTCACCGAGATCGTCACCATCGCCTTCCTGATCGCCGTGCTCGGCCTGATGTGGAACGACCCCGAGGTCGGCCGGAAGACGCTGCTCCTCATCCCGGTGATCGCGGCCCTGCTGGTCGGCGGCTGGTTCGCGCTGCGCCGCCGGATCTCGAAGGCGGAGGACCAGGAGCTGGGAGAGCTCACGAAGTAGCCGGTCACGGGCCACTGTCGGTGGCAGCGCCTACGGTGGCGTCATGTCGGAGATCACGTATGTCCGGGGTGACGTACGGCGGGCGGCGAGAAACCGTGCCGCACGCGCGGTGGCCGTGGCGACCGGCGAGGCAGCCGAGTGAAAAGGTTCCAGCCGCAGCCCGGCTTTGTGGTGCAGGCGTTCCGGTTCGCTCTGGACCCCAACGCCGCCCAGGAGCGTGCTCTTCGGTCGCACTGCGGTGCGGCGAGGGCGGCGTACAACTGGGCGGTGGGCTGGGTCACTGCGTCGTGGTGGCAGCGCAAGGCAGAAGCCACCTACGGCGTCATTGAAGCGGATCTGACCGAGTGGCGGCCGTGGTCGCTGCCCGCGCTGCGCAAGGCGTTCAACGAGGTCAAGCACACCGACCCCAGGTTCGCGTCCTGGTGGGAGGCCAACTCCAAGGAGGCGTACAACACCGGCCTGGCGAACGCTGCCGCGGCGTTCGACAACTATGCGAAGTCGCAGCAGGGCAAGCGGCGGGGCAAGCGGGTCGCGGCACCCCGGTTCAAGTCGAAGCGGAAGGCACGCCTGTCCTGCCGGTTCACCACCGGCACGATCCGCGTCGAGCCGGACGGCCGGCACGTCACGCTGCCCCGGCTGGGCACGATCCGTGTCCACGAACCCATGGGCAAACTCCTGGCACGCGTCCAGGCCGGGGCGGCCCGGATCCTGTCCGCGACCGCGCGGCATGAGCGCGGTCGCTGGTTCGTGTCGTTGCAGACCGAGACCGCGCGAGACCTGGTCCGCGTTGCGAGGCCGGACGCCGCAGTCGGTATCGACCTCGGGGTGAAGATCCTCGCGGTGATGGCCGACAGCACCGGAGAGATCCGCACGATCCTCAACCCCGGGCCACTGGACGGCGCGCTGAAGCTACTGCGCCGAGCCTCCCGTACCGTGTCCCGCCGCCGCGGCCCCGACCACCGCACCGGACGGAAGGCGTCGAAGCGGTGGGAGAAGGCCAACACCCACCGCAACCGCGTGCACCACCGAGTGGCGAACCTCCGCCAGGATGCCCTGCACAAGCTCACCACCGCCGTGGCGGCCGAGTACGGCACGGTCGTGGTCGAGGACCTGAACGTCGCGGGGATGCTCCGCAACCCGCGCCTCGCCCGCCAGATCGCTGACGCCGGATTCGGGGAGATCCGACGCCAGCTCGCCTATAGGACCCGCCGCAACGGCTGCCGCGTCATGGCCGCAGACCGGTGGTTCCCCTCCTCCAAGACCTGTTCCGGGTGCGGCGTAGTGAAAGCCAAGCTGCCGCTGCACGTGCGGACCTATGAATGTGCTGCTTGCGGCCTGGTCATCGACCGGGATGACAACGCGGCCCGCAACCTCGCCGCCCTCGCAGCGGCATGCACGACTGGTACCGGAGTGGCCGGAGACCAGGACACCGCCAAGGTGTCGAAACCTCGTGGAGCCGACCGGAAGACCCGCGCCACCCGCCATGACCGCAAAGTCACGGCGGGGCGGGCAGGTGGCGCAACCCTGCCGCACCAGCGGCAGACGGAAACGAGAGACCGTACTCAAGCCGAAGCCCTCACGCTTTGGTGATGTGACGGACCTCCCGGGCCGCAATGCCCGGGATGCTGAGATTCATTGAGGATCGAAGCAACGGACAGCCGTGACGGTCTACACAACGCGGCCCGACCACGGGGACTGACCCGAGGCTGAAGCATCCGCACCGCAGTCAACGCCCAGGCGCCAACGCGCAGGCCCCTGAAATAAGTTGCGGAAGATTCTGCAAATCCTTGCCGTGGTCGGCGGAGACTGCTTGACTCACTGCTCGCATCCGAGAGGAAGAGCCATGAGCCGCGACATCGATGTCCTCGTGCTCGGCGGAGCGGGCGTGGACACCATCGTGTACGTGCCGGAGCTGCCTCTGCCGTACGCCGACAGCTACATGATCGAGCCCGGGATCCGCACGCGTGCCGGACAGACCGGCGACTTCGTCGCCCTGGGCCTGAGCGCCCTCGGCCTGCGGACCCACCACCTCGACATGCTCGGCGACGACCCCGAGGGCGACCTGGTCCGCGCCCTGCACCGGGAGAAGGGCATCGCACTCACCGCCGTCCCGCAGCCCGCAGGCACCAAGCGTGCGGTCAACCTCGTCAGCCCCGACGGCAGACGGCTGTCCCTCTACGACACGAGCCGCGCACACGCCGACGACCGGCTGCCGGAGCCGGTCGTCCAGAAGCTGGCCGAGTCGAGCCGCCACGCCCACGTGTCCATCACCCACCCGTGTGCCTTCGCCCTGCCCGTGCTGCGCGAGGCCGGGGTGACCCTTTCGACCGACCTGCACAACTGGGACGGCGAGAACTTGTACCACGAGCCGTTCGCGCTCGCGGCGGACGTCGTCTTCCTGTCGACGGCCGCCCTGACCGACCCGGAGCGGACCATGCGCGGCATCGTCGAGCGCGGCCGGGCCGAGGTGGTCGTCGTCACGGCCGGCGCCGAGGGCGCGTTCCTGCTGGCCGACGGCGCGCTGACGCACATACCGGCGGTCACACCTCCCGCGCCGGTGGTGGACTCCAACGGCGCGGGCGACGCCTTCGCCGCGGCCTTCCTCTTCGGGTGGCTGAACGGCGAGCCGCCGCGGCGCTGTGCCCAGTACGGTGCGCTGGCCGGGGCGTACGCGTGCACGGTGCCGTCCACGGAGACCGTCGCCCTGTCCCGCGACGACCTCCTGACCGGGGCGGCCGCCCCGGAGGCGACGACGTCGAAGTAGCCCGCCTGTTGCGGTGGTTGCTTCGGCAGCCCGCACTGCCGTCGGCCGTACCGGCCCCTGGCCGCCGCCGCACCGATCGCCCAGGCGACGGACCCTCCGTCCCGCCCCGGGTGGCTGACGAGCTGCCGACGGCCCGGCGCGTCGTCCGTACCGTTCGGCCGACGGCCGGGCGACGGCGGCGCAGCGGTGTCACCGGCGGAGGCCGAGCGGCACACCTCACTCGGTGGCGTGATGGCTGCCGTGCGGCTCGGGTCAAGTGCCCCGAGCCGCGCGGTAGTTGCTCGAGGCTCAGCTGGCGTGGAGGTCGTTCGTCGCCGCGATCCTCTTCCACGACCTCGGCCGCGCGGGAGCCGCCGAAGCCTTCGCGATCGACGCGGTCCGCGCCGCCGCGGCGGCCGGCTTCGTCGGCTGGAACAGCCAGGTGTCGAAGAGCGCGGCAAGCGGCTTGCCGGACACCTGCTCGGCGTACTTCTGGAAGTCGCCGACCGAGGCGTTCCCGTACGCGTGATCCTTCGGCCAGCCCTTCAGGATGGCGAAGAACGCATCGTCGCCGACCTCGTTGCGCAGTGCCTGGACCGCCAGTGCGCCCCGGTCGTAGACCGCGATGTCGAACTGGTTGTCAGGACCGGGGTCGCCGGGCTTGACCGTCCAGAAGGTGTCGTCGGCCGGATGCGAGGCGTACACGTAGTCCGCGAGCTCCTGCGTCGTGCCCTCGCCTTCGTGCTCCGACCACAGCCACTGCGCGTAGCGGGCGAAGCCTTCGTTGATCCAGATGTCCTTCCAGCCCTTCAACGACACGTCGTCCCCGTACCACTGATGCGCCAACTCGTGGACGACGACAGAGGTGTTGGAGCCGTTCGCGAACTGCTTGGGGCTGTAGTACACGCGGGTCTGCGTCTCCAGCGCGTACCCGGTGGTGGTGTTCGGGACGTAGCCACCGACCGAGTTGAAGGGGTACGGGCCGAGGTACCCGGTCAGCCAGTCGACGATCTCTCCGGTTCGCTCGACGCTCGCCCGTGCGGCGCCGTCGTTGTCGCCGAGGTCCTTGCTGTACGCGTTGATGATCGGGACGCCGTCGGAGGTCTTCCCGGTCGTGATGTCGAACTTGCCGATCGCGAGGGTGGTGAGATAGGTGGCCTGCGGCTTGTTGGACCGCCAGTTGTAGCGGGTCCAGCCGAGACGTGAACTCGTCGACTGAAGCGTGCCGTTGGAGATCGCCTGCGTCCCGTCGGGGACGGCCACCGACACGTCGTAGGTGGCCTTGTCGAGCGGGTGGTCGTTGCTGGGGAACCACCACCACGCCGCCTCGGGCTCGTCCGCCGCGACGGCTCCGTCCGGAGTGCGGTGCCAGGTCGAGAAGCCGTACGCGCTCTTCGTGGACGGCACTCCGCTGTAGCGGACGACGACCGTGATCGGCGTGCCCTTGGGCAGCGGGTTCGCCGGAGTGATCTCCAGCTCGTGCTGGCCCGAGGTTGCGAAGGACGCCTTCGCGCCGTTGACCCGCACCTCGCTCACATCGAGCAGGAAGTCCAGATCGAACCGTGACAGATCCTGAGTGGTGGTGGCCAGGAGGGTCGCCGTGCCCTCCAACTCATCGGTCTGCGGCTGGTACTTGAGCCGCAGATCGTAGTGCGAGACGTCGTATCCGCCGTTGCCGTAGGCCGGGTAGTAGGGGTCGCCGATGCCCGGCGCCCCGGGGGAGTAGCTGGCCGCCGATGCCGGGATCGCCAGCAGCAGGGAGGCCGCGAGCGCGCCCGGGGCGATGAGTCTGCGGTGCACGTCAAGCTCCAAGTCGTAGGGGCATGAAGTCTGTTCGGAGCCTATTCAGTCCCTGTGGCCCCGGTCATGTCCATGGCCGCCCCTGTCACACGATCGCCATTCGGCCGACATGAGCGATCGCGCCCCACGGACCTTTCACAGCCGACCGCGGCCCTTGCGCCTCGATCGCCTTTCGGACCGTCACCGGCCCCCTTTTGCACGGGAGTTGACCGAGGTACGTTCCGCGCATGCCGATACCAGCGCGCCGCATGCGCTTCACGACCTGGAGATCGCTCGCGACGGCGGCCACGGCCGCCCTGATGGCCGCGTTGCTCGCCCCCGCCGCTGCACACAGCGCCCCACGGGAGAGCACCCCGGTCTATTCGTACGAGAACGCGATCCGTGAATCCGTCTGGGTGGACACCGGCCTCGACGGCGACAGCGACGGGAAGACCGACCGCGTCGCCGTCGACATCGTCCGGCCCCGCGAACTCGCCGAGCAGGGCCGCAAGATACCCGTGATCATGGACGCCAGCCCGTACTACTCCTGCTGCGGACGCGGCAACGAGAGCCAGAAGAAGACGTACGACGCGAGCGGCAACGTCGTCCAGATGCCGCTGTTCTACGACAACTACTTCGTGCCGCGCGGCTACGCCTTCGTCGGCGTCGACCTGGCCGGCACCAACCGCTCCGACGGCTGCGTGGACGTCGGCGGCCGCTCCGACATCCAGTCCGCGAAGGCCGTGATCGACTGGCTCAACGGACGCGCTCGTGGATACACCACCCGTACGGGCACCGCCACGGCCAAGGCCGGCTGGACCAACGGCAGGACGGGCATGATCGGCAAGAGTTGGGACGGCACCATCGCCAACGGCGTGGCCGCCACCGGCGTCAAGGGCCTCAAGACCATCGTGCCCATCAGCGCCATCTCCTCCTGGTACGACTACTACTTCGCCAAGGGCGCCCCGCTGTACGACTCGGGCCCCGACTGGCTCTCCGACTACGTCGACAGCCCCGACGCCCGCACCAAGTGCGCCGCCGTCCAGCAGAGGCTCGTCGACGAGGCGCCGCGCACCGGAGACTTGACCGGCCTGTGGACCGAGCGTGACTACGTCAAGGACGCGAGCAAGGTCAAGGCCAGTGTCTTCCTGACCCACGGCATGCAGGACCTCAACGTCCGCACCAAGCACTTCGGCCAGTGGTGGAGCGCCCTCGCCAAGAACGGTGTCGAGCGCAAGATCTGGCTCTCCCAGACCGGCCACGTCGACCCCTTCGACTTCCGCCGCGCCGCCTGGGTCGACACCCTGCACCGCTGGTTCGACCACGAACTCCTCGGCTACGACAACGGCATCGACCGCGAACCCATGGCCGACATCGAGCGCCACCCCGACCAGTGGGTCACCTCCAGCGTCTGGCCGACCCGCGCCACCGAGACGACGACCCTGCGCCCGGGCACGGGCACCCAGGCGGGCGTCGGCACCCTCGGTCTGCGGTCGAACTCCGGAACGGAGAACTTCACCGACAACCCGGCGCTGAGCGAGACCGACTGGGCGGCGCACATCGACCGGTCGACCCCGGACAAGGCGGGCTTCGTCAGCAAGCCGCTCACGCACGACCTCCGGCTTTCCGGCTCGTCCAAGGTGACCGTCACCGCCACGCCGACGACCTCGACGGCCCATCTCTCCGCCGTACTCGTCGACCTCGGCCCGGACACCATCCGTGACTACAACGCGGCCGGCGAGGGCATCACCACGCTCACCGACCGCACCTGCTGGGGCGCGAGCACGACCGGCGACAGCCCCTGCTTCAAGGTGACGCAGGCGAACAAGGCCGACGTCGACTACACGGTCTTCAGCCGCGGCTGGGCCGACCTCGGTAACTACGCCTCCGACCTCAAGGGCGTCCCGCTCACGCCGGGCAAGGCGTACACCATCACGCTCGACCTGGCAGCCACCGACCACGTCGTCCCCAAGGGCCACCGGCTCGCGCTGATCGTCGCGGGTACCGACAAGGACCTCATCGACCCGCCGTCCAGCACGCCGACCCTGACGCTCGACCTGTCCCGTACGTCGGCCCGGGTCCCGCTCGTCGGTGGCGCCGACGCCTTCACCAGGGCGACGGCGGGTTCCGCCGCGACGCCGAGCGCGGCCGTCCTCGACGGCGTACAGGAGCCGCGCGCCGCCCACCGTGTCCCGGGGGAGACCCGTTGATCCACTTACGTATCCGCGCCCTGGCCGTGGCGGTCACCGCCACGGCCCTGGCCGCGCCCCTGCTGACGGCACCCGCGTACGCGACTCAAACCCCGCCGCGTACGGGATTCGAGCAGACCGACGGCGCACGCTGGACCAGCCAACCGGAGGAGCAGGACTTCCTGGCCGCCGTCGACAGGACGAGCGACCGGGTGTCCGTGTCACGGATCGGCACCACGAAGCAGGGCCGCCCGCTCCAGCTCGTCCGGATCGGCGACCGTCACTCGGCCACCACCGTGCTCCTCGTGTGCAGCCAGCACGGCGACGAGCCGTCCGGGCGCGAGGCCTGCCTCACGACGATCCGCGACCTGGCGTACGCGAAGGACCGGAGCACCCGGCGATTCCTGCGGAGCACCAGCGTGCTCGTCGTCCCCACCGCCAATCCCGACGGCCGCGCCGCCGAGACCCGTGAGAACAGCGACGGTGTCGACATCAACCGCGACCACCTCGCTCTCAAGACGGCCGAGGCCCGCGCGATGGCGGCCGTCCTGCGCGACCACAGACCCGATGTCGTCTACGACCTGCACGAATACGGGGCCACTCCCAAGTACTACGACAAGGACCTCTTCGACCTCTGGCCGCGCAACCTCAACACGGCCGCGGCCGTGCACGACGAGGCGGAGACCCTGTCGCGGGACTATGTCCGGCCCGCCGCACAGGAGGGCGGGTACTCGACGGGCACGTACGGCATCTGGACCGACCCCGTGACCGGCGACCCGATCAAACAGACCGCCGGTGACGGGCAGGAGCGCATCCTGCGGAACATGTCGGGCGTGAAAAACTCCGTCGGCCTGCTCATCGAGAGCCGAGTCGACCCCGGCACGGATGCCGAGCGGGCCGATGCCCCCTTGAACAACAGGCGACGGGTCCACTCCCAACTGGCCGCGCTCGGTGGCCTGTTCGACTTCACGGGCGGGCGCGGCGCACGCGTTGCCGCGGCCACCGGCGCGGCCCGGCTCGCGGGTTACCGGGACACCGGCCCGGTCTACCTCGGCGGCGCCGACAACGACCCGGCCGAACCCGCCGAGGTGATGCAGGACCCGCCCTGCGGCTACCGGCTCAGGGCGGACCAGTACGCGGACGTGCGCGACGAACTCGCCCTGCACGGCGTGCGCGTACGACCGGACGGGGACGGCGTCCTCGTACCGCTGCGGCAGTCCCTGCGGGCCCTCGTCCCGTTGCTCCTCGACGAGCGTGCGCCGTACCACCTCACAGCCGCAGAGCCGGAGACGGCCTGCTGAGGACGGTCCTCAGGTCCTGAGGCCCTCACGCGGAGGCGGTCGGGTGTGCGAGCCCGGCCGCCTTTCGCGCGCACCCCCACGCCACCGTGACGCCTGCACCGCCGTGGCCGTAGTTGTGCACCACCACCCGCCCGTCCGGCAGCACCTCGCGCTCCAGCCGGACCGAGTCGCGCACCGGCCGCAGGCCCACCCTGTGGTCGAGCACGCGCGCCCCGGCGATCTCGGGACGCAACGCGATGCATCGCCCGACGATCTCCTGCGCCGCCATCGGGTCGGGCGTCAGCGACCAGTCGTCCTCGTCGGTGGTGCCGCCCAGCACCAGCCGATCCGGCTGCGGGAAGACGTATGTGGTCGTCCCCGCGTCCGCGTCCGTTGAGACGAGCCAGGTGCGGATACCGGGATTCTCGACGATCACCAGCTGCCCGCGCACGGGCCGCACGGCCGGATCGGGTACGAGCTCGCGGGCGCCGAGGCCCGTGCAGTTGACGACGACCGGTGCCTCGGCCTCCGCGAGATCCACCACAGTGCGCGCCTCGATCGTCCCGCCCGCCCGCAGGAACCGCTCCCGCAGCCACCGCAGATGCGCCGGCATGTCGAGCAGCGGCAGCCGCGCCCACAGCGCCGTCCCCGCGTACTCCTCGGCCGTCGCCACCCGCAGCCCCGGCACCCGGGCGGCGACCCACGAGGCCTGCTCGTCCAGCCGCGACTCGCCCAGTACGCCCTCGACCATGCGTACGCCCGTCTCCTCGTCCCGCGCCGCCACATCCTCGTACACGGAGAGTGATTGGAGCGCCCACGCGCGGGCGAGAGTCTTCGGCTCGATGCGATACGGCCACCACAGCGCGCCCGCAACCGCCGAGGTGGTCCGCTCGGCGGGCTCCCGCGCCCACACCCGTACCCGCGTGCCGCCCTCAGCCAGGACAAGGGCTGTCGTCAGGCCGATGACACCGCTGCCGACCACGATCACTTCACCGCTGCGAGCGTTCTTCACGCGGGGACGTTAACGGAATCTGTCATGCCGTGCTCACATCACTCTCAGTCTGGGGATACTCACAGCATGTCTGCCGAGTACGCGACCTTCGGCCTGGCACCGGCGATGCGTGCCGGTGGAGTCCTCGCCAACGGTGACTACCAAGTGCACCGGGATTTCGTGGACTTCATCGTCGACGGCCGCCCGCTGCTGTTCCAGCTCTCCGACCTCGACGCGGTGTCCCCGCTCGCCTCTGATGTACCGCCCGCGATCTTCACCGCCCAGGTGCGCAGCCTCCTCCTGGAGGCAGACGCCCCACTCGACGGCGGCCGGTACGTCATCTACGGCTGCCCGGAGTGCGCGAGTCTCGAATGCGGTGCCGTCACCGCCGTCATCGAGCAGGCCGACGACGACTATGTGTGGCGCGACTTCGCCTGGCAGACGGACGAACGGGCCGACCTGGAGCTCAACGGCTACCACGGGATAGGGCCCTTCCGCTTCCGTGGCGCCGAGTACCGCAGCGCCCTGAACTCCCTCCTCGACGGCGATTCGGGACCGCGCCGCCGCGTCCTCCTGATCGGCGCCCGCGTCGCGCTGCTCGCCAAGCTCGCCGCCGCCCTGCGTACCATCGGCATCGGCACCGACATCACCCGCGACGCCACGGACGTCCCGGCCGACGAACTCCGTACGTACGGCGCGGTGGTCTTCGGCCGGACCGTCGGCGAGGACGAACGTGCGGCCGTGCGCCGGTGCTTCCAGCGGGCGGGGGTCGAGGTCGCGTATGTCGAGGGTCTCGCCCCGATCATCCCGCTGCTGGTCGCCCAGATCGAGCACGCCCTGGACCGCAGCCCGCGGGAGCTGCGCCGTCTCACACGGCTCGTAGCCGCCGACGGCGAGGCGGGCATCGAGGTCACCTCCACCTGCCGCGTCCAGTTGACCGCGTACCGCCTCGACCGCCTCTCCCGCACCCATGCGCACGAGGTCTTCGACGGAATCCTGGAGACGGGGCGGCACCGGGTGGCGCTGGACGCCAGGGCGGTGAAGGGGGAGTCGTTCATCGTGGCCCGGACGTCGGGAAGTGTGCTGGTGGAGGCGATGGCCCACGGGCAGGCGGGCCGTTGAGAGTGGACAGACGGGCCCCGAATACGGGCAGACGAGCCGCTGAGCACGGACAGCGAGAACAGTGAGAACAGTGAGCACGGGCAGGCCGGCCCCTGAGCACGGGTCGGCGGGCCGCTGAGCACGGACAGTGGGTACGGGCAGGCGGGCCCGTGGTACGGGCAGGCGAGCCGCTGAGGAAGGGCAGGGGAGCCGTTGAAAACCCTGGCGCGGGTCGCGAAGCCGGGCCGTTAGGATCGGCCTTCTGATGACTGCCACTCTCGTCGCCAAGAACCTCGCCGCCGGACACGGCGACCGCTCGCTCTTCTCCGGGCTCGACCTCGTCGTCGCGCCCGGCGATGTGATCGGTCTCGTCGGTGCCAATGGCGCAGGCAAGTCCACGCTGCTGCGGCTGCTCGCCGGTCTCCTCACGCCGGAGCAGGGCGAGCTGCGGCTGTCCCCGCCGTCCGCGACCGTGGGGCATCTTCCGCAGGAGCCGGAGCGGCGGGAGGGCGAGACCGTTCGGGAGTTCCTCGCGCGTCGCACGGGCGTCGCCGAGGCCCAGCGGGTGATGGACGATGCGACACAGGCACTGGTCGACGGAGCGCCCGGCGCGGACGACGCCTACGCCACCAGCCTGGAGCGGTGGCTCGACCTCGGCGGCGCCGACCTCGAGGAGCGCGCCGAGGAGGTCGCCGACACCCTGGGACTCCGCGTCGACCTGGACCAGCCGATGACCTCCTTGTCCGGCGGCCAGGCGGCTCGCGCGGGACTGGCCTCCCTCCTCCTCTCCCGCTACGACGTGTTCCTGCTCGACGAGCCGACGAACGACCTGGACCTGGACGGCCTGGAACGCCTCGAGCGCTTCGTGAGCGGCCTGCGCGCCGGGACCGTCGTCGTCAGCCATGACCGCGAGTTCCTGACCCGCACGGTCACCAAGGTGCTCGAACTGGACCTCGCGCAACAGCAGATCACGCTGTACGGCGGTGGATACGAGGCCTATCTGGACGAGCGGGACGTGGCCCGCCGGCATGCTCGCGAGGACTACGAGGAGTACGCCGACAAGCGGTCCGCGCTCGAAGGCCGGGCCCAGATGCAGCGCTCCTGGATGGACAAGGGCGTCAAGAACGCCCGGCGCAAGGCGGGTAACGACAACGACAAGATCGGCCGCAAGTTCCGCAGCGAGGCCAGCGAGAAGCAGGCCGCGAAGGCCCGGCAGACCCAGCGCATGATCGAGCGCCTCGACGTCGTGGAGGAGCCGCGCAAGGAGTGGGAGCTGCGCATGGAGATCGCGGCGGCACCGCGGTCCGGCGCGGTCGTCGCCACGCTGCGCGACGCGGAGGTGCGGCGCGGCGAGTACACCTTCGGCCCGGCGACACTGCAGATCGACTGGGCGGACCGGGTCGCGGTCACCGGCGCGAACGGCGCAGGCAAGTCGACGCTGCTCGCCGCCCTGCTGGGGCGTGTCCCCCTGGACGCGGGCCACGCCACCCTCGGCTCGGGTGTGATCGTCGGCGAGGTCGATCAGGCCCGCAAGCTGTTCCTCGGCTCGGAGTCCCTGCTGGACGCGTTCTGCGCGGCGGTCCCGGAGACGGAACCGGCCGAAGTCCGCACCCTGCTGGCCAAGTTCGGCCTGAAGTCGGACCACGTCCTGCGCCCCGCGGGGACCCTCTCCCCGGGCGAACGCACCCGCTCAGCATTGGCCCTGCTGCAGGGCCGAGGCGTCAATCTCCTCGTCCTCGACGAGCCGACCAACCACCTCGACCTCCCCGCCATCGAGCAACTGGAATCGGCCCTGGACTCCTACGAGGGCACCCTCCTCCTCGTCACCCACGACCGCCGCATGCTCGACGCGGTCCACACGACCCGCCGCTTGGAGGTGGCGGACGGCAAAGTGACGGAACTGCCGTCGTAGCGACCCTGCTCACCCGCGGGCAGGCGTGCCGCTGAGGCGGCAGCCCACCTGCAGCGACACGTGGGTGCCGGGTGCCGTGGTAGCTGTCGTAGCTGTGGGCACGCGTGCTGCCGGGGGCGGCACGCGTGGGCACCGCGGCACCCTGTGAGTGCCGGGCCGCATGCACCCGGTCCCGAGTTCAGCCCCCACGCCGGGGCCCTGTCACCAAGGCCCCGGCACCGGACGCCAAGGCGTCAGCCCCGCCCCCGCTTGGGGTCCACCAACCCCGCCCGTCGCAACGCATCCGCCATCGCACTGTTCGCAGGCGGCGGCGCCTGCCGAGACCCGCCGCCACCGCCACCGCGCCCTTGCCGCTGCTGCTGCCCCCGCTGCTGCGGCGGCCGCCCTCCACGCTGGGGCCGCCCGCCCCCCTCCGGGGCGGGAGCCGCCGCCTCGTCGTCCAACCGCAGCGTCAGCGAGATCCGCTTCCGCGGAATGTCGATGTCCAGCACCTTCACCTTGACGATGTCTCCGGGCTTCACCACGTCCCGCGGATCCTTGACGAAGGTCTTGGACATCGCGGAGACATGCACCAGCCCGTCCTGGTGGACGCCGACATCGACAAAGGCTCCGAAGGCGGCGACATTCGTGACGACCCCCTCCAGCACCATCCCCGACGCCAGGTCGGAGATCTTCTCGACACCCTCCTTGAAGGTGGCCGTCTTGAAGGCGGGCCGCGGGTCGCGCCCGGGCTTCTCCAGCTCCTTGAGGATGTCCGTGACGGTCGGCAGACCGAATGTCTCGTCGACGAATTCGTCCGGCCGCATCGAGCGCAGCACACCCGTGTTGCCGATCAGCGACGCGACCTCGCTGCCCGCCGTCTTCACCATCCGCCGCACCACGGGGTACGCCTCGGGGTGCACGCTGGACGCGTCCAGCGGATCATCGCCGCCCCGGATCCGCAGGAAGCCCGCGCACTGCTCGTACGCCTTCGGGCCGAGCCGGGCCACGCTCTTGAGGGCCGTACGCGACCGGAAGGGCCCGTTCGCATCCCGGTGCGCCACGATGTTCTCCGCGAGCCCGGAGGTGATCCCCGAAACCCGCGCCAGCAGCGGCGCCGACGCCGTGTTCACGTCCACGCCCACGCCGTTCACACAGTCCTCGACCACCGCGTCGAGGGACCGGGACAGCTTCACCTCGGACAGGTCGTGCTGGTACTGCCCGACGCCGATGGACTTCGGGTCGATCTTCACCAGCTCGGCGAGCGGGTCCTGGAGCCGGCGCGCGATGGACACGGCGCCACGCAGCGACACGTCCATGTCGGGCAGCTCCTGCGAGGCGAACGCGGACGCCGAATACACGGAGGCCCCCGCCTCGGAGACCATCACCTTGGTGAGCTTGAGCTCGGGGTGCTTGGTGATGAGTTCAGCGGCGAGCTTGTCCGTCTCGCGGGACGCCGTGCCGTTGCCGATCGCGATCAGCTCGACCGCGTGCTCCTTGGCGAGCCGTGCGAGCTTGGCGATCGCCTCGTCCCACTTGTTGGCAGGTACGTGCGGGTAGATCACGTCCGTCGCGACGACTTTGCCGGTCGCGTCGACCACGGCGACCTTCACACCGGTACGGAACCCGGGGTCCAGGCCCAGCGTCGCGCGGGTGCCCGCCGGAGCGGCGAGCAGCAGGTCGCGCAGGTTGGCCGCGAAGACGTTCACCGCCTCGTCCTCGGCCGCCGTGCGCAGCCGCAGCCGCAGGTCGATGCCGAGGTGCACGAGAATCCGCGTCCGCCAGGCCCAACGGACGGTGTCGGTGAGCCACTTGTCGGCAGGGCGGCCGCGGTCGGCGATGGCGAAGCGGTGGGCGACGATCCCCTCGTACGAGGACGGACCGGGCTGCTCGGAGGGCTCCTCGGGCTCCAGGACGAGGTCGAGGACCTCCTCCTTCTCGCCGCGCAGCATGGCGAGGATGCGGTGCGAGGGCAGCTCCTTGAAGGGCTCGGCGAAGTCGAAGTAGTCGGCGAACTTGGCGCCCGCCTCCTCCTTGCCGTCCCGCACCTTGGCGGCGAGCCGCCCCCGTACCCACATGCGCTCGCGCAGCTCGCCGATCAGGTCGGCGTCCTCCGAGAACCGCTCGGTGAGGATCGACCGGGCGCCGTCGAGGGCGGCCTGCGGATCGGCGACCCCCTTGTCGGCGTCGACGAAGGCCGCCGCCGCGGCGAGCGGATCGACCGACGGGTCGCCGAGCAGGCCCTCGGCCAGCGGCTCCAGGCCCGCCTCGCGCGCGATCTGCGCCTTCGTGCGCCGCTTCGGCTTGAACGGCAGATAGATGTCCTCGAGACGCGCCTTCGTCTCGGCGCCCCTGATCTGCGCCTCGACCTCGGCGGTGAGCTTGCCCTGCTCGCGCACCGAGTCGAGGATCGCGGCGCGCCGCTCCTCCAGCTCCCGCAGATAGCGCAGCCGCTCCTCGAGGGTGCGCAGCTGCGCATCGTCGAGCATCTCGGTCGCTTCCTTGCGGTAGCGGGCGATGAAGGGCACCGTCGAACCGCCGTCGAGCAAGTCGACGGCGGCCTTGACCTGCCGCTCCCGTACGCCGAGCTCTTCGGCGATCCTGCCTTCGATGGACCCTACGAGGGGTGTCGTCACGATCCCGTACCGCCTTCTCCACTGAGGTTGCGCGGCAATTGTGGCAGGTGACACCGACAACGGGGGATCAGGGCACCGATCGGCGGTGTCAGACCTTGCCGGTCATGCCTTCGGGGAAGGCGCCGGCCGCGAGCGCCGTCATGAGAAGGCCCTTGGCCAGCTCGGTGAGTCGTTCGACCCCGGCGGCGCCCAGATGCTCGTACGGGGCGCGGTCCAGCCGGTCCGTCCGCGCCTCGATCTCGCCGCGCAGGGCCGCCCCTGCGTCCGTCAACTCGCCCTCGGTGTCGAGCAGTCCACGTTCCCGCAGCCGCCCGGCCGCCGCCTCCCAGTCCGCCCGGGACCAGCCGCGCGTGCCCAGCGCCCACTTCGGGGCCATGCCCTTGCCGGTCGCGGTGTGGCTCACCAGAGCCTCCACCGGGTCGAGTTCCGCGTCGAGCAGCACCGCGAGGTGGCCGTCGCCGCGGTGCTCGCGCAGCAGGGTGGCCGCGTGCCAGAGCGCGAGGTGCGGCGCGTCGGGCACCGGCAGGTCCGCGTGGGCGGCGTACAGCGGGCGCGCGGTCCTGGTGCAGGCCTCGGCCGCGCGCAGCGCGAGTTCCGCCGCCTCGGCCACCTCCTTGGAGGCGATGAGGTCTTCGCCCAGCAGGCGGCGCAGCGTCGCGTCGACGGCACGCGCGCGTGCCGCGAGCACGGTCTCCGGAGAGGCCGCCCGCCACACCTCGGGCAGGTGCTTCGCCACCAGCTCGTGGCGGAAGTTGTAGAACGTCGAGGTCACCGTGCCCGGGCCCACCGCACCCATGGCCGCGGCCCGGACGGCGAAGTACGCGCCCCTGCTGTCCTCGATCCCGACCGAAGCGAGCTCCCGCCCCAGATCGGGCGAGAAGTAGTGCGTCGAGTGCAGCGGGTTGAGGATGTTGTGGCAGCGCCGCCCGGCGCGCTCCGGCAGTGGAGTGGTCATGTCCGGCACCTTACCGACTGGTCGGTACGCAGGGAACGGCGGAGTTGGGGACGGCAGGAAAAGAGGGGTGCTCGTCATTGCGGCCATCGCTTCGGCCGCCAAGAATCAAAGGCATGCGAACCGTCCTGGTCGTCCTCTTCGACGCTGTGCAGAGCCTCGACGTCACGGGTCCTGTGGAGGTCTTCGCCGGCGCCGAGAACTACCGCGACGGCTCGTACCGCATCCGCACCGCCTCCCTGGACGGCACACCGGTGCGCACCTCCAGCGGCCTCGCCCTTGTCCCGGACCACTCGCTCGCCGACGCGCCCGCCCCGCACACTCTGCTCGTTCCAGGCGGCGCCGGCACCCGCCACCCCGACCCCCGTCTGACCGACTGGCTGCGCGAGCACGGCCCGCGCGCCGCACGGCTGGTCTCCGTCTGCACCGGTGCCCTCCTGCTCGCCGGAGCCGGTCTCCTGGACGGCCGTCGCGCCACGACCCACTGGGCCTACTGCGACAAACTCGCCCGCGACCACCCGGGGATCCAGGTCGATCCGGACCCCATCTACGTCCGCGACGGCCAGGTGTCCACCTCGGCCGGCGTCACCTCAGGAATCGACCTGGCCCTGGCGCTCGTCGAGGAGGACCTGGGGCGCGAGGCAGCCCTCGCCATCGCCCGTCACCTGGTCGTATTTCTCAGGCGCCCGGGCAACCAGGCCCAGTTCAGCGCCCAGCTGGCCGCCCAGACCGCGCAGCGCGAACCGCTGCGCGAGGTCCAGCAATGGATCACCGAGCACCCCGGCGACGACCTGAGCGTCGAGTCGCTCGCCTCGCGTGCCCGCCTCTCGCCCCGCCACTTCGCCCGCGCCTTCCGGACTGAGACCGGCATGACGCCCGGCCGGTACGTCGAGCGGGTCCGCCTCGAACATGCCCGGCGCCTCCTGGAGGACACTGCCGACGGCATCGAGGAGATCTCCCGCGCGTCCGGCTACGGCACGCCCGAGGCGATGCGCCGCGCCTTCATCAAGACCCTCGGCTCGGCACCGGCCGAGTACCGCCGCCGTTTCCGGACGGCGCCCAGCTATTGAACGGCGCCCAGCCATTGAACGGCGCCCAGCCATTGAAAGGAACCCGATGCAGATCGCCATCGTCCTCTACGACCGCTTCACCGCCCTGGACGCCGTGGGCCCGTACGAGACACTGGGCCGTGCGCCCGATGCGCAGACCGTCTTCGTCGCCGAGCACGCCGGCCCCGTCCGTGCCGACACCGGCAATCTGGCGCTGATGGCCGACAAGACCCTCGCCGAGGTGCCGCACCCGGACGTCGTGGTGGTCCCGGGCGGCCCCGGACAGTCCGCCCTGATGGAGGACGAGGTCCTCCTCGACTGGCTGCGGGCCGCCGACCAGACCAGTACCTGGACGACCTCGGTCTGCACCGGCTCGCTGCTGCTCGCCGCCGCGGGGCTCCTCGACGGCCGCCGGGCCACCTCCCACTGGCTGGCCCTCGACTTCCTCAAGGAATACGGCGCCGAGCCGACGGGGGAGCGGGTCGTCTTCGACGGGAAGTACGTGACCGCGGCCGGCGTCTCGTCCGGGATCGACATGGGGCTCGCCCTGCTCGGGCGGATCGCGGGCGACGAACACGCCCAGGCCGTACAACTGCTGACCGAGTACGACCCGCAGCCGCCCTACGACGCGGGCTCACCGGAGAAGGCGCCCGCGCACCTCGTCGAGGAGTTCCGCACGAAGAGCCGTTTCATCCTGACGTAGTCCTGCCGCACGCTCACGGCATCCATGTGAAGCACGGCTGCCGGCGCTCCAGGAAGGCGGCGACCCCCTCCGCGGTGTCGCCGCCGCCCCGCGCCTGCGCCGCCCAGTACGCGTCCCGGTCCGTGCGCCCGTTCGCGAACTCCTTGGCCGCCGCCTGGGTCAGCAGCGAACGCGAGGTCAGTACGCGCATGAACTCCGCGACGCGCTTGTCGAGCGTGCCCTCGGGCAGCACCTCGTCGACCAGACCCGTGCGCAGCGCCCGCTCCGCGTCGATCAACTCGCCCGAGAAGAGCAGGTACTTGGCGGTGGCGGGCCCCACCAGCGACACCAACCGCCGTGTGGAGGAGGCCGGGTAGACGATCCCCAGCTTCGCCGGGGTCACCCCGAACAGCGCCCCCTCCTCCGCGAACCGCAGATCACAGGCCGCCGCGAGCTGGGACCCGCCGCCCACGCAGTACCCGCGAATCGCGGCCAGCGTCGGCTTCGGGAACGCGGCGAGCGCTTCCTCGGCGAGTGTGGCAAGGCCCTGCGCCTCCTCCGGGGAGCGCCGGAGCGTCGAGATGTCGGCCCCGGCGCAGAACGTCTCACCCTCGCCGGTGAGCACCAGTGCGTGTACATCGGCGTCGGCGGTCAACTCGTCGAGCAGGGGCGGCAGGGCCCGCCACATGTCCGCCGTCATGGCGTTGCGCTTGGCCGGGTAGCGGATGACGACGGTGGCGACCCCGTCACCGACACGGTGCGACAGCTGCGGTTCCATACGGCGGATGCTAGCGGCATCGGCCGAACACACGATCAACAAGGGGCAGGTGCGAGGAGGCGCTGACAGCCACGTCGCGCCGCGGGATACGGCGGGCGGCGCGTCGTGGGCATGGTCTCGGAGGGCCTCTCCGACGGCCGGAGGGCGGGGAACGAATGGGGCGAGCCCGGCCCCCAAACCCGTACAACCCGAATAGTTCTGAAGTCCGCACAACAGGGGCAGGAGCAGTCTCACAACTGACCGTGTCATACGCCAACGATCAGAAGCTGTCGATAACCGCTGACTTCTGTTCAGTCATCCGGTACGGACCAGCGCATTACCAACACTCCATGTGTGGTGACAATCGAGCGCAAGGGTGGCGACCGGACGATGGCGAACCTCGGGCGGGGGTCCGACCCGAGCCCTGAAGTCGGCGGACAGGTGGCTCCCGACGGGAGACCGCCGGGCCCGCTGCCGTACGAGGGGGTGTGGCGGTTCACTGCTCCCGCCATCGACGCCTCGGTGCCGCAGGCGCGGCACGCCGTCCGTGATCTGCTGATCCGCCAGGGGGTGCCCGTCTCGGACGACCTGGTCCAGGGACTTCTGCTGATCGTCTCCGAACTGGTCACGAACGCGGTCCGGCACGCGGCGCTGCTGTCCCCCATGCTCGCCGTGGAGGTCGCCGTCGGCGCCGAATGGGTGCGCGTCTCCGTGGAGGACAACCACCCCTACCGCCCGACCGCCCTGGAGGCCGACTACGGACAGACCGGCGGCCGTGGGCTGCTGCTGGTGCGTGAGGTCACCCGGGAGTCGGGCGGAGTGTGCGACGTCGAACACACCGCCAGCGGCGGCAAGGTGATCTGGGCCGCCCTGCCGCTCACTCCGAGCGTCGTGTAGCGGGACGGCCGTCACCAGCCCGCGGACGTACCCGTCAGCTCCCTGATCGCCGGACGGGCCGCGTCCAGCACCGTCATGAACCACGACGAGAAGGTGTCCTTCGCGTGCCGCTCCGCCAGCTCGGCGGCGGTGACGAAGGCCGTAGAGCCGACCTCCTGCGGATCGGGACGCAGCGGCGACTGCACCATCCCGACGAAGAGGTGGTTGTACTCCTGCTCCACCAGCCCCGAGTCCGGGTCCGGGTGGTTGTAGCGGACCGTGCCCGCCTCGGCGAGCAGCGAGGGCGAGACCCCGAGTTCCTCGTACGTCCGCCGGGCCGCCGCCGCGAAGGGCGCCTCGCCCGGGTAGGGGTGACCGCAGCAGGTGTTCGACCAGACACCGGGGGAGTGGTACTTGCCGAGTGCGCGCTGCTGCAGCAGCAGTCGGCCGCGCTCGTCGAAAAGGAACACGGAGAACGCGCGGTGCAACTGCCCGGGCGCCTGATGGGCGGCGAGCTTCTCCGCCGTGCCGATCGTGTTGCCGTCCTCGTCGACCAGCTCCAGCAAGATCGCTTCAACGGTGCCGTTCGACGAACTGTGCGTCGCGGTGGCAGGTGTGATCGGCATACCCATCCTTCGCATCGGTCTTCGAGCCCCAAGTCTGCCGTACGAAACCGGCACTCCCGGCACTTCGCGGCTCCCGCATGTCCCGCCCCGAGAGCCCGGAGCGGGACATGCGGCCGACGTGGGTCAGACCCCGAAAGCGGCCGGATACCTGATCGTGCCCGGTGCCACCGACAAGGAATCGTCCAGGATCAGGGCCATCAGGTGTTCGGACGGCACGTCGAATCCGGGCCGGATGCCGTACTCCGAAGCGGGCAGGAATCCGAACCTCGGGTAGTACCCGGGATGCCCGAGTACGAGGACGAGCCGCTCCCGACGCGCGCGTGCCGCCTCCAGCACCGCGCGTACGACGGCCGATCCGGCGCCCCGGCGCTGATGCTCCGGCCGTACGGCGACGGGGGCCAGCGCGGCGGCGGGGACGCCGTCGACATGGCAGCGTGTGATCAGCGCGTACGCCGCGATCGTGCCGTCCGGCGCCTCGGCGACGTACGACAGGCCCGGCAGCCACGCGTCCGGGTCGGCGCGCAGCGCGTCCACCAGATCGGCCTCCTCGGCCCGCTGGAAGGCGGTGGCGTTGACGGTGTGCACCTCCGCGTGGTCGGCGGAGGTTTCCCGGCGGATGTGCCAGGCAGTGGTGTGTTCAGCGTTGTCGGTCAACGTGGAAACCCTTGGGTGAAAGGCCCGGCCGACACGTCGGGTCAGCCGCGGGCCCGGAGGACGGGGACGGTCGTCTCGCTGCGCACAGCAGCGCCGAACGCGACAGTCATCAACCCACCTCCTCCGATCGCCGACCACGCTAGCAGCGGGCGCGACGGTCTCGCCCTGGAATTACGCGACGGTCTCGCCTTCGAACGAACGGCAGAGCCTCGCCTCTCAATGGCAGAGCTTCGCCTCGTGCTCCGCGTGCCCGCTCGGCTCCAACTGGAAGGTGCAGTGCTCGACATCGAAGTGGACGCCGAGGCAGCCCTGGAGCTCGTGGAGCATCTTCTCGTGACCGATCGCGTTCAGGACTTCGGAGCTGACGACCACGTGGACGGAGAGCACCGGCATGCCGGACGTGATCGTCCAGGCGTGCAGGTCGTGGATGTCCTCGACGCCCGGC
Organism: Streptomyces sp. NPDC050564; assembly: GCF_044457265.1. NCBI lineage: Bacteria > Bacillati > Actinomycetota > Actinomycetes > Kitasatosporales > Streptomycetaceae > Streptomyces > Streptomyces sp. NPDC050564. The sequence goes on along the minus strand of NZ_JBITGS010000008.1, from coordinate 284,433 downwards.
AGCGCCAGGATGTGTGCCCGCACCTCGGCCATGTCCACGTTCTTGGGGGCGGCCTCCAGGAGCACGTTGAGCGTCTCCTGGAGCAGCTTCCAGGTGCGCGGGACGATCATGAGGCTGATCAGGATCGAAGCGATGGGGTCGGCGGCCTGCCAGCCCGTGGTCATGATCACCGTCGCGGCGATGATGACCGCCATCGAACCGAGCGCGTCCGCCACCACCTCCAGGAAGGCGCCGCGCACGTTCAGGCTGTCCTTCTGGCCGCGCATGAGCAGGGTGAGCGAGATCGTGTTCGCGACCAGACCGATGAGGCCGAACACGATGGTCTGGCCGCCATGGGTGTCGACCGGGGTCACAAAGCGCTGGATCGCCTCGTAGAACACATAGCCGCCGACGCCGAGCAGTAGCAGACAGTTGGCCAGCGCGGCGAGGATCTCGGCCCGCGCGTACCCGAAGGTGCGGGTCTCGCTGGGCGGGCGGGCCGCGAAATGGATCGCGAGCAGCGCCATGCCCAGGCCCAGGGCGTCCGTCGCCATGTGCGCCGCGTCCGCGACGAGCGCGAGCGAATCGGCGACGAGACCGCCGACGAGCTCGACCACCATGACGGTGAGCGTGATCGACAGCGCGACGCGCAGCCTCCCGCGGTACGCCGCTGTCGCCGTACCGGGGGCCGGCGCTCCATGCGCATGCCCGTGGTCGTGCCCAGCCCCCATGGAAGCCGCCTCCTGTGTTCCGCTCGGGATCACAGTGAACTATGGGCGGGGGGTATTGGGCAACGCGGCATTGAACACCGTTGTCATATGCTCTGACCTGCGGAAACGATGCGCAGGTCAGAGCATTGACAAGATCATTCGGCCGGTGCCCCGGGGTGGCGCAACACCCAGCCCTCCCAGGCCGACTCGACCATCTCGCGCACGCCGCGCCGCGCGCTCCAGCCCAGCTCCTTGGCGGCCAGTGCGGCCGAGGCGACCGCTCGCGGGGCGTCACCGGCGCGGCGTGGCTCGACGACCGGCTCCCGGGGGTCCCCGGTGACCTCGCCGATGAGTGTGAGGAGTTCGCGGACCGAAACGCCTTCGCCGCGGCCGATGTTCACGGTCAGATCACCCGTCGCGCCGTCGGCCAACCGCCGGGCCGCCGCGAGGTGCGCCTCGGCGAGGTCGGCGACGTGGATGTAGTCACGGATGCACGTGCCGTCCGGCGTCGGATAGTCGTCCCCGAAGATCCGCGGGGCCTCATCACGGGTCAGGCGGTCGAAGACCATCGGGATCACGTTGAACACTCCGGTGTCGGAGAGCTCCGGCGCGGCCGCCCCCGCCACGTTGAAGTAGCGCAGACACACGGTCGCGATGCCGTGCGCCCGCCCGGCCGCCCGCACCAGCCACTCCCCGGCGAGCTTCGTCTCGCCGTACGGGCTCATCGGGGCGCAGGGGGTGTCCTCCGTGATGAGGTCCACATCGGGGTTGCCGTAGACGGCCGCCGACGAGGAGAAGAGGAACCGCTCGACGCCCGCCTCGGCGGCCGCCTCCAGGAGGGTCGCGAGACCGCCCACGTTCTCCCGGTAGTAGCGCGTCGGCTCGGCCACGGACTCACCGACCTGCTTGCGCGCCGCGAGATGCACCACACCCGTCACGGCGTGCTCCGCGAAGACCCGCTTGAGCAGATCCCCGTCCAGCGACGAGCCCCGCACCAGCGCAATGCTCTCCGGAAGCCGGTTCGGCACCCCCGACGAGAGGTCGTCCAGGGCGACGACGCGTTCCCCGGCCTCCGCCATCGCCCGCGCCACGTGGGCTCCGATGTATCCGGCTCCGCCTGTGATCAGCCATGTCATGGACGCCCACCCTATGCCGGTCCCGTGCACTGTCCGTCCTGCCCCGGTCCGGGCCGCCCGCGCGGTGTCCGCCGTGCCCCGCTCCGGGTGGTGCGCCGGGTGAGGTGTGCCATGCCGAGAATGCGCCGGTCTGGGAGCGCGGTTTGTGGCGCGGGCCCCGGATCCCTGATGATGATCGCGGCGGAGGCCATGCAAAACCGGGTGGATCGGGCCATGAACAGGTGGTGAACGCCCGCTTCCATTCATCCGATAACCTCTGCCGACATGCCGCCCGGCCAGGCTCTGTCGTCGGGCCACCCCATCACGCACTTGACCGGCGCGGACGCGCCGGCACCCAGGGAGTGAGTTCGCTGTCGACCGCCATCCTCACCGGCCAGCCGGTCCCCGGATCGTCGCTTGAGGGCGATCTGCGGTCGCTCGGCTTCGACGTGCGGCTCGCCTCCGACGCGGGCGAGGCCGAGTCCCTGCTGGCTGCCGTCCCGGCGGACCAGCGGGTCGCCGTCGTCGACGCCCGCTTCGTGGGCCACACACATGCGCTGCGCCTCGGTCTCACGGACCCCCGGTTCGCGGCCTCCGCGCTGCCCGGCGCCATATCCGTGCAGCCCGAGGCCCGCCGGGCGCTGACCCGGGCCGTGGCCCGCGAGAGCTCCGCCTCCGGGGGCCTCGCCGTCGCCACGGACAACCTCGCCGCGCGCCTCACGGCTGCCCTCGACGCGGACGGCGTCGCCGTGCACCAGCCCGAGCTCGGCACGCTCGTCGCCGCTGTGCCGAGCGACCCGCAGGAGCGCAACGAGGCCCGCCAGGCCGTCTCGGCCGTGGACGACGAGGCCGTACGCCTGCGCAGCGCCGTGAAGGCCCGTGACGGCTTCTTCACGACCTACTGCATCAGCCCGTACTCGCGCTACATCGCCCGCTGGTGCGCGCGCCGCGGTCTCACCCCGAACCAGGTGACGACCGCCTCACTTCTCACCGCGCTCATCGCCGCGGGCTGCGCCGCCACCGGCACCCGCGTCGGCTTCGTCGCGGCCGGTCTGCTGCTCCTGTTCTCCTTCGTCCTCGACTGCACGGACGGCCAGCTCGCCCGCTACTCCCTGCAGTACTCGACACTCGGCGCCTGGCTCGACGCGACCTTCGACCGCGCCAAGGAGTACGCCTACTACGCGGGCCTCGCCCTCGGGGCGGCCCGCGGCGGCGACGACGTCTGGGCGCTCGCCCTCGGCGCGATGATCCTGCAGACCTGCCGGCACGTCGTCGACTTCTCCTTCAACGAGGCGAACCACGACGCCACCGCCAACACCAGCCCCACCGCGGCCCTCTCGGACAAATTGGACAGCGTCGGCTGGACGGTGTGGGTGCGCCGGATGATAGTGCTGCCCATCGGCGAGCGCTGGGCGATGATCGCCGTGCTCACGGCGCTGACCACCCCCCGCATCACCTTCTACGCGCTGCTCATCGGCTGCGCCTTCGCGGCGACGTACACCACGGCGGGCCGCGTACTGCGCTCGCTGACCCGCAAGGCCCGCCGCACCGACCGCGCCGCCACCGCCCTCGCCGACCTCACCGACTCCGGCCCGCTCGCCGAGTTCCTGACCCGCTTCACGCGCAGCTTCGCAAGCCGCGGCCCGGCTTACGTCGCCTTCGCCGCCGGAGCCCTCGTGGTGCTCGGCGCGGCGCTCGCCCCGTACGGCAGCTGGTGGCCCGTTCTGGGCGCCGTGATCTACGTACTCCTGTCGCCGGTGGCCCTCGCGCGGCCCCTCAAGGGCGCCCTCGACTGGCTCGTCCCGCCGTTCTTCCGCGCCGCCGAATACGGCACCGTTCTGGTACTGGCCGCCAAAGCCGACGTGAACGGAGCACTTCCTGCGGCTTTCGGTCTGGTGGCAGCGGTCGCCTACCATCACTACGACACGGTGTACCGCATCCGCGGGAACGCCGGCGCCCCCCCGCACTGGCTGGTGCGGGCGATCGGGGGGCACGAAGGCAGGACGATGCTGGTCACCGTCCTGGCCGCGCTGCTCACCGCCACACAGTTCAAGGTCGCGCTCACGGTGCTCGCCGTGGCCGTAGCCCTGTTGGTGCTCGTCGAGAGCATCCGCTTCTGGGTGTCCTCCGGGGCCCCCGCCGTACACGATGAAGGAGAACCCGCATGATCGGCCTCGTGCTGGCCGCCGGCGCCGGACGGCGTCTGCGCCCCTACACCGACAGCCTCCCGAAGGCTCTCGTGCCGGTTGGTCCCGCGGGCATAGAGGACAGCATCACGGTCCTCGACCTGACCCTCGGCAACTTCGCGGAGATCGGCCTGACCGAGGTCGGCATCATCGTCGGCTACCGCAAGGAAGCCGTGTACGAGCGACAGGCGGCCCTCGAGGCGAAGTACGGCCTCAAGCTCACCCTCATCGACAACGACAAGGCCGAGGAGTGGAACAACGCCTACTCCCTGTGGTGCGGTCGTGACGCCCTCAAGGACGGTGTGATCCTCGCCAACGGCGACACCGTGCACCCGGTCTCCGTCGAGCGGACGCTGCTCGCCGCCCGCGGCGACGGCAAGAGGATCATCCTCGCCCTCGACACGGTGAAGAACCTCGCTGACGAGGAGATGAAGGTCGTGGTGGACCCCGCCAAGGGTGTCCAGAAGATCACCAAGCTCATGGAGCCGTCCGAGGCCACCGGCGAGTACATCGGTGTCACCCTCATCGAGGGCGAGGCCGCCGCGGAGCTGGCCGACGCCCTGAAGACGGTGTGGGAGAAGGATCCGCAGCAGTTCTACGAGCACGGTTACCAGGAGCTCGTCAACCGCGGCTTCAAGATCGATGTCGCGCCGATCGGTGACGTCAAGTGGGTCGAGATCGACAACCACGACGACCTCGCCAAGGGACGTGAGATCGCGTGCCAGTACTGACGAGGCTCATCCCCTCGCCGGTCGTCGTCGACATCCGTCCGGGCGCCCTGGACGACCTGGCGAGCGTGCTCTCCGACGAGCGGATCTCGCACTCGGGCAAGCTCGCCGTCGCGGTGAGCAACGGCTCCGGGGCCAGGCTGCGCGAGCGGATCTCGCCGGCCCTGCCCGGCGCCACCTGGTACGAGGTCGGCGGAGGCACCCTCGACGACGCGATCCGGTTGGCCGGTGCCATGAGGGCGGGCCACTACGACGCAGTCGTGGGCCTGGGCGGCGGCAAGATCATCGACTGCGCGAAGTTCGCCGCGGCGCGTGTCGGCCTCCCGCTGGTCGCGGTGCCCACGAACCTCGCGCACGACGGCCTGTGCTCGCCCGTCGCGACCCTCGACAACGACGCGGGCCGCGGCTCGTACGGTGTGCCGAACCCGATCGCGGTCGTCATCGACCTCGATGTCATCCGCGAGGCCCCCGTACGTTTCGTGCGCGCCGGCATCGGCGACGCCGTCTCCAACATCTCCGCGATCGCGGACTGGGAGCTGGCCAACCGCGTCAACGGCGAGAAGATCGACGGACTCGCGGCCGCGATGGCGCGGCAGGCCGGTGAGGCCGTGTTGCGGCACCCGGGCGGCATCGGCGACAACGACTTCCTCCAGGTACTGGCCGAGGCGCTGGTCCTCACCGGGGTGGCGATGTCGATCTCGGGCGACTCGCGTCCGGCCTCCGGCGCCTGCCACGAGATCAACCACGCCTTCGACCTCCTCTTCCCCCAGCGCGCGGCGAGCCACGGCGAGCAGTGCGGCCTGGGCGCGGCCTTCGCGATGTATCTGCGGGGGGCGCACGAGGAGTCGGCGTACATGGCCGAGGTGCTGCACCGGCACGGGCTGCCGGTGCTGCCGGAGGAGATCGGCTTCACCGTGGACGAGTTCGTGCAGGTCGTGGAGTTCGCTCCGCAGACCCGGCCCGGCCGCTACACGATCCTCGAACACCTCGACCTGAAAACCAACCAGATCAAGGACATCTACGCCGACTATGCCAAGGCCATCGGTAGCTGAACTCCGCCCCGTCGTTCACCCCGCAGGAGTGAAGGACCGGCGCAGCGGTGAGCACTGGGCGGGACGCCTGTACATGCGAGAGATCTCGCTGCGCTGCGACCGCTACCTGGTGAACACCAGGATCACGCCCAACCAGCTCACATACCTGATGACCCTCTGTGGTGTGCTCGCGGCCCCGGCCCTGCTGGTGCCGGGGATCACGGGCGCCGTACTCGGCGTGCTGATGGTCCAGCTCTATCTGCTGCTCGACTGCGTCGACGGCGAGATCGCGCGCTGGAAGAAGCAGTTCTCGCTCAGCGGGGTGTACCTGGACCGGGTCGGTGCCTATCTGACCGATGCCGCGGTGCTCGTCGGCTTCGGTCTGCGCGCCGCCGATCTCTGGGGCTCCGGGCGGATCGACTGGCTCTGGGCCTTCCTCGGCACCCTGGCCGCGCTCGGCGCGATCCTGATCAAGGCCGAGACCGATCTCGTCGGCGTGGCCCGGCACCAGGGCGGGCTGCCGCCGGTCAAGGAGGCGGCGTCCGAGCCGCGCTCGTCCGGCATGGCGCTGGCCCGCAAGGCCGCCGGGGCGCTGAAGTTCCACCGGCTGGTGCTCGGGATCGAGGCGTCCCTGCTGATCCTGGTCCTGGCGGTGCTGGACCAAGTACGCGGCGACCTGTTCTTCTCCCGGCTCGGCGTCGCGGTGCTGGCCGGCATCGCGCTCCTGCAGACGCTGCTGCACCTCGTGTCCATCCTCGCCTCGAGCAGGCTGAAGTGAGCGCGCCGATGAAGGTCGGCGCGGTCATCATCACGATGGGCAACCGCCCCGAAGAGCTCCGGGCCCTGCTGGACTCCGTCGCCAAGCAGGACGGCGAGCGCGTCGAGGTGGTCGTGGTCGGCAACGGCTCGCCCGTCCCGGACGTCCCGGAAGGCATCCGCACCGTCGAGCTGCCCGAGAACCTCGGCATACCCGGCGGCCGCAACGTGGGCATCGAGGCCTTCGGCCCCGGCGGCACGGACGTGGACGTCCTCCTCTTCCTGGACGACGACGGCCTCCTGGCGACCCACGACACCGCCGCACTGTGCCGCGAGGCCTTCGCCACCGACCCGCAACTCGGCATCATCAGCTTCCGCATCGCCGACCCCGAGACCGGCGAGACCCAGCGCCGCCACGTCCCGCGGCTGCGCGCCTCCGACCCGATGCGCAACTCACGCGTCACCACCTTCCTCGGCGGCGCCAACGCGGTCCGTACGAAGGTCTTCGCCGAAGTCGGCGGGCTCCCGGACGAATTCTTCTACGCGCACGAGGAAACCGACCTGGCATGGCGGGCCCTCGACGCGGGCTGGATGATCGACTACCGGTCGGACATGGTGCTGTACCACCCGACGACCGCGCCCTCGCGGCACGCGGTGTACCACCGCATGGTGGCCCGCAACCGGGTCTGGCTCGCGCGCCGAAACCTTCCGGCGCCGCTCGTCCCGGTCTACCTCGGCGTCTGGATGCTCCTGACGCTGCTGCGCCGCCCCTCGGGACCGGCCCTCAAGGCGTGGTTCGGCGGCTTCAAGGAAGGCTGGACCACTCCGTGCGGTCCCCGGCGCCCCATGAAGTGGCGTACGGTGTGGCGGCTGACTCGACTGGGCCGACCTCCTGTCATCTGACAAGCTCATTTCTGAGAGCATTCGTGGCCGTACCCCGGTCCCTGGCTCATGCCTACGCCCGACCAGGCGGTGCGCATCTTGAAGACGAAAGTTTCCACTTGTGAGTGAGACAACGCATGACGGCGGAGTCGCGGTGAGCGACCGACCGTCGCCCGATGACGGGCTCTCCGCGGCCGACCTGGCCGCCAAGTACGGGCTCGCGGTCAGCGGCGCCCGGCCCGGACTCGTCGAGTACGTGCGTCAGCTCTGGGGGCGGCGCCACTTCATCCTCGCCTTCTCACAGGCGAAGCTCACCGCCCAGTACAGCCAGGCCAAGCTGGGCCAGCTGTGGCAGGTGGCGACCCCGCTGCTGAACGCGGGCGTCTACTACCTGATCTTCGGCCTGATCCTGAAGGCCAACCGCGGTATGTCGCACGACGTGTACATCCCGTTCCTGGTGACGGGCGTCTTCGTCTTCACGTTCACGCAGAGCTCGATCATGGCCGGCGTCCGCGCGATCTCCGGCAACCTGGGACTGGTCCGCGCACTGCACTTCCCGCGTGCCTCGCTGCCCATCTCCTTCGCGCTCCAGCAGCTCCAGCAGCTGCTCTTCTCGATGATCGTGCTGTTCATCGTGGCGATCGCCTTCGGCAGCTACCCGGGCCTGTCCTGGCTGCTGATCATCCCGGTGCTCGTTCTGCAGTTCCTCTTCAACACGGGCCTCGCGCTGATCGTGGCCCGGATGGGCGCCAAGACGCCGGACCTGGCCCAGCTGATGCCGTTCATCCTGCGTACGTGGATGTACGCGTCCGGTGTCATGTTCTCCATCAGCACGATGCTCGCCGGCCGCCCGGAGTGGATCGCCCGTGCGCTGCAGGCGAACCCGGCCGCCGTCTACATGGACCTGATGCGCTTCGCGCTCATCGACGGGTACGGATCCGCGAACCTGCCGCCGCACGTGTGGGCCATCGCGATCTTCTGGGCCGTGGTCGTCGCCCTCGGCGGGTTCGTGTACTTCTGGAAGGCGGAAGAGAGGTACGGCCGTGGCTGAGAAGACGTCTCACATCCCCACCGTCATCGCGGACGAACTCCATATCGTCTATCGCGTCAACGGCGCCAAGACCGGCAAGGGCAGCGCCACAGCCGCCCTCAGCCGTATCCTCAAGCGCGGCGAGGAGCGCGGGGTCCGCAAGGTGCATGCCGTCCGGGGCGTCTCCTTCACCGCGTACCGCGGCGAGGCCATCGGCCTGATCGGTTCGAACGGCTCCGGCAAGTCCACGCTCCTGCGCGCCATCGCCGGCCTGCTCCCCGCCGAGAAGGGCAAGGTCTTCACCGACGGCCAGCCCTCGCTGCTCGGTGTGAACGCGGCCCTGATGAACGACCTGACGGGCGAGCGGAACGTCATATTGGGCGGGCTCGCGATGGGTATGTCCCGCGAGCAGATCAAGGAGCGCTACCAGGAGATCGTCGACTTCTCGGGCATCAACGAGAAGGGCGACTTCATCACCCTCCCGATGCGCACCTACTCGTCCGGCATGGCGGCCCGTCTGCGCTTCTCCATCGCGGCCGCCAAGGACCACGACGTCCTGATGATCGACGAGGCCCTCGCCACCGGCGACCGCAAGTTCCAAAAACGCTCCGAGGAACGCATCCGCGAGCTGCGCAAGTCCGCCGGCACGGTGTTTCTGGTCAGTCACAACAACAAGTCGATCCGCGACACCTGCGACCGCGTGCTCTGGCTGGAGCGCGGTGAGCTGCGCATGGACGGGCCGACCGAAGAGGTCCTCAAGGAGTACGAGAAGTTCACGGGCAAGTAGCCCATTTCGCCCAGGGCCCCGCCGGAACTCTTCGGCGGGGCCCTGCGTCTGCAAAGGAAACGCCAACTCCTGCTGGCCTTAGGAATCTTGACGCCAATCGGTGTGTTGTTGTGATGTGCAGGACACCCCGACGGAGCGTGCCGCGTTGTACAACGTAAGCTGTACCGGTGCTGATTCGCGGCAAGTAGGGCGATAATGCGCGACACCCGGCACCGGCGCGCTGCGCGGACCTCCGGGCGGCGTGTCCGAAATGGGCACTATTGGGTCGGCAGTGTAGAACGGGAGATGTGACGGCAATGGCTACGGAAACTCTCCAGCTCCGCGATGCGTGTGCCGTCCTCGCGCCGGGCGGCGAGCGGTGACCGAAGCCGGGACGGCGCGCACCGGCGATCCGGAGCGCGACACCCTCGACAAGGCTGCGGGCGAGAACTTCCCCGTGGCGCCCTTCTTCCTGCCCAAGGCCTGGCGTGAGAATCTGATGGCCGTCTACGGCTTCGCCCGCCTCGTCGACGACATCGGTGACGGCGACCTCACCCCGGGTGGCGTGGACGCCCGCCTCCTCGGCGTGTCGCCCGAGGAGGCCGGGGATCGCCTCCTTCTGCTGGACGCCTTCGAAACCGATCTTCACCGCGTGTTCGACTCGACCCCGCGCCACCCCTTGCTGCGCCGGCTCCAGCCCACCGTCCGCCGCGCGGGCCTCACCCCCGAGCCCTTCCTCGGCCTGATCGCGGCCAATCGCCAGGACCAACTCGTCAAGCGGTACGAGACCTATGACGACCTCGTCGCCTACTGCGAGCTGTCCGCCAACCCCGTCGGCCGCCTGGTCCTCTCCGTCACGGGTACCTCCACGCCCGAGCGCGTCCGCCGCTCCGACGCGGTGTGCACGGCGCTGCAGATCGTCGAACACCTCCAGGACGTCGCCGAGGACCTCGGCCGCGACCGTGTCTACCTGCCTGCCGAGGACATGAAGCGCTTCCACGTCCAGGAGGCGGATCTCGCCGCCGTCACAGCAGGCGCCTCGGTACGAGCACTGGTTGCATACGAAGCAGAACGCGCCTTGAACCTCCTGAATGAAGGCACCCCCCTCGTGGGTAGCGTCCACGGCAGGCTGAAGCTGCTGCTCGCGGGGTTCATTGCGGGGGGAAGGGCGGCAATCCGTGCGATTGCCGCCGCTGAATACGACGTACTTCCCGGCCCGCCCAAGCCCGGCAAGCTCCAGTTGCTGCGCGAGGTGGGAGTGACTCTGCGAGGAGAGGGGTGATCCGGACCGTGGAGTCGGAACAACACGTGTCCGCACCGGTACTCGCCGCTTACAGCTACTGCGAGGCAGTGACCGGTCAGCAGGCCCGTAATTTCGCGTACGGCATCAGACTTCTGCCGACACCCAAGCGCCGTGCGATGTCGGCTCTCTACGCGTTCTCGCGGCGTGTCGACGACATCGGCGACGGCGCGCTCGCGCCGGACGTGAAGGCGGCCCGGCTCGAGGACACCCGGGCACTGCTCGCGCGCGTCCGCGAGGGCTCCGTCGACGAGGACGACACCGACCCGGTCGCGGTCGCGCTCAGCCACACCGCCCTGAACTTCCCGGTGCCCCTCGACGGCCTCGACGAACTCATCGACGGCGTCCTCATGGACGTACGCGGCGAGACGTACGAGACCTGGGACGACCTGAAGGTCTACTGCCGTTGTGTGGCCGGGGCGATCGGGCGGCTCTCGCTCGGCGTGTTCGGTACGGAACCGGGGGCGCGCGGCGCCGAGCGCGCGCCGGAGTATGCCGACACGCTCGGGCTCGCGCTCCAACTCACCAACATCCTGCGGGACGTACGGGAGGACGCCGAAGGCGGGCGTACCTATCTGCCCTCCGACGACCTCGCCAAGTTCGGCTGCTCGGCCGGGTTCAACGGGCCGACTCCACCGGAGGGCTCCGACTTCGCGGGCCTCGTGCACTTCGAAGTGCGTCGGGCCCGCGCTCTTTTCGCCGAGGGATACCGGCTGCTGCCCATGCTGGACCGGCGCAGCGGCGCCTGTGTCGCGGCGATGGCCGGCATCTACCGCCGCCTCCTCGACCGCATCGAGCGCGAGCCGGAGGCCGTGCTGCGCGGCCGCGTCTCGCTGCCCGGACGCGAGAAGGCGTATGTCGCCGTGCGCGGTCTCTCCGGCCTCGACGCCCGCCATGTGTCCCGGCACACCGTCAGGAGGCGCACCTGATGGACAATTTGGGCCAAGGTGATTCCACTGACGAAAAGCGGCAGGCAACCCTCCGGCAGCGGTTGGCGTCCCTGACTGCAACGGCCTGCCGTGCACGGTTCAATCATCACGGCGGGTTCCAGGGGGAGGGTGCACGATGAGCGAGGTCACGCAGCCCGCGGGCAGCTCCGGCGGGGCGGCCGCCGTGGTCGTCGGCGGCGGGCTCGCCGGGATCACGGCCGCGCTCGCGCTGGCCGACGCCGGCGTGCGCGTGACGCTGCTCGAAGGGCGGCCGCGGCTCGGCGGTCTCGCGTTCTCCTTCCAACGCGGCGATCTCACTGTGGACAACGGACAGCATGTGTATCTGCGCTGCTGCACCGCCTACCGCTGGTTCCTCGACCGCGTCGACGGAGCCTCGCTGGCGCCGCTGCAGGATCGTCTCGACGTGCCCGTTCTCGACGCAGAGGGCAAGCCCGGGCGACGGCTCGGCAGAATCGGCCGCACCGCGCTGCCCGTACCGCTGCATCTGGCGCGCAGCCTCGCGACGTATCCGCATCTGTCGCTCGCCGAGCGCGCGAAGGTCGGCCGTGCCGCGCTGGCGCTCAAGGGCCTGGATCTCACCGATCCGGCGCTCGACGCGCAGAACTTCGGCAACTGGCTCGCCCAGCACGGTCAGTCGGAGCGTGCCGTCGAAGCACTGTGGGACCTCGTGGGGGTCGCCACCCTCAACGCGGTGGCCTCGGATGCCTCGCTCGGGCTCGCCGCGATGGTGTTCAAGACGGGTCTGCTGTCCGACCCTGGCGCGGCCGACATCGGCTGGGCACGCGTCCCGCTGGGCGAACTGCACGACACCCTGGCCCGCAAGGCGCTCGACTCCGCGGGCGTCCGTACCGAAGTCCGTACACGCGTCACCTCCATCTCCCCCAACGAAAACGGGCGTTGGAGCGTTCAGGTTCCCGGCGAGAGCATCGAGGCCGACGCGGTCGTCCTCGCCGTACCCCAGCGCGAGACCCACGATCTGCTGCCCCAGGGTGCGCTCGACGCCCCTGAGCGGCTCCTCGAGATCGGCACCGCACCGATCCTCAACGTCCATGTCGTCTACGGCCGGAAGGTGCTCCGCAGGCCGTTCTTCGCGGCGCTGGGTTCCCCGGTGCAGTGGGTCTTCGACCGGACCGAGGCGTCCGGGCTGCGAGAGGGTCAGTACCTGGCCCTCTCGCAGTCGGCCGCGCAGGACGAGATCGACGAGCCCGTCTCCGTGCTGCGCGAGCGCTATCTGCCGGAGCTGGAGCGGCTGTTGCCTGCCGCCCGCGGCGCGCAAGTGAAGGACTTCTTCGTGACCCGGGAGCGCACGGCGACGTTCGCCCCCACCCCCGGTGTCGGGCGGCTGCGGCCCGGCGCCCGCACCGAGGCCCCCGGCCTGTACCTGGCCGGATCGTGGACCGCCACAGGGTGGCCCGCGACCATGGAGAGTGCGGTCCGCAGTGGCGTCAGTGCGGCGGGCGCCGCGCTGGGCGCCCTGGGCCGGCCCCGCGATCACCTCCTCGAGCTCTTCGAGGAGGCGGCATGACGCTCGATCAGATCGATCAGAGCACCGTAGGCCCCCGCACCCCCCGTATCGCAACAAGAGGAGAGACTGTGCCCACTGTGCCCCCGGCCGAAACGGCTGCCGACGCGGTGGACGTGACCGCGCTCCTCGAGCGCGGCCGGACCCTGGCCACACCGGTGCTGAAGGCGGCCGTCGACCGTCTGGCGGCGCCCATGGACACCGTCGCCGCCTACCACTTCGGCTGGATCGACGCCGAGGGCAACCCCGCGGACGGCGACGGTGGCAAGGCCGTACGCCCCGCGCTCGCCGTCCTGTCCGCGCAGGCCGCCGGCGCCGCCCCCGAGGTGGGCGTGCCCGGTGCGGTCGCCGTTGAACTGGTGCACAACTTCTCACTGCTGCACGACGACCTGATGGACGGTGACGAACAGCGCCGCCATCGCGACACCGTCTGGAAGGTGCACGGGCCCGCCCAGGCCATCCTCGTCGGCGACGCCCTGTTCGCGCTGGCCAACGAGATCCTCCTGGAGCTCGGCACCGCCGAGGCGGGCCGAGCCACGCGCCGTCTGACGACCGCCACCCGTGCCCTGATCGACGGTCAGGCCCAGGACATCTCCTACGAGCACCGTGACCGGGTCACCGTCGAGGAGTGCCTGGAGATGGAGGGCAACAAGACGGGCGCCCTGCTCGCCTGTGCCTGCTCCATCGGCGCGGTGCTCGGCGGCGCCGACGACTTCACCGCCGACACGCTGGAGAAGTACGGCTACCACCTCGGCCTGGCCTTCCAGGCCGTCGACGACCTCCTCGGCATCTGGGGCGACCCGGAGGCCACCGGAAAGCAGACCTGGAGCGATCTGCGCCAGCGCAAGAAGTCCCTGCCGGTGGTGGCGGCGCTCGCCGCGGGCGGGCCCGCCTCCGAGCGCCTCGGTGAACTGCTCGCCGAGGACGCCAAGGCCAGCGACTTCGAGAACTTCTCCGAGGAGGAGTTCGCCGCGCGCGCCGCGCTCATCGAGGAGGCGGGCGGCCGCGAGTGGACCGCCCAGGAGGCCCGTCGCCAGCACACCATCGCCGTCGAGGCACTGGACGCCGTCCGGATGCCCGACCAGGTGCGGGCGCAGTTCGTGGCGCTCGCCGACTTCGTCGTCGTACGGAAGAGATGATCACTATCGGTCGAATAAACCTCGCGTAGTCGCCGGCCGGTGCCGCGGGAGAGCGAAGCACCGGCCGACGGCGGACCCACAGCAGAGACGTACCACTGCACGAAGGGGAAGCCATGACAGCGACGACCGACGGAAGTACCGGGGCCCTGCCGCCCCGCGCTGCCTCGGCCAGCGAAACACAACTTCAGACGACTCCCGTGGCGGCCGGGACAGTCGAGACCCGAGACGCCGCCACGCGCGCGATGCAGCGCGCCACCGACTTCCTGCTCTCGCGGCAGGACGCTCAGGGCTGGTGGAAGGGCGACCTCGAGACGAACGTCACGATGGACGCCGAGGACTTGCTCCTCCGTCAGTTCCTGGGCATCCGCGACGAGTCGACCACACGCGCCGCCGGGCTGTTCATTCGTGGGGAACAGCGCGACGACGGCACCTGGGCGACGTTCTACGGCGGCCCGGGCGAACTCTCCACCACCATCGAGGCTTACGTCGCGCTGCGGATGGCCGGGGACGCCCCGGACGAACCGCACATGGCGAAGGCGTCGGCGTGGATCCGCGAGCGGGGCGGCATCGCCTCGGCTCGTGTCTTCACCCGGATCTGGCTCGCCCTGTTCGGCTGGTGGAAGTGGGACGACCTGCCGGAACTTCCGCCGGAACTCATCTACTTCCCGAAGTGGATGCCGCTCAACATTTACGACTTCGGGTGCTGGGCGCGGCAGACGATCGTGCCGCTCACCATCGTCTCGGCGAAGCGTCCGGTGCGGCCCGCGCCGTTCCCGCTCGACGAGCTGCACACCGACGCCGCTCACCCCAATCCGGTCAAGCCGCTTGCTCCCGTGGCGAGTTGGGACGGTGCCTTCCAGCGCCTCGACAAGGCGCTGCATCAGTACCGCAAATTCGCGCCGCGCCGGCTGCGCAGGGCCGCGATGAACTCGGCGGCGCGCTGGATCATCGAGCGACAGGAGAACGACGGCTGCTGGGGAGGCATCCAGCCGCCCGCCGTGTACTCGGTCATCGCCCTGCATCTGCTCGGATACGACCTCCAACACCCGGTGATGCGGGAGGGGTTGGCCTCGCTGGACCGTTTCGCCGTGTGGCGCGAGGACGGCGCCCGGATGATCGAGGCCTGTCAGTCACCGGTGTGGGACACCTGCCTGGCGACCATCGCGCTCGCCGACGCGGGTCTGCCCGCCGACCATCCGCAGCTCGTGAAGGCCGCGGACTGGATGCTCGGCGAGGAGATCGTCCGGCCCGGTGACTGGGCGGTCAAGCGGCCCCACCTCCCGCCCGGTGGCTGGGCGTTCGAGTTCCACAACGACAACTACCCCGACATCGACGACACCGCCGAGGTCGTCCTCGCGCTGCGCCGCGTCAAGCACCACGACCCGGACGGCGTCGAGAGCGCCATCGGGCGCGGGGTGCGCTGGAACCTCGGCATGCAGTCCAAGGACGGCGGCTGGGGCGCCTTCGACGTCGACAACACCAGCGCCTTCCCCAACCGGCTGCCGTTCTGCGACTTCGGGGAGGTCATCGACCCGCCGTCCGCGGACGTCACCGCGCATGTCGTCGAGATGCTCGCCGTCGAGGGACTCTCGCACGACCCGCGCACTCGGCGGGGCATCGAGTGGCTGCTGGCCCACCAGGAACCGAACGGCTCCTGGTTCGGCCGCTGGGGCGTCAACTACGTGTACGGAACGGGGTCGGTGGTCCCGGCGCTCGTGGCAGCGGGACTGCCCGCCTCGCACCCGGCGATCCGCCGGGCGGTGGGCTGGCTGGAAGCCGTGCAGAACGACGACGGCGGCTGGGGCGAGGATCTGCGCTCGTACCACGACGTCGCCGAGTGGAGCGGACGGGGCGTCTCGACCGCCTCCCAGACCGGCTGGGCCCTGCTCGCCCTGCTGGCCGCGGGGGAGCGCGACTCCAAGGCCGTGGAGCGCGGGGTCGAGTGGCTCGCGGCGACGCAGTTGGCGGACGGTTCCTGGGACGAGCCGTACTTCACGGGAACCGGCTTCCCGTGGGACTTCTCGATCAACTACCACCTCTACCGGCAGGTCTTCCCGCTCACCGCGCTCGGCCGGTACGTCCACGGCGAGCCCTTCGCCGAGGCCAAGGGGGGTTGATGAGCATGAAGCCCGCCCCGGCCCCGCTGCTGATCGCCTGCGCGCTCGGCATCGAGCACCTCGCCCTGCGCAGCGGCGACCGCACCGGGGCCGACGGGCCAGTCACCGTGCTGCGTACGGGCATGGGACCCAAGGCGGCCGAACGCTCGGTCACCCGGGTGCTCGCCGACCCGGCGCTGCGCGAGGCCGGGGTCCTGGCCACGGGCTTCTGCGCGGGGCTCGCCCCGGGCATGCACCCCGGCGACCTGGTCGTCGCCGAGGAGACCCGGGACCCGCGCGGCACCACCCCGTGCGTGGGCATCGATCTGCTCGTCAAGGAACTCGTACGCACCCTGCCCGGGCGCAAGGTCCACACAGGACCCCTCACCGGCTCCGATCACGTCGTCCGCGGTCACGAACGGTCGGATCTGCTCGCGACCGGCGCAATCGCGGTCGATATGGAGTCGGCGGCCACGCTCCACAGTGCCGTGCGCACGGGTGCTCGCCCGGTTGCGGCCGTCCGGGTGGTCGTGGACGCTCCGGAACATGAACTCGTCCGTATCGGCACGGTGCGCGGTGGAATATCAGCTTTCCGCGTTCTTCGTGCCGTGCTTCCCGCTTTTTTTGAATGGCACCGTTCTTTGTTGCTCCCTCGGAGGTGAGCCAGATGGCCATGCCGCTTCGGCAGTCCATGAAGGTCGCTGCGTACCTGTTTGAACAGAAGCTCAGGAAGCGGGACAAGTTCGCGCTGCTGGTCGAGTTGGAACCGCTCTTCGCGTGCAACCTCAAATGCGAGGGCTGCGGCAAGATCCAGCACCCGGCGGGTGTGCTCAAGCAGCGCATGCCAGTGGCCCAGGCCGTGGGAGCGGTTCTCGAGTCCGGTGCCCCGATGGTGTCCATCGCCGGCGGTGAGCCGCTGATGCACCCGCAGATCGACGAGATCGTTCGGCAGCTGGTGGCCAAGAAGAAGTTCGTCTTCCTGTGCACCAATGCGCTGCTGATGCGCAAGAAGATGGACAAGTTCAAGCCCTCGCCCTATTTCGCGTGGGCCGTGCACATCGACGGGCTGCGCGAGCGGCACGACGAGTCGGTGGCCAAGGAGGGAACGTTCGACGAGGCGGTCGAGGCCATGAAGGAGGCCAAGCGGCGCGGCTTCCGCGTCACCACCAATTCGACCTTCTTCAACACCGACACCCCGCAGACCATCATCGAGGTCCTCAACTTCCTCAACGACGACCTGAAGGTGGACGAGATGATGCTCTCGCCCGCCTACGCCTACGAGAAGGCCCCCGATCAGGAGCACTTCCTCGGTGTCCAGCAGACGCGGGAACTGTTCAAGAAGGCCTTCGCGGGCGGCAATCGACGCCGCTGGCGGCTCAACCAGAGTCCGCTCTTCCTGGACTTCCTGGAGGGCAAGGTCGACTTCCCGTGCACCGCGTGGGCGATCCCCAGCTACTCGCTCTTCGGCTGGCAGAGGCCCTGCTATCTGATGAGCGACGGGTACGTGCAGACGTACAAGCAGCTCCTGGAAGAGACCGACTGGGACGCGTACGGCCGCGGCAAGGACGACCGGTGCGCCAACTGCATGGCCCACTGCGGCTACGAGCCGACCGCGGTCCTCGCCACCATGGGCTCCCTCAAGGAGTCGCTGCGCGCAGCCCGCGAGACCTTCACGGAAAGCCGCGGGTGACGTCATGACCGCCGTTTCCTTGGGCCTCCCCGAGGTGCCGGTCCGGCCGATCGCGGAGCGCCGTGTCTCGCGGCAGATCCAGGTCGGACCGGTGGCGGTCGGGGGCGGAGCACCGGTGTCGGTGCAGTCGATGACGACGACGCGTACGTCGGACATCGGCGCCACTTTGCAGCAGATCGCGGAACTCACCGCGTCCGGCTGCCAGATCGTCCGGGTCGCCTGCCCCACGCAGGACGACGCGGACGCTCTTTCCACCATCGCCCGCAAGTCGCAGATCCCGGTGATCGCGGACATCCACTTCCAGCCGAAGTACGTGTTCGCCGCGATCGAGGCGGGCTGTGCGGCGGTGCGGGTGAACCCCGGCAACATCAAGCAGTTCGACGACAAGGTGAAGGAGATCGCGCGGGCCGCGAAGGATCACGGCACGCCGATCCGGATCGGTGTCAACGCCGGCTCCCTCGACCGGCGACTGCTGCAGAAGTACGGCAGGGCGACACCCGAGGCGCTGGTCGAGTCGGCGCTGTGGGAGGCGTCGCTCTTCGAGGAGCACGACTTCCGGGACATCAAGATCTCGGTGAAGCACAACGACCCCGTGGTGATGGTCAACGCCTACCGGCAGCTGGCGGCCGCGTGCGACTACCCGCTGCACCTCGGTGTGACGGAGGCGGGTCCGGCGTTCCAGGGGACCATCAAGTCGGCCGTCGCCTTCGGGGCGTTGCTCAGTGAGGGGATCGGGGACACCATCCGGGTGTCCTTGAGCGCGCCGCCGGCCGAGGAGGTCAAGGTCGGCCTCCAGATCCTGGAGTCCCTCAACCTCAAGCCGCGCCGCCTGGAGATCGTCTCGTGCCCGTCCTGTGGGCGCGCCCAGGTCGATGTGTACAAGCTGGCCGACGAGGTCACGGCCGGTCTGGAGGGGATGGAGGTCCCGTTGCGCGTCGCGGTCATGGGCTGCGTCGTCAACGGCCCCGGAGAGGCGCGGGAGGCGGACCTGGGGGTCGCCTCCGGCAACGGGAAGGGGCAGATCTTCGTCAAGGGCGAGGTCATCAAGACCGTGCCCGAGTCGAAGATCGTCGAGACCCTCATCGACGAGGCGATGAAGATCGCCGAGCAGATGGAGAACGACGGCGTCGCGTCCGGAGAACCGGCCGTCACCGTGAGTTGATCAGCACGGACCGAGAGGGGGCCCGAGCGTGACGATTCTGGAGAACATCCGGGGACCACGCGACCTGAAGGCGCTGTCCGAGGCGGAGATCGGTGAATTGGCCGAAGAGATACGGGAGTTCCTGGTGCACGCGGTCGCCAGGACCGGCGGCCACCTCGGGCCCAACCTGGGAGTGGTGGAACTCTCCATCGCGCTCCACCGGGTCTTCGAGTCACCCGTCGACCGCATCCTGTGGGACACCGGCCACCAGAGCTATGTACACAAGTTGCTGACGGGACGTCAGGATTTTTCCAAGCTGCGCGGCAAGGGCGGCCTGTCCGGCTATCCGTCGCGCGAGGAGTCCGAGCACGACATCATCGAGAACAGCCACGCCTCCACGGCGCTCGGCTGGGCGGACGGGCTGGCCAAGGCCCGTCAGGTACTGGGCGAGAAGGGTCATGTCGTCGCGGTCATCGGCGACGGCGCACTCACCGGCGGTATGGCATGGGAGGCGCTGAACAACATCGCGGCCGCCAAGGACCGCCCGTTGATCATCGTCGTGAACGACAACGAACGTTCCTACGCGCCGACCATCGGCGGCCTCGCCAACCACCTCGCGACCCTTCGTACGACGGACAGTTACGAGAAGGTCCTCGCCTGGGGCAAGGACGTGCTGCTGCGCACGCCCGTCATCGGAAACACCATCTACGAGTCGCTGCACGGCGCGAAGAAGGGTTTCAAGGACGCGTTCGCCCCGCAGGGCATGTTCGAGGATCTCGGGCTCAAGTACGTCGGGCCGATCGACGGACACGACGTGGGGGCCGTGGAGTCGGCGCTGCGGCGGGCGAAACGCTTCCACGGGCCCGTGCTCATTCACTGTCTGACGGAGAAGGGCCGAGGCTACGAGCCCGCACTCGCGCACGAGGAGGACCACTTCCACACGGTCGGCGTGATGGACCCCCTCACCTGCGAGCCCCTCGCGCCCTCCAACGGGCCTTCCTGGACCTCGGTGTTCGGCGACGAGATCGTCCGGATCGGGGAGGAGCGCGAGGACGTCGTGGCCATCACGGCGGCCATGCTGCATCCGGTGGGGCTCGGGAAGTTCACCGAGAGGTTCCCCGACCGGGTGTGGGACGTCGGGATCGCCGAGCAGCACGCCACGGTGTCCGCGGCCGGGCTCGCCACGGGCGGGCTCCATCCCGTCGTCGCCGTCTACGCCACTTTCCTCAACCGTGCTTTCGACCAGCTCCTCATGGACGTCGCGCTGCACCGCTGCGGCGTGACCTTCGTCCTCGACCGGGCCGGGGTCACGGGAGTCGACGGGGCATCGCACAACGGCATGTGGGACATGTCGATCCTCCAGGTCGTGCCGGGCCTCAGGATCGCCGCGCCGCGCGACGCCGACCAGCTGCGGGCCCAGCTGCGGGAGGCGGTCGCCGTGGACGACGCGCCGACGCTGATCCGCTTCCCGAAGGAGTCGGTGGGACCGGCGATCGGGGCGGTGGACCATGTGGGCGGGCTGGATGTCCTGCATCGCAGCTCGGAAATCCCGCAGGTCCTGTTGGTGGCCGTCGGTGTCATGGCGCCGGTCTGTCTGCAGGCTGCCGAGCTGCTCGAAGCCCGCGGCATCGGATGCACCGTGGTGGACCCACGCTGGGTCAAGCCCGTCGACCCGTCGCTGCCCGGCCTCGCCGCCGAGCACCGGCTCGTCGCCGTGGTCGAGGACAACAGCCGGGCGGCCGGCGTCGGCGCGGCGGTGGCGCTGGCACTCGGGGACGCCGAAGTCGACGTACCCGTACGGCGTTTCGGCATCCCGGAGCAGTTCCTCGCACACGCCAAGCGCGGTGAGGTGCTGGCCGACATAGGTCTCACGCCCGTCGAGATCGCCGGGCGGATCAGCGCCGGTCTGGCCGTCAAGGATGAGCTGTCCAAGGTCGAGGACAAGCTGTCCATGGATGAGTTGTCCAAGGAGAAACAGGAATGAACGACCCTGCTCAGAAGCGGGAGTTCGACCTCGGCGCGCTACTGGCCGAGCGAGGAGCCGAGCGCTACGAGCTGCACACCAAGTATCTGAACCACCAGCTCCCGCGCATGCTGCACACCATCGGCTTCGACAAGGTGTACGAGCGGGCCGAGGGTGCCCACTTCTGGGACGCGGACGGCAACGACTACCTGGACATGCTCGCCGGGTTCGGGGTGATGGGCCTGGGCCGTCATCACCCCGTCGTCCGCCAGGCGCTGCACGACGTCCTCGACGCCTCGCTCGCCGACCTCACCCGCTTCGACTGCCAGCCGCTGCCAGGACTGCTCGCGGAGAAGCTGCTCGTCCACAGCCCGCACCTGGATCGGGTGTTCTTCGGCAACAGCGGTACAGAGGCGGTCGAGACCGCGTTGAAGTTCGCCCGGTACGCCACCGGGAAGCCGCGGATCCTCTACTGCTCGCACGCCTTCCACGGCCTGACCACCGGCTCGCTGTCGGTGAACGGCGAGGACGGCTTCCGCGACGGGTTCGCCCCGCTGCTGCCCGACACCCCTGTCCCGCTCGGGGATCTCGACGTCCTGGCACGGGAGCTGAAGACGGGCGACGTCGCCGCGCTCATCGTCGAACCCATTCAGGGCAAGGGAGTGCTCGAGGCCCCGCCCGGATATCTGCGCGCCGCCCAGGAGCTGCTGCACAAGCACAAGGCGCTGCTCATCGCGGACGAGGTGCAGACCGGGCTCGGACGGACCGGGGACTTCTACGCCTACCAGCACGAGGAGGGCGTCGAGCCGGACCTGGTGTGCGTGGCGAAGGCGCTCTCCGGCGGGTATGTGCCGGTCGGCGCGACCCTCGGCAAGGACTGGATCTTCAAGAAGGTCTATTCGTCGATGGACCGGGTCCTGGTGCACTCGGCGAGCTTCGGCTCGAACGCGCAGGCCATGGCGGCGGGGCTCGCCGTGCTCTCCGTGATGGAGAACGAGCAGATCGTGGCGGGCGTACGGGCCACGGGGGAGCGGCTGAAGTCCCGGCTCTCGGCGCTCGTGGACAAATACGAGCTGCTGAGCGATGTACGCGGCCGGGGCCTGATGATCGGCATCGAGTTCGGGCGGCCCAAGTCGCTGAAGCTGCGCAGCCGCTGGACGATGCTCCAGGCCGCGCGCAAGGGCCTCTTTGCACAGATGGTGGTCGTCCCGCTGCTGCAACGGCACCGCATCCTCACCCAGGTCTCCGGAGACCATCTGGAAGTGATCAAACTGATCCCGCCGCTGATCATCGGCGAGCAGGACGTCGACCGCTTCGTCGAGGCCTTCACCGCCGTGATGGACGACGCGCACAGCGGGGGCGGGCTGATGTGGGACTTCGGAAAGACGCTGGTGAAGCAGGCGGTGGCGAACCGCTAGCCGCGGTGCTTTTCAGGGGCGGGCTCGCGCATCGAGTCCGCCCTGTTCCCTGCTGTGAGCGCGGTCCGGGCCCCTGGTTCATGCGCTGATCTTTTGCCTCTTAGGCAAGGTATTTGCCTACAAGGCAAGACTGCGGCTCAATGGAGGGCATGAACCCTGCCGAGGGTACGAGCCCTTCCCAGCCGGGGGCGGCCGACGAGCTTCCCGCCGTCGCACCCCAACTGCGTGAGCTGCGCCGCCGTGCCTCTCTGACCCTGGAGGCCGCGTCCCGCGCCGCCGGGCTATCGCCGGCCCACCTCTCCCGCCTGGAGACCGGGCAGCGCCAGCCCTCGCTGCCGATGCTGCTCGCGCTCGCCCGTATCTACGGTACGACCGTCTCGGAACTGCTCGGCGAGACGGTCGCCGAGCGTGACGCGATCGTGCGCGCCGCCGACATGGAGCCGACCGGGGCCGGCGGCTGGACCTACTGGCAGGCCGGTGCCCCGGGGCGGGGCATGCAGGCCCTGCGCGTGCACGTCCCGTACGGCTCGCAGGGCGACATCGTGCGTGTCCACCCCGGCGAGGAGTGGCTGTACGTCCTCCAGGGGCGGCTGCGGCTGCGCCTCGGTGACTCCGCGCATGTGCTCGCACCGGGCGACAGCGCGCACTTCGACTCGCTCACCCCGCACCGCATCGCCGCCGCGGATCGCGGCGGAGCCGAGCTCCTCTTCGTACACACCCTGCTGCAGAGCCCCACCGCCGCGCTGTGCCTCGGCCCGGCGACGGGGCACCCGACCTCGGGAGAGACGTCATGACCGAACCCACGGAACCCGGCACGCGACGGTCCATGGAGGAGCGCTTCCCGCGCGCCCTGTGGATACGGCTGATCATTTACATCGCCGTAGGCCATGTCTTCGCGGCCTTCATCTACCTGCTGTTCACGCTGGGCGCGCAGAGCCACTAGGTCGCTTCGGGGCTCAGTCCAGCAGGCGCTCGCGCAGGCGCTCCCGCAGTTCGGGGGTGATGCGCAGCGCCTGCTCCAGGTAGGGATCGGCGCCGCCCCAGGTCTGCTCGATCGTCTCGAAGGCCGCCGTCAGGTATTCGGCGCGTGCGTCGAACAGCGGGCTGAGCAGCTCCATGACCTCCGGGGAGTACGCGGCGGCCGAGCTGCTGCTGCGGTGCACCTTGTAGCGGCGGTGCGTGGCGTTCGACTCCAGGTAGTCGGCCACGATCGCGTCGCGCTCGACGCCCAGGGCGAGGAGGGTCACGGCTATCGACAGGCCCGCGCGGTCCTTGCCCGCCGCGCAGTGCATCAGCGCGGGCACGCTGTCCTCGGCCAGCGCGTGCAGCACCTGGGAGTGCTCGGCCGTGCGCTGCGCGATGATCGTGCGGTACGAGTTGATCATGCGGTTGGCGGCCTTGCCGTCCCCGAGGATCGAGCGGAGCTGGTCGATCTCGCCGTCGCGGACCATCTTCCAGAACTCAGCGCCGTCGGCCGGGTCGGTCAGCGGAAGATTCACGTTCCGCACGCCCGGCAGCTCGACGTCCGGGCCCTCCAGCTTCTGGTCCGAGGCATTGCGGAAGTCAAAGATCGTGTGGAGGCCCAGGGAGGAGAGGAACGCGGCGTCCTCTTCGGTGGCGTGCGCCAGGTGGCCGCTGCGGAACAGCTGTCCCTGCTTCACGCGCCGGCCGTCCACGGTGGGCAGGCCGCCCACGTCCCGGAAGTTGCGCACGCCTGCCAGCTCGGGCTCGGTCGACGGGACCTGCTGCGTCACTGGGGCTCCTCCCCTTCGGCCGTCGGCGCTGCTCGGCTTGGCTCGGCGGCGCTTGGCGCTTGTGTGCGGGTTGCGCTCTCGACCATACGACATGGGTTCCTGGGGCAATGAGTTGTCCACAGACGTTGCCTTCGAGACACCGGCCCATGATGATGTTGGCGTCTGATCGCACCTGTTCGAATCTGTGGGGGACTGATGATCGAAGTCGGCGTGGACGTTCGTACCTGGCTTCTTTCGGGGCCGACGAGCAGCTACGCACTGCGGCTCACCGAACGCGACGAATTGCTGCACCTGCACTGGGGCCCGCGGATCGCACTCGCCGACGCCGAGGCGCTCGCCGCGCTGCCCGCGCCTCAGTACTGGCCCTTCGAGTCCCCGCTCGACGGGCGCGAGGAGTACCCGGTCGAGGGCGGCCCGCGCTTCGTACGGCCCGCCCTTTCCCTGCGCACGGACGAGCGCCGCGGTACGGAGTGGCGCTTCGAGGCACACGAGACGGAGGGCGACGAGCTGCGCCTGCGTTTCTCGGACTCCGGGCTCGCCATCACGCTGCACTACCGGATGCGCGGCGACGTCGTCGAGCGCTGGGTGACGCTCGCCAACGAGGGCCCCGCTTTGGAGCTGCTGCGCGCGGACTCCGCGACCTGGACGCTGCCGGAGCGCGACGGCTGGCGGCTGTCCCAGCTGCACGGGCGATGGGCGGCCGAGTCCCGGCTCGTACGCGCACCCCTCACCTACGGTGAGAAGGTCATCGGCAGTCGGCGCGGACACACCGGGCACCAGCATCTGCCCTGGGTCGCGCTCGACAGCGGGGCGACCGAGGAGGGCGGCGAGGTGTACGGGTGCGCGCTCGGTTGGTCGGGCTCGTGGCGGATCTGCGTGGCCCAACTTCCCGACGCGCGCGTGCAGATCTCCGGCGGCGCGGGGTATGACGACTCCGGACTGCTGCGCCTGGAGCCGGGGGAGTCGTTCACGACCCCCGTCTTCGCCGGACTGTGGAGCGACGGCGGCTTCGGCGGAGCGAGCCGCGCCTGGCACGCCTACCAGCGCGCGTACGTCATCCCTGACGCGGACGAGGACCGGCCGGTGCTCTTCAATTCCTGGGAGGCCACCACCTTCGACATCTCCGAGGAGCAGCAGGGGGTGCTCGCGCGCCGGGCCGCGGCGATGGGTGTCGAGCTGTTCGTGGTCGACGACGGCTGGTTCGGGGCGCGCACCAGCGACCGGGCCGGGCTCGGTGACTGGACCCCCAATCCGGACCGCTTCCCGGCAGGGCTCAAGCCGCTCGGTGACTATGTGCACGCGCTGGGCATGCGGTTCGGGATCTGGGTCGAGCCGGAAATGGTCAATCCGAACAGCGAGCTCTATCGTGCGCACCCCGACTGGGTGCAGTTCCAACCGGGGCGAATCAGGACGGAATACCGCAATCAGCTCGTACTGAACCTCGCTCGCCCGGACGTTCAGGAGTACCTCTGGGAGCAGCTCGACGGCCTGCTCTCCAGCGCTCCGATCGACTACGTGAAGTGGGATTTCAACCGCTGCTTCACGGACGCGGGTTGGCCCGGCGAGCGCTACCCGCAGAAGCTGTGGGTCGAGCACGTGGAGGCCCTGTATGCCCTGCTCGACCGGCTGCGTGCCGCGCACCCCGGGGTCGCCTTCGAGTCCTGCTCGGGTGGTGGCGGCCGTATTGACCTCGGCATCATGGCGCGTACGGACCAGGTGTGGACCTCCGACAACACCGACCCGCTCGACCGGCTCGCCATTCAGCACGGATTCAGTCAGATCCACCCGGCCCGGATCATGGCCGCCTGGGTCACGGACAGCCCGAACACGCAGCTCAACGGCAGGGTCAGCTCGCTGCGCTTTCGCTTCGTGAGCGCCATGGCCGGGGTGCTCGGCGTCGGTGGCGACCTGAGCGAGTGGAGTGAGCAGGAGCTGGCCGAGGCGCGGGGGTGGGTGGATCTCTACAAGGAGATCCGGCCCGTCGTGCAGCGCGGCGACCTCTACCGGTTGCGGCCCCCGGAGGGTGGGCTGAGTGCGGTGCAGTACGTCCACGGCGATGAGACCGTCGTCCTCGCCTGGCTTCAGGCCCAGCGTCACGGCGAGCCGGTCGCCCCGCTCCGGCTGCGCGGACTCGACCCGACAGAAGCGTATGAATGCCGCGAAACGGGCAAAGTGCACCGGGGTGCGGTGCTCCTGCATCACGGGTTGCGGACAGGGCTGCGAGGGGACCTTGATGCGACGGTTATTCGAATGCGTCGCATGTGAGCGATCTGTCCGAATTGACGCCTTCATCCCAAGTAGCCCTGGAATAAAGCATCGTGGGTAGAGGTGCGTGAGGAGCGTCATATTCGTGACGATGTGTTGCGACCGCCCTTTCTCAATCCGCCCCCATTCCCGGGCGGGTTGAGAGGTCGGAAAGATCGACGATCCACGGAGGGTGACCGGAATTCCGTGATGGATCAAGAAGGGCGTGTGCACAGAAAAGCCACATGGTTGTGAATGCGTTCTCATCTCGCTTACGTTCAGCCTCAATCCGGACGGACGCCCAATCCTGCCGCCGCCCGGAATCCGCACACTCACCCGCATACGGCAGGAGCGGGGGACCCACAGGTTCCGTGCCTGTTCCGGTCTCCGGAACGGCTAGGGGTATAGCCGTGCAATTGCACGGCCGGGCATCTCCAGCCCGCACCCGACAGCTCACCTCGCAGGCGCCGGAGAGGAATTCGTCATGCCCGCGAAGGGTAAGCACCGCCGTCCCAAGTCTCAGCGTTTCACCCGCTCGATCGCCGTGGCCGGAACCGGCGGCGCCGCGCTCGCGCTGCCTCTGATGGGGGTCACCGGCGCCCATGCCGCAACCCCGACGGCCTCCGTCGCGCAGAGCGTCGAGAAGCCCGCGGAGAAGACCGCCGCCGCTCCCGCCGCGGCGAAGAAGGCGGCCGGAATCAAGACGTACGCGGTGAAGGCCGGCGACTCCCTCGTCAAGATCGCCGACAAGCAGCACGTCAGCGGTGGCTGGAAGAAGCTCTACTCCGACAACCGCTCGGTCGTCGGCAGCGACCCGTCGCTGATCCACCCGGGGCTGAAACTGACGATCGGCAAGAAGGCCGCCTCCGGCAGCGCCACCCGGTCGTCGGCCAAGCCGGCGCCTTCGGCCGCGAAGGCCACCAAGGCCGACGTGACCACCAACGCCGCGTCCACCAGCAGCAATTCCGGCTATACCCTGCCCGTCGTGGGCGCGACCGTCGGCACCGGCTACAAGGTGGCCGGCAGCATGTGGTCCAGCGGCTACCACACCGGCGTGGACTTCGTGGTCCCGACCGGCACCACGATCAAGGCGATCGCCGCGGGCACCGTCGTTTCGGCCGGCTGGGGCGGCGCCTACGGCAACCAGGTCGTCCTCCAGCACGCCGACGGCCGGTACTCCCAGTACGCCCACATGTCCTCGCTCTCCGTCTCGGCGGGCCAGACCGTGACCGAGGGCCAGCAGATCGGCCTCTCCGGCGCGACCGGCAACGTCACGGGACCGCACCTGCACTTCGAGATCCGCACCACGCCGAACTACGGCTCGGACGTGGACCCCGTCGGGTACCTGCGCTCGCACGGTGTCGCCGTCGGCTGACGCGTCTCCCTCGCCTCCAAGGGCCGGACCCCACGATCCCCGGGGTTCGGCCCTTGGTGTTTCCTGTGGGATTCATGATCGGCACATTGCGGCCGTATGGCAGGCGTGCGCGAGGTATCGACAGACGTGCGCCAGTGCCCCCACAGTGATCTCTGCAAGCGCTTTCTGCCGCTCCGGAGGTCCCTGCTTCGCCTGGTGGCCGTCCGGCTCGTCGCTCTCCTCGACCGCAAGGGTGCACTGACGCGTGAGACCTCGAAGACTTGGAGTGATCACCGCCGCCGACATCGTCCCGTCCCACCCCGGCTGCGAATACTGGACCTCCACGGCCGACGTCACCCGGCCCGGCGCGGGCCTCTTCAACGTCCAGGACGGCAAGGTCTCCACGACCACGCCCAGCGTCAACTTCCGCATCTGGTGGGACGGTGACAAGGGGTCGGAACTCCTCGACTGCACGCCCGTCGACAAGTGGGACCCGAAGACCGAGACCAGCACGAGGCTCTTCGCCCCCTCGGGCGTCGTCTCGGGCGCCCGCAACGCGACCCCCTTCTACGGTGACGTCCTCGGCGACTGGCGTGAGGAGGTCCTCGCCGAGACGAGCGACCACACCGCGCTGCGCCTCTGCGCCACCACCGAACCGGCGAACACCCGCCTCTACACGCTCGCCCAGAACCCCGAGTACCGCCTCGGCCGGACCGTACGCGGCTATCTCCAGTCGACGTACACGGAGTACTACCTGGGTGCCGAGACCCGACGGGTGCCGAAACCCGCGATCACCTCGACCTCTCGTACGGAAGGTGCCTCATGACGACCCGCAGAGCCTTTGGAGCCCTGGCCGCCGGTACCGCCCTGTCCGCGCTGCTCCCGGCCACCGCCGCGAGCGCCTCGCCGCGCCACCGGCGCGGACTGATCGCCGCCGACGACTTCCGGCACGGGCTCGGCCGGTGGGCCACCGAACTGCAGGACGGCGGCACGGTCACCGCCTCGCGGGGTCTCCTCGAGATGGACGTACCGAGCGGCGCGACGGTCTGGTTCAAGGAGAAGCTCGAAGGGCCGTACGTCATCGAATACACGGCCACCCCCGTCTTCGAAGGCGGGGTCAACGACCGGGTCTCCGACCTGAACAACTTCTGGAACGCCGTCGACGTACGCTCCCCGGACGACCTCTTCGCCACGCCCCGGGGCGGCGCCCTCGCCGAGTACGACTACCTCAAGACCTACTACGTGGGATACGGCGCCAACACCAACACCACCACACGGCTGCGCCGGTACGTCGGCGAGGCCGGCGTCCGTCCGCTGATCTACGACTACACGCAGCCGCTGCTCGTGGCGAACGAGCCGAACCATGTGCGGATCGTCTCCGACGGCTTCGTGGTGCGATGGTGGAACAACGGGCAGTTGGTCTTCGACTACACCGACCCGCAGCCCTACATAAGTGGGCACTTCGCGTTCCGCACCGTGTGGAGCCACTTCCGGATCGCCGACTTCCGTGTGTGGCGGCTCCCTCAACGCCCCTGAGCAGGGGCTTATTCCGGAATTGGACAATACTTTAGGCGTGGCTTATCTCACCATCCGTCAACCCTTGCCTACGGTCGCGTAGCTCACATCCGAAGGTGAATCATGGGCCGACGTGGCAGACGATTCGAAGAGTGACAACAGATCAGTGATCGGGTCGTACGTGGCGGTGGGGGACAGCTTCACCGAGGGCGTCGGCGACCCCGGTCCTGACGGGGCCTTCGTCGGTTGGGCCGACCGGTTCGCGGTACTTCTCGCGGACCGTCGGCCAGAAGGCGACTTCAACTACACCAATCTCGCCGTACGCGGCAAACTTCTCGACCAGATCGTCGAGGACCAGCTCCAACGCGCCAAGGAACTCGCGCCGGACCTGGTCTCCTTCTCCGCGGGCGGCAACGACATCATCCGGCCCGGCACCGACCCCGACGAGGTCGCGGAGCGCTTCGAGCGCGCGATCGCCGAACTCACCTCCACCGTCGGCACCGTCCTGGTGACCACCGGCTTCGACACCCGTGGCGTACCCGTGCTGAAGCATCTGCGCGGCAAGATCGCCACCTACAACGGACATGTGCGCGCCATCGCGGACCGCTACGGCTGTCCGGTACTCGACCTGTGGTCCCTCAAGACGATCCAGGACCGCCGTGCCTGGGACGGCGACCGGCTGCATCTGTCGCCCGAGGGGCACACCCGGGTCGCGCTCCGCGCCGGCCAGGTCCTCGGCCTCGACGTACCCGCCGACCCGGACCAGCCCTGGCCGCCGTTGCCGCCGCGCGGCACGCTCGAAGTGCGGCGCGACGACATCCACTGGGCGCGCGAGTACTTGGTCCCGTGGATCGGGCGGCGGTTGCGCGGGGAGTCGTCGGGGGACCATGTGGCGGCCAAGGGGGCCCTCTCGCCCGACGACATCAAGATGCGGATCGAGTCGGTGGCCTGAGTCCGGCGTTCTTACAAGCCGGCACGGGCCCGAACCGGTCCGGTTTCCGGCTCGACCGGTGAGGCGACAGCGCGGGAGTGGTGCGGGGCGGGGAGCGGTCGGCGGTGCTGGGATCACCGCGAACCGCCCCGACGTCCCGGAGGGCGGCCCCCGATGGAGAACTCCGCATGCCCGCCCTCCGCGCTTCCACCGCAATCGCCGTGACTCTCTCCTCGCCCTCACCCTTCCGCAGGCCGCGACCGCACCCGCCTTCGCGCTGCCCGCCCCCTCCCACCCGGTGCCGGTTTCGGTGACCGCCTTCGATCAAGCCGCGACGGGGGTCCCGGTCGCCACCGGCGAGATCCGGGACACGATCACGGTCACGGCGGTGTATGAGCTGGACTGAGCCGGAGGGGCGACGGGCGAGTTCCTCCAGGGTGGCAGGCCCTTCAGGGACTTCAGCAGGGTGACTTGCCCGGTGGCGGAGAGAGGTTGGCGGACATAGTCGTACTGCCCGGGTGGCAGAGGCGCATTGGTGGTCGCGTAGGTACCGCCCGGGTGGTGGAGGCGTGCTGGTGTTCGCGTTCGTACCACGCCGGCGGTGAAGGCACGCCGGTGGCGGCCGGCGTACCCCGGGCGCGGGGACGAACGCATCACCCAGGCAGGGGCGAAGCTCGAATCGGTTCCGGTAAAGGCGCCGGGCTCAGCGCACCGCCGCCACCAACGCCTCCCGCTCAAGCCCCAGTTCGCGTGCGAGCGCCTCGTCCACCCACTCGTGGGTCCGCGCCCGCGACACCGCTCCCGCGTACGCCGTCATCTGGACGGCCAAGCCGTCCAGCAGGGCCGTGAGCCGCAGGGCCGCGCCCGTGGGATCCGGGCAGTGGAACTCGCCCGCGGCCACTCCCTCCGCGATCACCTCGGTGATCGCGGCCTTCCACTGCTTGTCGAGATCGCGCGTGACCTCCCGCAGCGCGGGTTCGCGCAGCGCGGCCGCCCAGCCCTCGATCCACAGCCGCCAGCCCTTGGCCTGCCCGGTCGGCGCGTACCACCGCACGGCCGCCCGCAGTCGGCGCAGCGCCGTCGTACGGCGGCCGAGCAGCTTGCGCAGATGGGCCAGGTCGTCCTCGGCCGCGTAGGTGAACGCGGCGGCGACCAGCTTCTCCTTCGTCGAGAAGTGGTACAGCACCAGCGCGTTGCTCACCCCGAGCGTCGAGGCCACGTCGGCGATCCGCACCGCCGCCACACCCCGCGTCTCGATCTGCTCGACGGCGGCCCGCAGCAACTCCTCACGCCGCTCCGCCACGCTCAACCGCACTCTCGCCACGCGGCAACCCTACACAGCGGTTCCGACGCGAGCACGACAGGCGCTCTCGACCCCTTGACACCGCCGCGCGGTGGAGACCAAAGTACGGCCACTACTGACTGCTCGTTCAGTCAGTAGCTGTGAGCTCAGGCGATGCCCGCCCCGTCCGTACGCCCGATGTGTGCCCAGTCCGTACGTCCCCGTACCGTCGCAGGAGTCCGCCCGTGACCCAAGCACCGAGCACCCCGAAGCCCGTGCCCGAGCCCGATGCTCCCGACCTCTCCGAGGGCTGGGGCGAACAGCGTTCCCGGCTGCGCAGGGATCTGCGCCGGCTCGATGTGCTGTTCTTCCTGATCTGCACCCTCGTCGGCCTCGACACGATCGGCTCGGTCGCGGCCCAGGGCCCGCAGGGGCTGACCTGGATGGCGATCCTCGCTCTGGTCTTCTTCCTGCCCTACGGCCTGCTGGTCGCCGAACTCGGCTCCGCCTTCCCGGTCCAGGGCGGCCCGTACGTCTGGACGCGGCTCGCCTTCGGACGGCTGACAGCCGGGGTGAACCAGCTCCTGTACTGGATCTCCAACCCCGTCTGGGTCGGCGGCAGTTTGTGCATCATCGCGCTGACGACCTGGGAGGAGTTCTTCACCCCGCTGCCGGGGGCGTGGAAGTATGCGGCCGGGCTGGCGTTCATCTGGGGCGGGGCGCTCGCGGTCGTCCAGTCGGTGCGGATCGGCAAGTGGGTGCCGATCGCCGGAGCCGTGGCCAGGATCGTGCTGCTCGGCTTCTTCCTCGTCTCCGTCGTCGTGTACGCGGCCCGGCACGGCGTCCACGCGCTGCCGGCCGGCGACTTCACGCCCACGTACGCGGGCTTCGTCGCGCTCGTCCCCGTCCTGATCTTCAACTACGTCGGCTTCGAACTGCCCAGCTCGGCGGCGGAGGAGATGAAGAACCCGCGGCGCGACATACCGCTGTCCATCCTGCGTTCGGGCCTTGCCGCACTCGTGCTCTACGGCGGACCCATCCTCGGCATTCTCTTCGTGCTGCCCGGCGAGCGGATCGGCAGCCTCGGCGGATTCATCGACGCCTGCAAGGCCGTGTTCACCGTCTACGGGGGATCGATCGCCGCGGACGGCACCGTGACGCTCACCGGAGCGGGAGCCGTCTGCGGTGGCATCGCGGCGGCCGGGCTCATCCTCGGTCTGCTCACCTCGGGCGTCACCTGGGCCATGGGCGCCCACCGTGCCCAGGCGGTGGCCTGCGCGGACGGGGCGGGACCGGCCTGGCTCGGGCACATCTCGGAGAAGCACGGCACCCCGGTCAGGGTGAACCTGCTCTCCGCCGTCCTCGCCTCCCTGCTCTTCGTGGTCGCCCTCAACCTCACCGGCGGCGACGGCGAGAAGTACTTCGCGGCGGGCCTCGGCCTGACCATCTGCACCACCTTCATCTCGTACGTCATCACCTTCCCGAGCCTCGCGGTGCTGCGCCGCAAGTACCCCTCCGTCCCCCGGCCCTACTCCGTGCCGGGCGGTCGCTTCGGCGTGCGGCTCGTGAGTGCGCTGGCCACCGCGTTCGTCGCCTTCACCGTGGTCGTGCTGATCTGGCCCGGCTTCGGCGTCGGCTGGTTCGGCACGGCGGGCAGCGCCGCGGACTCGCTGCCGCAGTCCTTCGCCGGACAGCGGCTGCAGTACACGCTCAGCCAAGTGCTGCCGTTGGCGCTGTTCGTGGGCATCGGGCTCGCCTTCTACGCGGCGGGCCGGCGAACCCGCCGCGACAAGGGCTGACCGAGGCTGTGCGCCGAGGTCAGTCGACGAACTGGTAGTCGGCCTTGATGCGACCGTCCTCGTCGAGGACGAGGAACTCCAGGCCGCCGCCCGTCACCTGTCCTTCCCCGGTGTGGAAGGACTCCCAGCGGAACGTGATCACGTCACGCAGCCGGCGGGCGGCCTCCTGGATCCTGAAGACATACGTGCCCGGGGCCACGAACTCGTCGTAGGCGCGCGTCACGCGCGCGTGCAGCGCGTCGTGGCCGCGGGCCTCCAGGACGGCGGTGGGGAACCCGAGGCCCGCCGCCCGCTCGTGCATCTCCTGGGGCGGTCGCAGTACGTGCAGGCCGTCCTGCGCCCACAGGTCCTGGACGGTCTTGCGGCGGATCTCGGGATCGGGCTCGTTCCAGACATCTATGTAGCGCTCGATCAGGTCCTGTGCGTCGACGGCGGGCATGGTGCTCCTCGTGCTGGTCGGTGTGCGAGTGGTGGCGTCAGCTCGGTATGAGGTTTCTGACGTCACCGACTCTGCTGTGACCGGGTCCGTCGCTCAATTCCCGACAGGGAATGGCCGCGCTACGCCGGCACCCCGTGGGCATCCAGGGCCACCGCACCACCAGGGTGCACGAGCAGGGGATTGACCTCCAGCTCGGCGAGTTCGGGGTGCTCGGCGGCGGCTCGGGCCACCGCGCACAGGGCGGTCGCCGCGGCCTCCAGATGGACCGGCGGCGCGCCCCGCCAGCCGGTCAGCAGCGGTGCGTGCCGCAGCTCCGCTAGCAGGGCACGCGCGCGTGCCTCGGTCAAGGGCGCCAGGGCCAGTGCCGTGTCGGCCAGCAGCTCCGCGGTGACCCCGCCGAGTCCCACCATCGCGACGGGGCCGAAGGCCGGGTCCCGGCGTACGCCGACGATCAGCTCATGGGCGTACGGAGGCGTCGCCATGGCCTCCACGGCGAAGCGCTCCGCGCCGGTGGCCGCCCGCATCCGCCGGAAAGCGGCGCGCAGGGCGTCCGCGTCGGCGAGGCCGAGGGCCACCCCGCCCGCCTCTGTCTTGTGGGCCATGCCCATCGCCTTGAGGACCAGCGGGTATCCGACGAGGTGTGCGGCGTCCACGGCCTCGTCGGCCGTCGTGACGAACCGGGCGGCGGGGAAGGTGAGTCCGTAGGCGGAGAGGAGATCGCGGACGGTCTCGTACGAGCCGTCGGGTATGGGGGAAGAGGATTTCCTCGCCGGCGCCGGGTCCAGCGAGGGGCGCGTGAGGCGCGCGATGCCGGACAGTGCCGTCGCCGCCTGCTCGATGCGCTCGTAGACGGGGATGCCGCGGCGGCGCAGTACGGCGAGAGCGGGCGTGTCGCGGGCCATGGTGTGCACGACCAGGGCGCGACACGACTCGGCTGCGGCGTCCGCGAGCTCGTCCGCGACCTGGCACTCACGCGCGGACTGGGCCGGGTTGGCGCTCGCGTAGTCGCCGAAGTACCCGGTCAGTACGACGGCGTCGGCCTCCCCTCCCATCAGCAGAGCGCGGGCCACGCGCGCGTAGCTGCCGAGATCGGCCTCGCCCGCGCCCGCGAGGTCGACCGGGTTGCGGCATCCGGCTCCGGGTGGCAGCACCGCCGCGAGCTCCTGCGTCGTCCCCGCGGACAGCTCCGGCACGTCGAGGCCCCGCACGGCGAACGCGTCGGCGGCGAGGGCCCCTTGGCCGCCGCTGTCACCGACGACGGCGACGCGGAACGATCCCGCGTCCCGGCGCGAGCCGGTACCCGACGGCCGCGGTGAACCGGCAGCCGACACCGGACGTGGGGCGGCCGTGGACAACAGACACACCGCCGTGTCCACCAGCTCACCCGCAGACTCCAGCAGCAACGCGCCCGCCTCCCGGCAGACGGCGGAGACCGTGGCGTAGGGACTGACCAGGGCGCCGGTGTGGGAGGCGGCGGCACCCGTGGAGGCGGGGCTGCGGCCGACCGTCAGCAGGAGCACGGGCTTTCCGGCCACGTGGGCCGCGGCGAGGGCGCGGGCGAGGCGGCGGCCGTCGCGGAAGTCCTCGACATACGCGGCGATGACACGCGTCGGCTCATGGGCGACCAGGGACTCCAGGGCGTCGGCCGCGTCGATGTCACGCTGGTTCCCCAGGGAGACGAAGCGCGAAAATCCTTGTCCCGCGCGCGCGAGGAGACGGCCGATCTCCAGGGCGAGGTTCCCGCTCTGCGAGACCAGACCGACGGCACCCACCGGGAACTCGCCCCAGCTGAGCCGGAGCTGCGTGGTCGTGTCGACCAGCCCCATGCAGTTGGGGCCGAGCAGCCGTGCCCCGCCGCCGGTCACCAGCTCGGCGAGCGCGTGCTCGTCGGCCGTACCGCTGCCCGAGGTGATCACCGTGAAACAGCGGGCGCCCGCCGCGAGCCCTTCGGCGACGACAGGACGTACGAACGGGGCAGGCACCGCGACCACCACATGCTCGGGCGCCTCGGGCAGGCCGGTCAGACCTGGGCGGAAGGACACGCCGTCGAGCGCCCCGCCGCGCCGGTTCACCAGATGCACCGCCCGGCGGTCGCGCCCGGAAAGAGCCCCCTTCGCCAGCCAGTAGCCCCACTTCGCGGGGTTGTCGGAGGCGCCGACCACGGCCACCGAGCGTGGGTCGAAGAGGGCGTGCAGCGGCGTTTCGTCCGTCATCCGTACCACCCGAACCGCTCCGCGATCACCGGCAGCCGGTCGTCGACGATGGCATGCGCGGCGGCCCGCGCGGTCGTCCCGTCGGCCTCCGCACGGGCCAGCATCTGGTCGATCAGGGCGCGCATGGAGCGCCGCGTGTATGCGAACGCCTCGTCGGCTTCGGCGCCGATGTCGCCGAAGAGCGTCCACCACCACCAGGCGTTCGTCCCGGAGTTGACCACCACGTCCGGCAGCACGGTGACCCCGCGCGCGGCGAGCAGCTCCTCCGCCTCCGCCAGGACGGGCATGTTGGCCGCCTCGACGATCCAGCGGGCGGTGATCCGCCGCTGGTTCACGGTGTCGATCGCGTACGAGACCGCCGCGGGCACCAGCACCTGCGCGTCGGCGGCCAGCCAGGCGTCGCCGGGGAGTTCACGGTCGTCGGGGCGCAGCACCGAGCGGTCGACCGTCCCGTACGCGTCGCGGGCGGCGAGGAGTGCGTCGACGTCGAGGCCCTCCGGGTTCGCGATCGTGCCCTTGATGTCGGCGACGGCCACGACCTCGAGCCCCGCGCGCGCGAGGAAGCGCGCCGT
Organism: Streptomyces sp. NPDC050564; assembly: GCF_044457265.1. Taxonomy (NCBI): domain Bacteria; kingdom Bacillati; phylum Actinomycetota; class Actinomycetes; order Kitasatosporales; family Streptomycetaceae; genus Streptomyces; species Streptomyces sp. NPDC050564. Next base: position 247,928 of record NZ_JBITGS010000008.1, on the reverse strand, counting down.
GGCCCCGCCCATGGTGCCGAGGCCCTGCACGGCGACGCGCGTCCCCGCGTACGCCACCCCGGCCCGGTCCAGGGCGGCGAGCACCGACTCGGCGACTCCGCAGCCGCCGACCAGCTCGTCGAGGCCGATGCCGTCCACCTCGACCGCGAAGGCGTCCGCGAGCCGCCGCCGTGCTGTCGCCTCGTCGTCGAGCAGCGGATACACGGCCTGGATGGACGAGACGAGACCCGCCTCCTCGGCGGCCCGGTCGACCAGATCCTGGGTGAGACCCAGGTCCTCACCCGTGGTCCAGAAGCTCTCGATGTACGGGCGCATGGCGCGCAGATAGCGCACCAGCAGGCCGTACGCCGCCGGATCCTGGGGATCGCAGTCGATACCGCCCTTGGCGCCGCCCAGCGGGATGTAGCGGCCCTCGGGGTTGTAGTGCAGGGCCTCCTTCATGGTCATGCCGCGGGCGAGCCCCGCGACCTCCTCCAGCGTGCAGCCGGGCCGCATCCGCAGACCGCCGCTGGAGACGCCTCGCACCAGGCGGTCGACCACGAGGAAGCCCTGGCGGCCGGTGACATGGTCCGTCCAGGTGAGCGTCATCAGGGGGGCGGTCATGGGGACTCCTCGGGGATGGCGATCAGAGTGGGGCCGGGGGTGCGCAGTGCCTCGGCGAGCGCGGCGGCCAGTTCGTCCGGTCCGCACGCGCGCGTGCCGTGCCCTCCGTAGGCGCGGGCCAGGGCGGGCAGGTCGACCGGCGCGAGATCGACCGCCGTGGGGTTGTCGCCCCGGGCGGCCATCTCGTCGCGGATCTCGCCGTAGCCGCCGTTGTCGAACACCACGACGGGCAGCGGGAGTTGGAGCTGTGCCGCGGTCGCCAGCTCCTGAACCGTGAACTGGAGGCCGCCGTCCCCGCCGAGCGCCACCACCTGACGATCAGGCTGCGCCACTTTGGCGCCGATCGCCGCGGGCAGCGCGTAGCCGAGCGTGCCGAAGCCGGTCGGGTGAAGATAGCGGCCCTCGGGGCCCAGCGGGAGGTGCGGCAGCGCTCCGTAGTAGCAGCACTGGGAGCTGTCCGAGGTGATGACGGCGTCGTCGGTGAGGATGGAACGGATCGCCCGGAGGTATGGGATCCAGCGGGCGTCGCGTTCGGCGGTCTCGGCGTCACGGGCCGCGCGCAGGGCGCTCACTACTCCGACGGCGTCCTTGTCGGCCTCCACGCGCGCGTGCCCCCGTACTCCGGAAAGGAGCGCCTTCAAGGAGATGGCCGCGTCGCCGACGACGGCGATGTCCGCAGGCAGGCCGGCGTACATCTGGTCGGGGTCCAGGTCGACACGGATCAGGGTGCCGTTCAGGGCGGGAGTCGGGGACCACAGATCGGACTCGGCGAGTTCGGTGCCGACGGCGAGTACGGCGTCGCTCTCGGTCAGCCACCTCTGGACGGACGGGCTGTGCAACGAGACCCCGAGCGACAGCGGGTGCGTCTCGGGGACGATCCCCTTGCCATTGGCCGTGGTGACGACGGGAGCGCCCAGCTCTTGCGCGAGAGCGAGGCACGAGGCGGTCGCGCCGCGCGCCCCGCCCCCGAGCACGAGCGCCGGACGGTGCGCGCGGCTGACGACTTCGGACGCCTTCCGCACGGCTTCGGTGCCGGGTGCCGGCGGCCCGGCGTGCGGGGTGACGCGAACGGGACCGGTCTCCTCCACGGCCTCCAGCAGGTCGAGCGGCACCTCGATGTGTACCGGCCGTGGTCGTCGCGTGTGGAACAGAGTGAAGGCCCGGGCGATCGCGGCATCGATCTCCGCGACCGAGGACACCCGGTGACTGAACGCGGCCACGCCGCGCAGCGCCTCGGTCTGGCTGCGCATCTCGTGCAGCAGTCCGGTCGCGAGCCGCGGGTGGCGCAGCGGCATCCCGGGCGAGACGACCAGCAGCGGCACGCTGTCCGAGTACGCCTGCCCGATGGCGGCCGCCGCGTTCAGCAGCGCGGGCCCGGTCGTCGTGATCACGACACCCGGGCGATGCGTCACGCGCGCGTAGCCGTCGGCGGCGTATCCCGCACCCTGCTCGTGGCGGGGCAGAACATGCCGGATGCCGTACGCGGACAGATGACGGTAGATCTCCAGATTGTGGGTGCCGGGGATGCCGAAGACCTGGGTCACGGCGTGTCCGCACAGGGCGCGGACCAGTGCCTCACCACCGGTGACTGCGTCGCCCATCACAGGCTCCGCGAGATGACGAGTCGCATGATGTCCGAGGTGCCCTCTTCGATCTCCTCCAGCTTGGCGTCGCGCATCCACTGCTCGACAGGGAACTCCCGCGAGTAGCCCCAGCCGCCGAGCGTCTGAACGGCCGCCCAGGTGCAGTACGCGGCGGTCTCGGACGCCGTCAGCTTGGCCATCGCCGCCTCGGCCGTCGCGTTCAGACCGGCGTCCAGACGCTTCGCGGCCCGCCAGGTCATCAGCCGGGCCTGCTCCACGCGTGTACGCATGTCGGCCAGGCGGAACGCCACCGCCTGGTGCTCGATGATCGGCTTGCCGAACTGTCGCCGCTCGCGGGCGTAGTCGCGCGCGTACTCGTACGCGGCCCGTGCCACGCCTGTCGCGGCGGCGCCCAGGACCGCGCGCGAGATGTCGAACGTCCGCATCAGCCCGTGGAACCCCTCACCTTCCGCTCCGAGCAGGTGTTCCTCGGGGACGTGCGCGTCATCGAAGAAGATCTCCCGGCAGACGATGGCGCGCTGCCCCATCTTGCGCATCGGCTCTCCGAAGGAGACGCCTTCGGTGTCCTTGCGCAACAGGAACGCGCTGACCCCGCCGGAGCGCCGGGTGGGGTCGGTCTTGGCGAACACGACGTACTGCTCGGCCTCGCCCGCGTTCGAGATCCACGCCTTCTGCCCGTTCAGGCGGTAGCCGCCAGGGGTGCGGTGCGCCGTGGTGACGATCGACGCGGCGTCCGAGCCCGCTCCCGGCTCGGTGGTCGCCAATGACGTCATCGGGGTGTCGGGGCCCGTGAGCGGGGTCAGCCACTCCCGCTTCTGCTCCTCGCTGCCGAGCTCCAGCACCGGGTCGGCGAAGAAGCCGTTCGAGCAGAGCAGGTTGCCGATGCCGAGGTCGCCCACGCACAGCTCCTCCTGCACCAGGACCTGGGTGAAGACATCGGTGAAGCCGCCCCCGCCGAACTCCTCGGGCAGCATGAAGCCGGTGATCCCCACCTTGGCGGCCTTGCGCCACAGGTCCCACGGCGTCTCGACATCCGCCTCGTCGACGGCCCGCGCGCGTGGACGGATTTCCTCCCGCGCGAACGCACGCGTCAGCTCCACGATGTCGTGCTGTTCCGCGCTGAGCGGGACCAGCTCGTTGGGGAGGTCGGACATGGTGCCTCCAGATGCGGACGGAGCGGCGTGGCCGACGGGGCCACCGGGCAGTTACTGAATCATCAGTCAGTATCTGAAGCGGTTCGGTTCTCTGTCAACGTACTGAACGGATCATCAGTAGCAGGCCTCGGTCGCCCGCCCGGCCGACGCGACGGACGCACTCCACTGGCGGTGGGGGAGGCGGTGGAGGACGCGGACGCACCGTCGGCGAGCACCCTCACGCCGTTCGTTCGTGCCCCACTGCACGCCCCGTCGTTCATGCACCGCTCCACGCGCGTTCTTCTTCCGCTTCGCGAATCACTGCGCGAAGCGGAAGAAGAACGCGCGCCGCGGAGTTGGACGAGTAAAGACCATGGAGTCGCGGACATCGGGCTGTGACAGGGCCGACCCGGCGCTGTCGGAGGCGGCGACCATAATGGAAAACCTGACTGACTCCACATGGAGGTACCGTGACCGGATTCCGTACCCTGAGCTCCGGGCTCCGCTCGCTGCGGCCCGCCGCCTTCGGCGCGGATCCCGGTGGTGAGCGCCTGGAGCGCATCCGCAGATCGCCGAACTTCGCGGACGGCGTCTTCAAGAATCCGGAGAGTGCCCGGATCCGCCCCGACGGCTCCATGGTCGAGTTCGCGAAGGTCTACTTCCGCAGGGAGGAGCGCGCCCACCGCGCCCCCACCGGCACGGTGCCCGTGCATGCGACGACGCTCGCCGACCTGGCCAGGCCCGCGGCGAGCGGGCTGCGGCTCACCTGGATGGGACACTCCAGCGTTCTCGCGGAGATCGACGGGCACCGGGTGCTCTTCGACCCGGTCTGGGGCGAGCGCTGCTCCCCGTTCGACTTTGCCGGGCCCAAGCGGCTGCACCCGGTGCCCCTGCCGCTGGCCGAGCTCGGCCCGGTGGACGTCGTCGTCATCTCGCACGACCACTACGACCACCTCGACCTGCCCACCATCAAGGCGCTGGCCGACACGGACACGGTGTTCGCGGTGCCGCTGGGCGTCGGCGCCCACCTGGAGCACTGGGGTGTCTCGGCCGACCGGCTGCGCGAGCTGGACTGGAACGAGTCGACGAAGATCGGCGGAATCTCCCTGACCGCCACCCCGGCGCGGCACTTCTGCGGCCGCGGTCTGCGCAACGCGCAGCACACGCTCTGGGCCTCCTGGGTCGTCGCGGGCGACGAGCACAGGATCTACCACAGCGGTGACACCGGCTATTTCGACGGATTCAAGGACATCGGCGCCGAGCACGGCCCGTTCGACGCCACGATGATCCAGATCGGCGCGTACAGCGAGTTCTGGCCCGACATCCACATGACGCCCGAGGAGGGCATGAGCGCCCACCTGGACCTCCAGGGCGGGCAGCCCTCCGGGGTGATGCTGCCGATCCACTGGGCCACGTTCAACCTGGCGACCCACCCCTGGGCGGAGCCCGGCGAGGGGACGCTGGCCGCCGGGCACGCGGCCGGTGCCCCCGTTGCGCTGCCCCGCCCCGGCGAGCCCTTCGAGCCCACGGCCGAGACTGTCCCGTCCGAGCCCTGGTGGCGGGGCGTGGCCCTCCCGCCGGCGGGAGGGTGGCCCACCCTCGAGAAGACCGTCGCCGACACACCGGGTGACATCGCCGACGGCTCGACGGAGGACACCGGAGAGCCGGAGACGGTGCCCGCGGGCTGATTTTCCGATCGACGGCGAGGGCCGGGGAGCGCACCGCTCCCCGGCCCTCGTTGTTTGTTTGCGACCGCTTCTGACCAGCTTCGATCGAGTCGATGTTCCGTTGGAACGCCTGCCCGATGGAGTTATCGGTCTGTCGTACGAGGCCTCATACCAGAGCGGGACGCCGGCCGTAGGACTTTGTCAACTGCCCACCGCACATGATGGGTTGGCGACTACTGTCAGTTGCCGTCGGGCGACGCAGGGCCGAATTTTTCGGCTCTCTCGACCGGCACCGCGATGGCGCACGCCCGAGTCGCGCCGACCCGCAGGAGCCCCCGCGCTTCCGACGCCACAGTACGAGGACACCGATGTCTCACCTTCGCGCACCGGCCGCACGCGCAGACCGCCGTGAGGGCGGGCGGCACGGGCGACCGGTCGCCCGCACCGCCCCCTCGCTGCCCGAGACCCATCTGCGGCCCCAGCTGCTGCGCCTGGCGGTCCTGCCGCCGATCGCGGTGGCTCTCAGCGCGTGCGCGGCCGTACTGTTCACCGTCCGCTCAACCGGTGCCCGGCCCGGCCCCATCCTGTGGGCCGTACTCGCAGGCGCCGTGGGCGTGGCCCTGGTCGGCATCCTGATCGCCGCCGTGGCCGCCGACCGTGCCGCCAAGTCCGTACGGGAGCGCCTGGGCGCCCTGCGGCGCACCAGTGCGCGGACGGAGGCCGACCTGCGCGCCCTCGTCGAAGGGCTGCGCCGGGGCGAGAACCCGCCCACGCGCAAGGCACGTCACCAACCCCCTGCGGACGCTGACGACTTCGAGCTGCTCGCCGCCGACCTCTCCCGCGCCCACGACGGTGCCGTCGCGGCCGTCGTGCAGGCCGCGCAGCTCTCCAGCCAGGCGGGCAGCGAACAGAAGCTCGAGGTCTTCGTCAATCTGGCCCGGCGACTGCAGTCCCTCGTGCACCGCGAGATCTCGATCCTCGACGAGCTGGAGAACGAGATCGAGGACCCGGACCTGCTCAAGGGCCTCTTCCACGTCGACCACCTCGCCACCCGCATCCGCCGCCATGCCGAGAACCTCGCTGTCCTCGGCGGCGCCGTCTCGCGCCGCCAGTGGAGCAACCCCGTCTCCATGACGGAGGTGCTGCGGTCCGCGATCGCCGAGGTCGAGCAGTACTCGAGGGTGAAGCTGGTGCCCCCGATCGACGGCACCCTGCGCGGGCACGCGGTCGCCGACGTCATCCACCTGCTGGCCGAACTCGTCGAGAACGCCACGGTGTTCTCGGCCCCGCACACCCAAGTGCTGCTGCGCGCCAATCTTGTCACCTCCGGGCTCGCCGTCGAGGTGGAGGACCGGGGCCTCGGCATGCCCCTGGGCGAGCAGAACAAGATGAACGCCCTGCTCACCGACCCCGACCAGGTCAATGTCGCCAGCCTCCTGCAGGACGGGCGCATCGGCCTGTTCGTGGTCTCGCAGCTCGCCCGGCGGCACGGCATCCACGTCCGGCTGCAGACCAACATCTACGGTGGCGTCCAGGCCGTACTCGTTGTGCCGCAGGGGCTGTTGGGCATGATGCCGGGCGCTCTCGGGGACGTAGCCCAGGGGCAGCCGCAGGAGACGCCCGGGGGGCGCCGCACACCCGCGAGACCGCAGGCCACGCAGGCGGCTACGGCGCCCGCATCGCCCGGCGGCCGGGCGATGCCCTCCGTGCCACGTCAGACCCAGCGCGAGCAGGCACCCCCGCGTGCGGTGCCGGGCGCGTCGGTCGCGGGCGGTGGCGGTCCCGCGCCACTGCCCGTGCGCGGTACCCACGGGCAGCGGCCCAACCCGGCGGAGGCGGTGCCCGGCATCCGCCCCGAAGACCGGCACATCGCCAGGGAGAACGCGGCAGTGCCGCCCACGCCGCGCGGCGGCGCCGTCCGCGGCACCATGGGCAAGCCCCAACTGCCCAGGCGGCGCGCCCAGGAGCACATCGCACCCCAACTGCGCGACGGCCCGGCGCCCCGCCAGGACACGGAGTACGTCGTCGGCCACGACCCGGGTCTCATGGCGGCGTTCCAGCGCGGCATCGGCCTTGCGGAGGCGGTCCACGCGGAAACGGAACGTACGCAGGCGTCACCCGTGCAGACGTCGTCGCCGAGGGACCGGGCGCACCTGGACCTGGTGCGCACGGAGGAGCTGCCGCCCCTGGAAGTGGTCAGGGCGGAGGGGCCGCCTGTGGGCGCCGCCCATGCCGACGGTGCGCACATGGACAACACGCACATGGAGCGACCGCACATGGACAACGCCCACATGGAGCGACGGCATATGGAGCGACGGCACATGGGGCGACCGCACCTGGACGTCCTGCGCATGGACGGCGTGGCCCAGGCCGACGGGCCGTCGTCCGCCGGAGCCACCTCCGGCGGCGTGGACCCCATGGACGTACCGCCGACAGACGCTGCGGCCACGGCGCACATAGCCGAAGCGCACACGGCGCACGCGACGGCGCCGCACGAGGCGCAGGGGACGCGGGACACCGCGCCCGCGCCCGGACACGACCTCACTGCCCGGCACGACGGGAGCACACCGGCCGGATGACCACCCCCCTCACCACCCCCACCCCCTCCGCTCCCGCAGACCTTCGTACCTCAAGGAGTCGATCCACCATGGCGAGCGATGCGCCGACCGGCCATGTATCCGATCTCGACTGGCTGATGAGCGGACTCGTACAGCGCGTGCCGCACACCACAAGCGCGGTACTCCTGTCCTGCGACGGGCTCGTGAAGTCGGTTCACGGTCTCGACCCGGACAGCGCCGACCACATGGCGGCGCTGGCCTCCGGCCTCTACTCCCTCGGTCGCAGCGCGGGCGTCCGCTTCGGGGACGGCGGCGACGTACGGCAGGTCGTCGTCGAACTCGACTCGACGCTGTTGTTCGTGTCCACTGCGGGCTCCGGTACCTGCCTTGCCGTGCTCGCCGGACGCGAGGCCGACGCGGCGGTCCTCGGCTACGAGATGGCCATGCTCGTCAAGAGCGTCCGGCCGTACCTGATGACCGCGCCCCGGCAGCCCGCCGTCGAACCCTCGGCGATGAGGCCTTGAGCGTGGCCGCGGCCGGCGACGGGCCTTGGCTCGACGACGCTGCCGGGCGCCTGGTACGCCCCTACACGGTCAGCAACGGCCGGACCCGGCCCACGACCGCGCTCGACCTCCTGTCGCAGGTCATGGCCACCGGAGCCAGGCCCCTCGGCTACCTCGGCCCCGAGCACACCCAGGCACTCGAACTGTGCCGGGCACCCGTCTCGGTCGCGGAGATCGCCGCCCATCTGAAGCTGCCCGCGGCGGTCACCAAGGTGCTGCTCTCCGACCTCGTCGACTGCGGGGCGCTCACCACCAAGCCACCGTCCTTCCACCACAACCCCGCTGACCGGTCTCTGCTGGAGGCAGTGCTCGATGGACTACGACGACAGCTCTGACCCCTTCCCCACCGCGCTGAAGATCCTGGTGGCGGGAGGGTTCGGGGTCGGCAAGACAACCCTCGTCGGCGCGGTGAGCGAGATCGCGCCGCTCAGCACGGAGGAGCTGCTCACCACGGTCAGCGCCGCGACCGACAGTCTCGACGGCATCGAGAACAAGGTCGAAACCACTGTGGCCATGGACTTCGGCCGCATCACGCTCGATCCGGAACACGTGCTCTATCTGTTCGGTACGCCCGGCCAGGAGCGCTTCTGGTTCATGTGGGACGAGCTCTCCGAGGGTGCGTTGGGCGCGGTGATCCTCGCCGACACCCGCCGCCTGGAGGACTGCTTCGCAGCCGTCGACTTCTTCGAGCAGCGGGGCCTCGGATTCATCGTCGCGGTCAACGAGTTCGACGGTTCGTACCGCTACGACCCGGAGGAGGTACGGGCGGCCATCGACCTCGATCCCGAGATCCCCGTCGTGCGCTGCGACGCCCGGATCTCCAGCTCGGGCGTGCAGACCCTGCTCACCCTGGTCCGCCATCTCATCGCTCACGCGCCCGCGCACAGCCCAAGTCGCGGAGCCCGTACATGAGTTACGATCCGCCGCGTCCGGCCGGTCGTCTGCTGCTGACCCCTGAGGACAAAGACGCGCCGGCCCGGGTGCGGCGGTTGCACCGACTGGGGCTGGGGGAGCACGCGGAACCGGCCTTCGACGCCTTCGCGGACCGGCTCGCCGAGGTCGCCGCGGTGCCGTACTCGATGGTCAACTTCATCGACGAGAACCGGCAGTTCTTCGCGGGCCTGCACACCCCGGAGGGAGGCGGCCCGGGCGTCCTGCCGCCCGGGGCCGACACCGGGGACAGCACCGTCCCCGAAGTGGGCCGCTACATGGCACGCGACTACGGCTTCTGCCCTCATGTGGTGGTCCGGCGCAGGGCGCTGGTCCTTGAGGACGTCTGCGACTACCCGCGCTTCGCCGGGAACCCGGTCGTCGACGAGATCGGCATCCGTTCCTACCTCGGGGCCCCGCTGATCGACCGTACGGGCATCGCCCTCGGCACGGTCTGTGTCGTGGACGTCCAGCCGCGCCCATGGGGAAAGGCGGGCCTGGAGACCATCAAGTCGCTGGCGGCGGAGCTGGTCGAGCAGATCGAACTGCGGGAGGGAGGCGGGGGGTTCTGAGGATGTGCCGGGCAGTCGGCGTCCCACCTTGGTGAGTGTGATGTGCGCCCATGGGATGTAGGCAAAGCATGTCTCCGTAGTCGTACTCCGACGTCCACCGGAGGTTGACCCAGGCCCTGCGGAGGAAGGCTGCGCCCGAACCTCCTCGACACCGTATGGAGATACCTATGGGTGGCGCCCCATAGAGAGTCGCCCACGGAGTGGAGGCGCCGCCGCTCCGGGCAGCGGGACCGGGCTGACGGCGAGTACCCGGTGCCGGAGGCCGACGAGGACGCCGAGCACGGGGGCGCCGACCCGCTGCTGATCGACGAGTTCCTGCGGTTGGTACGGGAGGCGGGCGCACCGACACCTCCCCGGTCGCCGCGCGCATGGCGGTGGCCGCCGGATTCCGGGCCACCGAGTCGCTGCGGGACGGCGGCACTCCGCGCGACGTGCCGCCGCTCGCCCCGGATCTGGTGGCCTACTTCGAGCGGGGTCAGACACCCTGAGTGCGCAGGCACCGGAGCAGGCGTGAAGGAAAGCTGCGGCCGCGCTTAAGAAAACCTCGATGGACCGGGAGCACCGCCGTACGGCAGATTCCTACGGGAATTCACCACTCTCCCCGGTACGGGCTCCTTCGGCGTGCCCTGCCCCGGGACCTCACCCACAGGAGCCGTCGCGTGAAGGCGCTGGTCAAGGAGAAGGCGGAGCCCGGGCTCTGGCTCACGGACGTCCCGGAGCCGCAGACCGGCCCCGGCGACGTACTGATCAAGGTCCTCAGGACCGGGATCTGCGGCACCGACCTGCACATCCGCAACTGGGACGGCTGGGCGCAGCAGGCCATCGACACGCCGCTCGTGCTCGGGCACGAGTTCGTCGGCGAGGTCGTCGAGACCGGCCGCGACGTCGCCGACATCAAGGTCGGCGACCGCGTCAGCGGCGAAGGCCACCTGGTCTGCGGCAAGTGCCGCAACTGTCTGGCCGGGCGCCGCCATCTCTGCCGTGCCACGGTCGGCCTGGGCGTGGGCCGCGACGGCGCGTTCGCCGAGTATGTGGTCCTTCCCGCAGCCAACGTGTGGGTGCACCGGGTCCCCGTCGACCTCGATGTCGCCGCGATCTTCGACCCCTTCGGCAACGCCGTGCACACGGCGCTGTCCTTCCCGCTGGTCGGCGAGGACGTACTCATCACCGGGGCCGGACCGATCGGCCTGATGGCCGCGGCCGTGGCCCGCCACGCGGGCGCCCGCAACGTCGTCATCACCGACATCAGCGAGGAGCGCCTGGAGCTGGCCCGCAAGATCGGCGTGAGTCTCGCCCTCGATGTCGCCGGCGCGACGATCGCCGACGGTCAGCGCGCGCTGGGTCTGCGCGAGGGCTTCGACATTGGCCTGGAGATGTCTGGCCGCCCCGAGGCGATGCGCGACATGATCGCCAACATGACGCACGGCGGCCGGATCGCGATGCTCGGCCTGCCGTCCCAGGAGTTCCCGGTCGACTGGTCCCGGATCGTCACCTCCATGATCACGATCAAGGGCATCTACGGCCGCGAGATGTTCGAGACCTGGTACGCCATGTCGGTTCTCCTCGAAGGTGGTCTCGATCTCGCCCCTGTCATCACCGGCCGGTACGGCTTCCGTGACTATGAGGCGGCCTTCGACGACGCGGCCGCCGGCCGCGGCGGCAAGGTCATCCTCGACTGGACCGCCTGAGACACCCCGGACTGCCCGGGACGCCCTCGACCGCCCGGGCTCCTGGACTGCCCGAGCCCCCGGACTGCTTGAGAATTCTAAGGAACTGATGATGTTCGAATCCGTACGCGACGATCTGCGCACCACCCTCGACGAGATCCGCGCCGCCGGCCTGCACAAGCCCGAGCGCGTCATCGGCACCCCGCAGTCCGCGACCGTGAATGTCACCGCGGGCGGCCGGCCCGGCGAGGTCCTCAACTTCTGTGCGAACAACTACCTCGGCCTCGCCGACCACCCCGAGGTCGTCGCCGCCGCCCACGCGGCACTCGATCGCTGGGGCTACGGCATGGCGTCCGTGCGCTTCATCTGCGGTACGCAGGAGGTGCACAAGGAGCTGGAGGCCCGCCTGTCCGCGTTCCTCGGCCAGGAGGACACGATCCTCTACTCCTCGTGTTTCGACGCCAACGGCGGTGTCTTCGAGACCCTCCTCGGTGCCGAGGACGCGGTCATCTCCGACGCCCTCAACCACGCCTCGATCATCGACGGCATCCGGCTGTCCAAGGCCCGCCGCTTCCGGTACGCCAATCGCGACATGGCCGACCTGGAGGCCCAGCTCAAGGAGGCGTCCGGCGCCCGGCGTCGCCTGATCGTCACCGACGGTGTGTTCTCGATGGACGGCTATGTCGCGCCCCTGAAGGAGATCTGCGACCTCGCCGACCGCTACGACGCGATGGTCATGGTCGACGACTCGCACGCTGTCGGTTTCGTCGGCCCCGGCGGTCGTGGCACCCCCGAACTGCACGGCGTCATGGACCGCGTCGACATCATCACCGGCACCCTCGGCAAGGCGCTCGGCGGCGCGTCCGGCGGTTACGTCGCCGCCCGCGCTGAGATCGTCGCCCTGCTCCGTCAGCGCTCGCGCCCGTATCTCTTCTCGAACACGCTCGCCCCGGTGATCGCGGCGGCCTCCCTGAAGGTCATCGATCTGCTGGAGTCGGCCGACGACCTGCGTGTCCGCCTCGCCGAGAACACCGCGCTCTTCCGCTCCCGGATGACCGCGGAGGGCTTCGACGTCCTTCCCGGCGACCACGCGATCGCCCCCGTCATGATCGGCGACGCGGCCGTTGCCGGGCGCATGGCGGAGCTGCTCCTGGAGCGCGGTGTGTACGTGATCGGCTTCTCGTACCCGGTGGTTCCCCAGGGGCAGGCCCGTATCCGTGTCCAGCTGTCGGCGGGGCACTCGACGGAGGACGTGAACCGGGCGGTGGACGCGTTCGTGGCCGCCCGCGCGGAACTCGAGGGTTGAGGGAGCGGGCGGAACGCGAGGGCTGAGGAGCGCGCGGAACCCGAGGGCTGAGGAGCGGGGGGACACGAGGGCTGAGGGAGCGGGCGGAACGCGAGGGCTTCATGATGCGTGTGACCTGAGAGAATCGGTCGCATGATCGAAGCGCGGCGGCTCCACATCCTCCGTGCGGTGGCCGACCACCGCACGGTGACGGCGGCTGCCGCCGCGCTCTATCTCACGCCGTCGGCCGTCTCCCAGCAGCTGGCCGCTCTGGAGCAGGAGACGGGGCACCGGCTCGTCGAGCGCGGCGCCAAGGGCGTCCGGCTGACGCCCGCCGGCGAGATCCTGCTCGGCCACACCAATGCCGTCCTCGCCCAACTGGAGCGTGCCGAGGCCGAGTTGGCCGCGTACAGCTCGGGCTCCGCGGGCACGGTCACCGTCGCCTCGTTCGCGACCGGCATCGGCCTCGTCGTGGCCCCCGCGCTGGCCCGGCTCGCCTCCACGGCGCCCGGCATCCACATCCGGGTCCAGGATGCCGAGGGTGACGCCAGCCTGCCGATGGTGCTCGACCGACAGGTCGACATCGCGGTCGCGGTCGAATACCGGGGTGCCCCCGACGCGGACGACCCACGCCTCACCCACGTGCCTCTGTACGCCGAGCCCTTCGACGCGGTCGTCCCGGTCGCCCACCGCCTGGCGGATGCCGACGAAGTCCCGCTCGCCGAACTCGCCAAGGACCCGTGGATCGGCCCCTACCCGGGCAACCCCTGTCACGACGTGGTCGTCCTGGCCTGCGAGAACGCCGGATTCCAGCCCCGCCTCGAACACTCCTCGGACGACTTCCGCGCCGTCGTCGCCCTCGCCTCGGCCGACGCGGGCGTGGCCCTGGTACCCCGCTCGGCGCTGCGGGGCATGGACCTCAGCGGGGTTCTCGTGCGTCCGGTCGACGGCGTCGCGCCCACCCGCCGGGTCTTCGCGGCCGTACGCCGCGGCGCGGAGGACCATCCGCTGATCAGGCCGGTGCTTGACGCGTTGGCGGAGGCTGCGACCGTGGATTGAGGAAGTCCTCGTCTCGCATCTGGGATATCATCCCGAATATGGGAAACGAAGTCGAGGATGCCGTCGACGTCCGGCTCGGTGCCCGGCTGGCCGAGCTGCGGGCCGAACGCGGCTGGTCCCTGGGTGAGCTGGCGGAGCGCAGTGGGGTCAGCCGCTCGACCCTTTCCCGCGCGGAGCGCGCGGAGACCAGCCCCACCGCCTCGCTCCTGAACCGCTTGTGCGGGGTGTACGGGCGGACTATGTCTCAACTGCTCAGCGAGGTCGAAGGGGAGCCCGTGCTGTTGGTGCGGGCGGCCGACCAGGCGATCTGGGAGGACGAGGCCTCCGGTTTTGTACGCCGGTCGGTGTCGCCGCCGCACACGGGGATGCGCGGCGAGCTCGTCGAGGGGCGGCTCGCGGCCGGCGCCGACATCGCGTACGACCGCCCCCCTGTGCCCGGCCTGGAACAGCACATCTGGGTCCTTGACGGGGCCCTCGCCGTGACGGCGCAGGACGTCGAGCACCGCCTCGAGGCGGGCGACTGCCTCCGGCTGCGGGTGTGGGGACCGACGCGTTTTCGATGCCCCGGCCCCGAGGGCGTGCGGTACGCGCTGGCGGTGGTACGGCCGTGACCACCCTCTCCCGGCTGAACGCAACCCAACTCCGCGCCTCGGCGGAGGAGTTGGCGGATCTGCTGATCGATACCGTGCAAGGTGGTGCGTCGATCGGCTTCCTCGCACCGCTCGACCGTACGACGGCCATCGCCTGGTGGGAGCAGCGTGCGGCCGCGGTGTCGGCCGGCCGTCTCGCCGTGTGGGCGGTCCGCGGCGAGGGCCGACTGCTCGGCACCGTCAGCCTCGCGTTCCCCGACAAGCCCAACAGCCGCCACCGCGCCGAACTCGTGAAGCTGATGGTGCACCGGGACGGCCGCGGACAAGGTCTTGGCCGTACGCTCCTGACGACCGCCGAGGCCGAGGCGGTCGCGGCGGGAGTGACCCTCCTGCACCTGGACACCGAGACCGACAGCCCCGCCGAGTCCCTCTACCGCTCCGCCGGGTGGACCCGGCTCGGGGCGATACCGGACTACGCGGCGAGCCCGTCGGGCGAATTGCGTCCGACGACGATCTTCTACAAACGCGTCGGGGCGGAAGCGGTCGTTCTCGGTTCGTAAGGGGGCGGCGCCTGTACGGGCTCCCGATCTGGTGGCATGGCCTTGGGTCTGTGCGGGCTCCCGCCCGGTGCCATGGCCTGGGTCTGTGCGGGCTCCCGACCCGGTGCCATGGCCTGCGCTTTTGATCCGGTCCTCGACGAGTCGATGTCAGTGCCATTGGCTACGGTGCCTCTCATGCCGGATGCCGAAGACGTACGCCGTATCGCCCTCTCCCTGCCGGACACGACGGAGAAGATCGCCTGGAGTATGCCCACGTTCCGGGTCGCGGGAAAGATGTTCGCCACGCTGCCCGAGGAGGAGACCTCCATCGCCGTGCGCTGCCCGAAGGAGGAGCGCGACGAACTCGTCCTCGCCGAGCCCAGGAAGTTCTGGATCGCCGACCACGAGGCGAGCTTCGCCTGGGTCCGGGTCCGCCTGACCGCCCTGGAGGACGACGACGAACTCCGCGACATCCTCGCCGACTCCTGGCGCCAGGCGGCCCCGCCCCGACTGCTCGACTCCTATCCGGAGTTGGGTCTCCCGTCCGCCGACTGAAATCCTTGAGGCGTTGTCAGTGCCCCGTGGCATGATCCGGCGACAGGAGTGGAGAGCGGGACACTCGGCTCCGCGGGGGAGTTGTGGGGCATCGGCAGAGCGTGGCAGGGGAGGGGTGCGACCGGATGGCCGGGACGTCATCGGGCGAGGAGCCGCCGTGTGCGTCGGAGACACCGCACGAAGCTTGTGGGACTCGGCGGGGAGCTTCTGAGCGGCGACCCGCAGCTTCCGAGGAGTCGCACGAAGCCTTTGGGGCATTGTCCGGAGCCGCTGAGGCGCCGGGTGAAAGGGTCGGCGGCCGTCGTGACATCGTTGCCGCGGACGGGCCCCGACGGCCCGTATGGTCACGGGACTTCGCGCTGTTCTTCGTCGCGCGGGCCCTCGCCCGGCTCGGCGACACCATCCTGCCGGTGGCGCTCGCCGCCGGACTGCTGCAGTACGGGTACGGGGTGGGCGCGGTCGGCCTGGCGATGGCCGCGTCGGCCGCCTCCTTCGCCGGACTGGTGATCTTCGGCGGGGTCATCGCCGACCGGTTCAGCACGCGCAAGCTGATGATCGGCGCCGACCTGGTGCGGCTGGTCACCCAGTCTCTGTGCGCCGTGCTCTTCTTCACCGGCCATGTGGTCCTCTGGCAGATCTGCGCGATCGGTGCCGTCAATGGCGTGGCGGGCGCGGTCTTCCAGCCCGGCGTGGCCAGCACAGTGCCCCGCCTGGCCGCCGACGTACAGGGGGCCAACGGAGCCATACGGATCGCCGAGTCCGCCGCCCAGCTGGCGGGCCCCGCTCTGGCAGGCCTGCTGGTCGCGTTCGCATCGGCCGCAGGGGTCTTCGTGGCCCACGCGGCGACGTACGCGCTCAGCGCCCTGTGCCTGCTGCTGCTCCGGCTCCCCTCGGCAGTACCCGGAACCCACACGCATGGCGGCAGCTTCAAGGCCGATCTCGCCGAGGGCTGGCGGGAGTTCAAATCCCGGACCTGGCTGTGGGGCGTCATCGTCATCTGGTGCGTGTACATGATCTCCATCTGGGGCCCGACCGTCCCCCTGGTGGCGACGGAGGTCATCCAGCAGCACGGCCCGCGCGCCTACGGCCTGGTCAACTCCGCCCTAGGCGCCGGCACCGTCATCGGCGGACTGATCGCGCTGCGACTCCGCCCCCGCCGCATGCTGCGTGCCGGCTCGTTCGCCCTCTTCGCCTTCGCCTGCTTCCCGGCGTCCGTCGGGGCGGGGCTCGGCGTGGCGGCCATGTCGGCCGGAGCGGTGATAGCGGGCGCGGGCATGTCGCTCTGGGGTGTGATGTGGGCGACCAGCGTGCAGACGCAGGTCGCGCCCGACGTCCTCAACCGCATCCACGCGTACGACGTCGCCGGCTCCCTGGCGATGATGCCCGTCGGCCAGGCTCTCGCCGGCCCGGCCGCCTCGGTCCTCGGCGCGGACCATGTTCTCCTCATCGCGGGCGTCATGACCCTCGTCGTCTCGACGGCCCTGCTCTTGGTGCCCGCGATACGCAACCTTGTGCGCGTCGACGCCCCCGTGTCCCGGCCGCGTACGACCGGGGCGATACCCGAGGCGGCGGGGCGGGAGATGCGCTGAGTCGGTTCCGCGGCACTGCTTCCAGGGTTCCGACAGTCACACCCGGACCCGCGCTCCCAGGAATCCGTCGATGCGCTCGCGCAGCGACCGCGCGTCGAGGCCGTGTGCGGCCACGTGCTCGTCGATGTCTCCGTAGCGGCGCAGCTCACGGCGGCCCACGCCGAGACCGAGGACGCGGTGGGGCACATCGGCGAGCGCGTCGTTCGCAACGGCGGTGGAGGTGCCGGCCAGGTATGGCTCGACGAGGACGACGTCAGTGCCGGCGGTCCCGGTGGCCCGGCGCAGCGCCGCCGCGTCGAAGGGGCGCACCGTGGTCGCGTACAGCACGGTCACGTCGAGCCCTTCCGTCGCGGCCAGCACGGCGTCGAGCATCGGCCCGACGGCGACGACCACTCCGGCGCGCCCTTCGCGGACGGTGAGGAAGCGTGTTCCGTCGACCGCGAGTCCCTGCGCGTTGGACTGGACGGACAGCCGCACATACACCTTGTCGTCACCTGCGGCGACGGCGTGGCGCAGCAGCGTCTCGGCCTCGTCCGGGTGGCCCGGGACGTGCACGGTCCAGCCGTCCAGGGTGTCGAGCAGAGTTACATCGCCCGGCGCCATGTGCGTGAAGCCGCCCGCGGGCCAGTCGAAGGACGCGGCGGCACTGACGAGCACCGCGCCCGCGTCCTGGTGTCCGAGGTCCAGCTTGACCTGCTCGAAGGGCCGCTCGACGAGGAAGCTGGCGAAGGTGTGCACCACCGGTCGCAGCCCCGTCAGCGCGAGGCCCGCGCCCGCGCCGATCAGGAGCTGTTCGCGAATACCGACGTTGATCACCCGATCCGGATGCTTGCGTCGGGCGTCCGCGAAGCCGTCCTTGCCGATCTCGGCGAGCACGACCGCGACCCGCGGGTCCTCGTCGAGCAGTCGAGAGACAACAGGGGCGAATCGGTCACGCATGGTGTCCATGGGATGTCGTCCTTCCAGGGCGTACGGGTTGCGGTCTGTCGTGTCCGACGTGGTGAGGTGATGCGCGGTGTCGCCCGGCGGGCAGGCGGGACCGGGGAAGCGCGGAGGCTGCGCCTCAGGCGAACTTCGCCTCGACCTGGGCGACGACCACGCGCGGGCGGCCCGGGTGAGGGGCGGTGAAGGCGGCGTGGAGGGCCTCGTGGTCACGGCCGTCCACGGTCGCGGCGGACCAGCCTGCCGCCTCGAACCGGGCGGCGATCCCGCCGGGCCGGGCGTGGCTGGCGGAGGAGTTGTCGATCACAACGGTGTGCAGCCGCTCCAGACCCGCGGGCCCGGCGAACGCGATCGCCTCGTGGTTGCTGCCCTCGTCCAGCTCCGCGTCGCCGATCAGCACCCAGACGCGCGGCTCGTCGAGCCCTTGCGCCCGCAGCCCGAGCGCCGTGCCGACGGCGATCGGCAGCCCGTGCCCGAGCGACCCGCTGCCGATCTCGGCGCCCGGCACCAGCACCCGGTCCGGATGGTGCCCGAGCGGGGAGTCGTACGACCCGAATCCGGGCAGCCACTCGACCGGGACGAATCCCTTCGCCGCGAGCACCGCGTAGTACGCCATCGGTCCGTGCCCCTTCGAGAGCAGGAACCGGTCCCGCTCCGGATCGCCCATCCGCTCGGGCCCGATCCGCAGCACCCGGTCGTACAGCACCCACAGCGCGTCCAGGGTGGACGTCGCCGCCGGCCCGTGCTTCTCATCGCCGGTCATCAGCCCCATCAGCCGGGGCAGGTCCGCAAACTCGTGGCTCTGCTTCGCCGTGATCGTCATGCCGACGATCGTGCAACCTCAACCAAACTTGAGGTCAACCCCACCCCTGTGTCGGCCCTCGCCCCGCATAAACGAGTGCGCGACCACCGGCACGAGTGCGGTATTGTTTCCGTGCACGTTCGGCCAGGGGAAAGCCCAGGTCAGGCGGGCACCGGGACGTGGCGCAGCTTGGTAGCGCACTTGACTGGGGGTCAAGGGGTCGCAGGTTCAAATCCTGTCGTCCCGACTAGTTCGAACTATCGAACGTCGCAGGTGAAGGGCCGTTTTCGAACGGCCCTTTTTCTGTTGCTCCCACGCTCCCACTGGGAGCGTGGGAGTGGGAGCGTGCTTCCACTGTCCCCTTGTCTGTTTGCCCCCACTCGGGCCGCTGGGTGCATGTTTGGTTTCTTGCGCGGACGTTCACATCTGTGTCCGGTTTGTGACCGGCGGCTCCCCGTCGATCGGGTGCGTTTCTGGGTTGCGCTTGCGCTCTTTGGGCTGGTCAGGGTTGCTCCCAGTGGGAGTGGGGTCGGGAGCGGTGAGCCCATATCGGGAATCCGGCATATGGGACCGGGCGAAACCTTGACCCCATGTCCGAGTCCGATTTCGGCGGGACGGTATGCCGTTTTTCGGTGGTGGCCGTTGGTGGATGCATGGAGATGTTGAACGCGGGGCCGTGGCGATTCGGCGTGCTTGGGGGATCTGGACGGCTGTGGGCGTCGCCGGCGCGCAGGCTGCTCATCCTGCGGTTGCCGCGGCGGTGGCCCTGATCGAGGCGCGGCTCGTGGAGCCGCTGACCGTGTCCGGGATCGCCAAGGAAGCCGGGGTCTCCCACAACCACCTGACCCGTCTGTTCCGGGCGGCCACCGGGCACACGGTGATCGCCTACATCCGTGCCCGCAGGATGGCGCAGGCCCGGCACTGCTGCGGGCCGGCACCTGTCCATTCCCGCCGTCGCCGTCGCCGTCGGCATCCCCGACCTGCAGGCGTTCAACAAGGCCTGCCGCCGTGAACTCGGGGCCTCACCACGCGCCATCAGAGCCCGCCCGGTTGAAAATCGACCAGTAATGGGTGAACGCTGCCCACGCCATCCGCCGTGCCCGCGCCTAGCGTGTGGGCCATGGAACAAGCCGAGAAGAACACGCCGCAGCCGAACGGAGCGCTGCTCAGTTCGGTGCAGATGGCCCGGTTCGTGGCGCGTGGGTCGCTGCGCCTCGACGCGGTGGTCCCGCCCGAGATGAACGCCGAGGCGTTGCGCGTCCTCGCGGACGGCATCGCACCGGTGCCGTACGGAACACCCGTGGACCAGGCCTTCGCGCCGGGCTCCTTCGCCCGACGCCTCCTCGAACTTCCCCAGGTTACAGGGGCGTTGCACAGCCTGGTCGGCCCAGGCCCGACCGTCGACCACCACGCCGTGCACACCCGCGAGCCGCACGAAGGACAGGCCCAGCCGCTGCACGCGGACGCCATCATCGACGTACGACCGGACGCGTTCGACGTCCAGCTCATGTACTACCCGCAGGAGGTCACCCTGGAGATGGGCGGTACGCTCAGCGTGCCTGGCAGCCATCTGCGGCGCACCAACGAGTCCGACACCGGCCGCTACCAGAACCTGCGCGGCCAGGACCGGCTCATCTGCCCGGCCGGCACCGTGGTGTTCCTGCACCACGGGCTGTGGCACGGCGGCCGCCGCAACGACAGCGACATCCGCCGCTACATGTTCAAGATCCGCTTCAACCCCCAGGTGCGGCAGCGGCTCTTGTGGGACACCTCGGACCTCGACGATCCGCAGGTGCGCGCGGAACTGGACGCGCACTTCCCGTGGTACGAGCAGGCGACCGGACGCCTGGAGCGCTACAACCGCGTCCTGCTCTGGCGCGAACTGACCGGTGACGACACCTTCGACATCGAATACTGGGTGACCAGGGTCGCCAACCGCCCTCAGGAGGCCTCCGCATGAGCGTTGCCACGTCCACCCCGACCACGACCCTGCGGCAGCAGGTGCTGGTTCTGTACCTGTCGACGTCCGCCCTGGACTCCTGGGTTGTCGGCTGGGCCCGCTACGACGGGACCGGCCGTACCACCCCGACCTCGGGAGACAGCGACGAGCCGCCCTACGAGACCGGGGTCGACGCACTCCTGGACGGCTGGCGGCTCATCCAGGCATCTCAGCTCGACCCGCCGTCCCCCGGCCGCGAGTACGGCACCTCTTTCCTCAAGCACGAGTTCTTCTTCGAGCGGATCATCGACCTGCGTGATCCGGATCGGGACTGAGCCGGAGGACCACCGCTGAGGGTGCCGCGGGAAGCGTCACCCTCACCTCGGAGGCCTCGGCGCGCCATGACGTCCGCGCCCGGGTGGACGCCGGATACAGCACGTCACGCGGACCGGCGCGGCCTGCGGGCCCGGCAGCGGCAGCACGGCGCTCTCGTCGGTTCCGGGGCGGCGCCACACCGTCACGTACCTGGTGCCGTCCGGCGTGCGCAGGGCAAGCGCGATCCACGGGTCGTCCCAGGTGGGAAGGCCCAGCGGCCAGGCGGGGATCGCGTCCGTCGGATCGGTCCGGATCGCCTTGTACGCCGACACCGCCTCGCGCACCAAGTCGCGGGCAGCGTCGGCGAGTTCGGGCAGATTGCTGGAGAGGTGGATACGGCCCAGGAGGGCGTTGGCCATGGTGAAGGCCACTTCATCCGGGTAGTCATCAGGCTGCGGGTAGGCCCAGACGGCGCATTGTTCCGGGGTGACCGCGGTCGGTGCCGCCGCGGCGATGGGCGCGTGGAGATCGAGGTTCTGCTGGTCGCTGGCGGAGTGCACGGGCAGCCGGGACAGCAGGGCGTGGTCGGCACGCATGCCGCCGGACGCGCAGTTCTCCAGTACGAGGTGGGGGTGACGGTCCAATATGCCTTCCAGCCAGTCGAGTTGCGCGCGGTTGTGGCCGAGGAGGCCGTTGGCGGGGGTTTCATTCGGGTGGGCGCTCGTGCCTGGGCCCGCGTCGACGTTGTAGTCGAGCTTGAGATAGCCGACGCCGAGGTCGTCGACCAGACGGTCCACGACGCGGTCGAGGTGGGCGCGGACGGCGGGGTGGCGCAGGTCGAGGTGGTAGCGGCCGGTCTCCAGGACGCGGACGCCGCGCCGCCGGAAGAACGCCTCATCGGGCAGCGTCGTCGCCAACGGGCTGCGCACGCCGACCACTTCGGGCTCCAGCCACAGCCCCGGTACCATCCCCCGCTCACGGATGTGGTCCAGGACCTCGTGGATGCCTCGCTCCCCGGGGAAGCGGGATGCGGCGGGCTCCCAGGCGCCGACGCTGTCCCACCAGCCGCCGCCCTCGTCGTCGTACCAGCCGGCATCGATGACGAAGGACTCGGCGCCCGCCTCCGCGGCCGCGTCGATGTGCGGGAGGAGGCGATGCGTGGTCGGGCCGCCCATCAGGCAGTTCATGTAGTCGTTGAAGATGACCGGCAGGCCCGTGTGGTCGGGGTGCGGGCGGCGGGCGGCTCGCCGGTAGCGGGTGAGCGTCGCGAACGCCTCGTCGACACCGCCGCTCTCCGCGAGCGCCAGCGTGACGGGGACGGTTCGGAAGGGCGCACCGTCCGGCTCCAGAGGGTGCGACCAGGCGTGCCGGAGATCGTTGGGGCCGGAGGCCGCCACGAAGGCGGCTTCGGCGCGCACGCCGCACTCCCATGTCCAGCCGCCGTTGTGCTCGATCTGCCGCAGCCATGTCCGCCCTGTATGGCGGTCCGTCAGACAGCCCATGGGAGGGTGGCCGTAGCTGGACCAGGAGCCCTGCCCGGAAATGGTGAAGGCGCCCTTGCCGTTCGGGTGGCGGACGCGGCTGTTGAACGCCGGCGCGGCCTGCCTCAACGGGCGGCGCTGCCAACGGTATTCGGCCAGCCACTCGTTCCCGCCCACAGCAGGTCCGCCGCGCTGGTGGCGTTCTCGCCATCGGTCAGTGAGCCGAGGACCAACGACGTGACGGACTCCAGATCCAGCGGTTCCCGGCCCGCGTTGCGCAGTTCGACCCGCCTCGCTGTCCCTTTCTCCGGCCAGTGCGTCCATCGCGTAGGGGTGTACGTAGCGGCCGTCGTTGAAGGGCTTGAACCAGTCGGCGAGTCCCATGGGCGCGATGTCCAGAGCCTCGCTGACTGGGCTGTCCTCAATGCCGTCATTGGCGTCGTCGTACAGCCACTCGTGGTCCATGTCCTCATATACGAGGTCGGCGAAGGAGTCGAGGGCCTGCTCGACGCCGTCGTCGAGCAGGTCGAAGGTCTCCAGGCAGACCTTGGCCTCGGTGAGCAGAAGGCGCAGTGCCAAAGCCACCAGGTTCACGTGTGTGTCGGCCCGAAGCGGGCCGACACACGTCGTGAGATGCCTCCGGTGACCTACGCGGCACCGTCCCACGGGGCGGTGGTCCGAAGGACGAAGTCACGGACCGCGCCTGCGAACAGCTCGGGTTCCTCGATGTGCCCCATGTGCCCGCTGTTCTCCAGCAGCAGCAGCTGCGAGTCGGGGATCAGTTCGTCGAGTTCGAGTGCCCAGCGAGGCCCGCAGATCACGTCGTGCCGACCCACGACGATCAGAGCCGGCGGCTCCAGGCCCTTGAGGGCGACGCGGTCGTCGATGACATCAGGCGTGAGGCCCTCGTCCAGGCCAGAGACGTACGTGGCCCGGATCGCGTCCCGGAACGGGGCCAGCCGCTCCTCGTTGCCCCAGTAGTCGGCGAAGTACGACGGCAGCACACCGCGTGCGACCGCCACGGTCTGCTCGTCGCTGGAGATGCTGGACATGGCGTCGAACGCGGCCAGCACATCGGGCAGTCCGGGATGGCCGGCGTGCTTCGCGACGAAGGCCTCCACCATGCGGCCCGCCTCCGCGCCGTGTTCGGGACCGGTGACGGGAGCGCCCTCGTACAGCACGACGCCCGCCAGCCGCTCGGGACGGTGCAGGGCGTGGTGGGCGGCCACGAACGCGCCGTGCGAATGCCCCAGCAGGTGCACCTTGGGTATGCCGAGCCGGTTGATCAATGTCTCCAGGAAGCGGCTGTACCTCTCCCGGGTGTAACCGTGCGGGTGCGACGGGAGACGGCTGTCCTCGGCGGTGCCGACGGGCTCGACGTAGACCATCGTCAGGTGCTCTTCGAGGGCGGGCATGCGCAGGTAGTCCCAGAAGATTCCGGGACCGCCCGAGTGGGCCACGCACACCGGGCCGCTGCCGTGGACGTGATAGCGCTGGACGATTCCGCCCAGCCGGTAGGAGTGGGTTCCGGGGGAGAGGGGACCGGTGCCGGACGCCGGGCCGTGGGGGTGTGCGGTGGGCGTGTTCAACGGGACCTCCGTGTGGTGTGCAGGTGTCTCTGACACCGACACGACGCTCCGGAGGTCGGGAAGTTCGATCGTCAGGATGTGATCTGGGTCACGGAGATGGGATCGCGGGGGAGGGCATGGACTCAGGCCGCAGCAGGAGTCGGCGCGGCCTGGGGGCGTGGTGCGTGATAGAGGGAGACCCGGTCGAAGCGGCCGCCGTCCAGCGTCATGATCCAGGCGACACCGGGTGGGCAGTGGTCCGGATTGTCCGGCGGATTGATCAATTCCATCTCCCAGACGATCAGGGACCGGCCCGCCACCACGTGCAGGGGGCGCTGGCGTACGCCCGCCGAGAGGTCCCAGTCCATGCCCGCCAGAAGGAGGTCGGTTCCACCGAGCCGTTCGCCTCCGCTCAGCAGCGAGACCTCGGGGGAGTAGCGGTCCTTTACCACCTGGCCGAACTCGCCGCGCTCGGCGGCCGCGAGTGTTTCGCGCGCCTCCTGCCAGCTGGCTTCCGTGCGGCGCAGCACGTCCTCGTGCGCGGTGGCCCCCGTCGCGGTGAGGGCCTGGGCCAGAGCGGTGCGTGCTTGGCTCAGCCGGCTGCGCACGGTACCGACGGGCACCGCGCAGGCTTCGGCTATCTGCTGGTACGAGGTGATCCCGGTCGAGAAGTAGCGCAGGACGATCGGCAGGCGCAGGGTCGGGGACAACGCCTCGACGGCCTCCCAGATCCAGTCCCGCAGCGCGTGACTCTGCAGGACCTGCTCAGGCGTGGCGCCGTCCGACGGCGGCAGCGGCACCGACTCCATGGGCTCGACACGTCGGGAGGCGCGCAGCAGCGTCCGGCAGTTGTTGCGTACGACCATGCGCAGCCACGGCCCCACGGCTTCCGGATCGCGGACGTCCACGATCCGGCGCAGCGCCACCAGCGCCGCTTCCTGCACGACGTCGTCCACGTCCGGGCCCGGTCCCAGCAGACTGAGCGCCACCGCACGCATCCCGGGCCGATGACGCTCCAGCAGCAGGGCCAGAGCCGACACGTCGCCCGCCTGCGCGGCCCGTGTCAGTGCCGCGTCCTCCGTCGGCCCGGCGTCTCCCGGCATTCCGTTCATACCTTGTCCTCCCGGCCACGGCACCTGTCTTCTCTCGACCCTAACCGCTCCGAGATACATGTGTCGGGGCGGACGGGGCTCAGTACCAGTGGTTGGCCTGCCAGAACGCCCAGGCGCCACAGGGGCTGTCGTAGGTGCTGTTCATGTAGTCGAGGCCCCACTGGATCTGGGCGGCCGGGTTGGTCTGCCGGTCGGCGCCGACGGAGGACGTCTTGATTTCGGACAGCGCCTGGAAGAGGCCGTAGGCACCGGAAGAGGCGTTGACCGCCGTGTAGTTCCAGCTGGACTCGTGGTCCACGATGTTGCTGAAGCACTGGAACTGGTCGCTCGGCACCTTCTGCGCGGCCATCGCCTCGGTCTGCGCGACGGTGCAGGAGCTCTGGACCGGGAAGCCGGCGGTGTCCTGGGACGCGGCGGCCTTGGCCTCGGTGCGCTCCTGGGCCTCCTGCTCCGCCTTCTCGGCGGCTTCCTTCTTCTCGATCGCGGACTTGGCGCCCGCCTTGCGGGCCGCTTCTCGGCGCCCTTCTTGGCGCTCGCATCGGCGGCGATGGCCTGGATGTCGGCCTGCTGCGTCAGGGACGCGGTCTGCACCTGGGACCGCCGCCCGCGGGTATGTCCGAGAGGAGCGTGGTGTCGGCTGCCGTCGCCTCGACGTCGTTGGTCTGTGCGGCGCTGCCCGAAGCAACGCCGACGACGCTTCCGACAGCGGTGACATCGGTGGCAGAGGCCACTGCGAATCCCCGGACCGAAATCGGACTCACGCGACTTCCTTACGGTTGGAATGTTGCAGGTATCTCGCCTGTCGCGCCCGGCAGTTGGAACACTCTGCCGCGCCGCAGCGGACGGTGCAATCGTGGAACAGGGGTGGATCCTCACACCTGCTGCCAGCCGGAGTGAACCCTCTGCCTTTCTCGACACGTGTACGTAGAGATTTCACCTCCGTCACTGACCGTGACGCGGAAAGGCTGGTCCTCTGAAATGTCCAAAGTGTTCAAGAAGTGTTTCGAAGTCCGTTGGGACGATGTGGACCTGAACGGCCACCTGCGCAACACGAGATACCTGGAGTACGCGGCCACGGCCAGGCTCGGCTTCCTGATCGAGTGGGGGTGGAGTCCGCGGGCCGTGCACAAGGCGGGGTTCGCCGCCGTGACACTCGGCGACGAGGTCCGCTATGTGCGTGAGGTCTTCCCCGCCGAAGTGGTCACCGTGGCGTACCGGCACGGCAACCAACCGCGCGCTCGCCCTCAAGCCGCGGCTCCACCGGCGCTTGCGCGGGGCGAACCTCATCGCCTCGCTGCCCGGGTCCGGCGACGGGCCGGCCGAGGTGGTCGGTGCCCATCTGGACAGCGTCAGCGGCAGCCCGGGCACGCAGCGACTTCCCGTCGGTTTCGAACGTCTTCCCCGAGGCGTCCGCCGCGGTTCGGGGAGGCGGTTACCTGGGTGACTTCACCGTCGCGCATCGGCGCTCCTCGGCCGGGGCCGCCGAGGTGTGGAAGCGGGCCGCGGCGGCGACCGCCGTCTCGTGGCCAGATTGCGGACGTGCAGGGTGAACGTCCACCAGCCCGTCTCCCGCTCTGCGAGAACCTGGTGGCCGTTGTGGAGGTCGTCGTGTGAGCCATGGCCGCGATCGTGGGCACCAGGGACAGGTGCTTGCGCAGCGTGTCCCTCGTGATCAGTCGGAGTGCGCCCTGGGACCCCGGAGCAGGTCCACGGTGGCGACGTCCCAGTCGATTTCGGCGAGCTCGTGACCGGCGGGAACGAACTCGTAGGTGTACTCCAGCCACTCCGCCAGCGGGGGCACGGGCAGCTCGAACAGGGCCGCCATGTCCCCGGAGGTCAGCTGAAGCCACGCGGTGGCCCGCTCCGCCGGGTGCGACGGCCAGATCTGGACGGCACCCAGGCCGCTCATCGAGTACAGCCCCTGCTGGAGGAGGTCCCGGCCGATCCGCCACAGGACCCGCGGGCCGCCCTCGATGAGGAGCTCCACGCACACGACCAAGGGGGCCTCCGGGTCGAACCGGAACTCCGCCCTGACGGCGATCCGGGCGGAGACGTCCAGCACGCGCTCGATGTCCAGGACCAGCTCAGGCCGGCCGGCCGGGGCCGTTCGGTCGGCCTGTACACCTGGTTGGTTGCCGCTCATGACGGGTTGTCCTTCCCTGTGGCGGAAGCTTGCCCGACCAACTGTCGCCCGCGCGGGAAGGCCGTACATAGGTAACTTGACGGTGCAACATCGCCGGCTTCCCCGGTGTCGCGGTGGTCGATGCCGCCAAACGGACAGTGGTCCGTCTTCGGGCGGCATGTTCGGGCGAGTTCTGCCGCAGGGCCTGCCCGGGCCTGCCCGGGCCCGCGCGGGCCGGGGGCCCGGGGGCGTGAAGATTAAGTCATTCGACTGTCGCCCCTGACCTGTGGCTGAACGATCCTGAAACTGTCGCCCGCTGCCGGTGCCGGGTGGTCGTCATGCTCGGAGGAAGCAGCCGTGAACCGTACTCCCGTCGTCTTCATCCATGGCGCGTGGCTACACGCGCTGTCCTGGGAGTCGTGGGCGGAGCGCTTCGCGAGCCGGGGGTTCCTCGCGTTCACCCCGGGCTGGCCGGGGGAGGCCGCCACCGCTTCACAGGTGCGCGAGTCCCCCGAGTCGCTCGGCGGCGCCGGTCTGGACGTTCTGATGGACCACTACGCCAGAATCGTGCGTGCATTCGATGTCTCGCCGGTGATCATCGGCCACTCGGTCGGCGGACTCATCGCGCAGCGTCTCATCGGTGCCAACGTCGGCCGGGCGGCGGTGGCCATCGCGTCCGCCCCGATCAACGATGTCCTGTTGCCCTCCTCGCCGACCCGGCTGTGGACCCCCGACCAGGTCGACGCCTCCGACCACCTCGTGTCGCTGTCCCCGCAGCAGTTCCACCACGTCATCGCGAACACCGTCGAGGCGGAGGAGTCCGACGGGCTCTTCGAGCGCTACGTGGTGCCGACACCGCGCCGTCTGCTCGCCGACCTCGGATGCGGCGGGGCACCGCGCAGCCCGCGTGCCGTGGCGGACATCGGCAACGCGGGCCGTGGACCGCTGCTGCTGATCTCCGGGCAGGAGGACCGGCTGGTACCCGACTCCGCCACCCGCGCGGTGTACAAGCAGTACGGCGACTCCACCGCCGTCACCGATCTGAAGCAGTTCGCGGACCGCGCCCACTCGCTGGTCATCGACGGCGGATGGCGGTTCGTCGCCGACTACGTGCTCGGCTGGCTGGACGAACGCGGCATCCGAGGCCTGCCCGGTGAGAGCTGAACACCTCGCGGCCGACGGGCGGGACCTGTGGGCCCCGGGCCGTCGGCCGGCGTGGTTACGTGGTGCTCACCCGAATGGTGCTCACACGTTCTGCTCGCCGGGGATCCTGCCCAGTGCGTCGCGCAGGGCGGCGCGGGAGGTGATGCCCAGCTTGGGGAAGACCCGGTACAGGTGTGAGCTGACCGTACGGGGTGAGAGGTGCATCCGTTCGCCGATCTCCTTGTTGGTCAGGCCGCCGGCGGCGAGATCGGCGATCCGGCGTTCCTGCCAGGTCAGCGCCGCCAGATGCGCGGAAGTGGCCGGGGCAGACGCGCCGGTCGCGCGCAGTTCGGCGCGGGCCCGTTCGGTCCACGTGGGGGCACCGAGCCGCTCGAATGTCTCGGCTGCGAGGGTCAGCGACGGCCGTGCCACCTTCCGGCCCTGGGTGTGCCGGAGGTGGATGCCGTGGGCGAGGTGGATGCGGGCGAGTTCGAAGGGGAAGTGGGCGGCGGTGGGGTGGGTTTCGGCGCGGTGGTACATGTGGTCGGCTTCGGTGGGGTCGGTGGTGGTCATGGCAAGGGCGCCGTAGGTGATGAGGGCGAGGCGGGGGGAGATGTCGGGCAGGCCGGCGTCTTGTGCGGCGAGGGCGTGTTGGCGTGCTTGCTGGGTGCGGCCGGTGTGGAGGGCTGCTTCGACGAGGTCGAGGAGGGTGCGGGGGGCTTGGTGGGCGTAGGGGGTGAAGGTGCCGGGAGGTGTGATGCCGATGGCGTGGAGGTAGGCGGCCTCGTAGTCGCCTTCGGTGAGAGCGGCGGTGGTGCCGGTGGCGTCGGCGATCTGGGTGAGGAAGCCGACGCCGCGGGGGCGGGCCCAGGCGTCGACGGTGGCCTGGAGTTCCCGTGCGCGTTCGACCTGGCCGCGCAGTGCGGCCAGCAGCCCCAGATACGCCCGGGTGTGATGAGCGAACAGCGTATTCCGATGAGACGTGGTCAGCTCCAGGCACCGCTGTCCGGTCCGTTCCGCCTCCTCCCACTCACCCACCGCGATCTGGTCGAGCATGATCTGGTGCAGCATGGTCATGCCGACCGACACGGCTCCCGTCTCCACTTCTCGGTCGACGGTGCGCTGGAGATGCGGCCGATAGTGGCTGAGGGTGTCCACGTGGTAGGCGGCGGCGCCCAGGCGTGTGACGTCCCACGGTTCGAGGTTGTGGAGGCGGGCGAAGGCGCGTTCCACCCGCTCCTGCACACCGGCACCGCGACGCACCACGTCGCCCCATGCGTCCTCGTAGACGCGCGAATGCGGGGGCACCAAGTCGCCGAGCGAGTCGAGGAGTTCATGCGTCCGTTGCCACGCGGCCGCGTCACTCGCGTACTGGCTGATGGCCAGCAGCAGGTTTACCAGCCGGATGAGCACCTCGTTCGGCTCTTTCACACCGCTGTCACGGATGCTCTCGATCGCCGTCAGGACCTGGCGATGCGAGGACCGTACGTCCCCGTCCTCGTACAGCGCGACATAGGCCGATGCCACCACCGAGGCCGGAGACTCGCTCTTGCCGGACGTGCTGTCGGAGCGGACCAGTTGCTGGGCCCTGTCCAGCAGGCCGGCGTGACCCGCGATGAACGCGGCGTCCCCCAGTCTGCGGGAGCGTTCCTCGCGGCTCTCGCTCAGCTCGGCGGCCCGCGTAAGCCAGGCCACGGCAGCCTGCGAGCCGCCACGCCGGGTAGCGGAGTCCGCCGCCGTCTCCAACGCGGCCGCGACCTCCTCGTCCGGGTCGACCGTCGAGGCCGCCAGGTGCATGGCCCGCCGTTCCACGTCGTCGCGGTGCACATGGGCGAGGGCGGCGTGGGCCGCGCGCCGCTCGTTGGGGGTCGCCTTCTGGACGACCGTCGAGCGCACCAAGGGGTGGCGGAAGACGAAGTCGCCGCTGAGCGGGTCGATGTCCAGCAGGCCGCAGGCCGCGGCCTCGTGGGCGTCCACCATGCGATAGCGCGTGCCCCGTGCGCGACCGGCCGCCGTGCCCGCTCCAGCGCCGTCCAGGGCGCCGCGCAGGAGCTCCGCGCGCACGGCGTCGCCGAGGGCCTCGATACGTGCGCCGTACACGTGCTGCAGGCGCAGAGGCAGCGGGACACCGGTGTACCCGAACAGTTCCTCGGGGTTGCGTCCCGCCCGGCCGCCGCGTACGTAGGGGGGCAGTTCCAGCAGGGCCAGCGGATTGCCCTGTGCCTCGTCCAGCACCAGACGGCGGATCTGGGGATCGAGCCCGGGGTGGTGCATGTCCAGGAGTTGTTCGGAGGCCTTCTCCGACAGCGTGGTCACAGGCAGCTCCGGCAGCGCGGCCGTGTCGAAGCCCGAGGGCACGCCGGAGCGCAGGCCGACGACGAGCTTCACCGAGCTGCCGGTGAGCCGGCGCCCCACGAACCCGCACACCTCGGTGCTGGAGGTGTCGAGCCACTGGCCGTCGTCGAGGACCAGCAGGAGGGGTTTCTGCGACGCCGCGAGGGAGAGCAGGTCGAGGACGGCGATGCCGAGGGTCATGACCGACGGGGGTGTGCCCTCGCTCCTGCCGAAGACGACGTCGAAGACGCCCCGGTGAGTGTCGTCCAGCCGGTCGATGTAGGAGAGCAGCGGATACAGGAACTGGTGGAGACCGGCGAACGGCAGCTCCGACTCGGCCTCGACCCCGGCCGCCCTGATCACCCTGTGCTTCTCGGCCGTCGCGAGTTCGGCGACGTGGTCCAGCAGTGCACTCTTGCCCACACCCGTGTCGCCCCGCAGAACGAGAGCCCGGCCCCCGGAGGCCCCCACGAACGCCGACAGCACCTCCTGCTCGCTCTCGCGGCCGACCATAGTCACGGCGATCGACTCCACCGTCCCCCACTCCCTTCACCCCTGAACCAACTCGGCCCGGACGCTCCCGCGTTCTGTGCGTACGGATCGCGCCAGGCACAATCGCGAGGGTACGTCGTGCTTTCTCCCACCGCTCGCCTTATGGACCTTGGAGCGGTGCGTTTCCGGGAGCCGCCCAGCAGGCGGCTGCACGTGTGACGGCACGGCCGTGGCCGGCCCCGTCACATGCTGGGCGCGGTCGCGCCTGTGACGTGCCCGATGTCCCGCCACCCCACCTCACGCAGAAGACTAAATGTGCCCGAGTTCTTTCGTCACCCGGCATGGCCTAAAAAGTTCTTGCTGTCGGCCACCCTCCGAACACTAGCCCCTCCGAACACGTACGCGTCCGGCGAGTTCGCGCTGGGTGTGTACCTTCTGCTGCGAAACATGTGTCGTAGGCCCGACGCCCCGCCCCTCAGGAGGACCATGATGAGCCACCCCGCCCGCGCGTTCTGGCCGCGTTCGCCGGGCCACTGCGAGATACGTGACGTAGCGCTCCCGGAACCCGAGAACGTGAGGTCCTGGTGGCCCCCTGCGGTCGGGTGTCAGCCCCGCACCAGACCCGGTACGTCGTCCCCGTGAGCGCGGTGACCCCGGTGTTGGACGGCTTGCCTGCGCATGGCGCTGCGCGTCAAACCCGAGCTGACCGACACGAAGACCCACCCGGACCGGATGCCGCAGGCGGGCACTCTCGCCCAGTACATCGACTGCGCGCGGGCTGCCGCCGAGGCAGGTGTGCACGAGCTGTTCGGGGACTTCGGGCAGACACCCGCCACCCTCGCCGAGCGCGTCGACCTGGCCGGCCGCTTCCTCGAAGGAGTCCGCCACAACCGACGTGGAATGAGGTGAGAGGCGGCGGGACACACCCCTACCGCCGCCGCACAGGCTGACCGGCCCTCGGGAACACCTGGACACAGGTGTTCCCGAGGGCCTTCGGTGTGTCAGGACGTTCCGAGGCCGTTCAGCAGGGTGTCGACGACGACGTCCGCCGCCTGTGCGGGGCTCAGTTCGGGCAGCTGCCGGGACACGAGGTGCATGAGCTGGGGCAGCAGCGCGCTTGGCCATCCCTCCGGGAGACCGGGGCGCAGGAGGCCTTCGTCGGTGGCGCGTTGGAGGAAGGCGTTGACCTCGGCGACAGAGAGGTCGCGGCGGGCGTGGACGCTGTCGTCGGTGAGCATGCGGGTGAGGTCGACGGGCCAGGTGCGGTTGACGGTGATGATGTTCTCGACGTAGCGGTGCAGGGCGACGGCGACGGGTGCTTCTTGCAGTCGTGCGTCCTGGATGGCGTGCTCGATGGCCGTGAGGCGGGATTCGTAGATGGCCGCGAGGAGTTCTTCGCGGGAGGCGAAGCGTCGGTAGACGGTGCGTCGGTCCACTCCTGCCTCGGCGGCGATGCTCGCGATGCTCGTGCCGGGGTCGGCGGCGAGCATGCGTGCTCCGGTGGTCAGGACGGCTTCCAGGTTGCGCGCTGCGTCAGCTCTCACCGCACCGAGTCTAGTGGCGGAATGTGAAGCCTGAGACACCTAATGCCTCTCGAGCGTGGAATCAACTCCAGTAAGTGCTACAGTGACGTGACGAATCTAGCTAGAAGTGTCAGGCCAATGGGTCTCATCGTCTGGTGGCGGACGGCACACCGTCCTCGTGCACCTATTCCAGAAAGGCAAGTTCCGATGTCGAAGGCATACAGGTCCCCCTCGCCCAAGGCGGGCGGTGTCGCCGCGATGAGTGCGCTGATCCTGGCGGTCCTACTCGCGGCCCTGGACCAGACGATCGTCTCGACCGCGCTGCCCCGGATAGCGGAGGACCTGAACGGGTTCGACAACATCGCGTGGGTCAGTGCCGCGTATCTGCTCGCGTCAACGGCCGTGACACCGCTGTGGGGCAAGCTCGGCGACATGTTCGGCCGCAAGCGGCTCTACCTGGCCTCGACCTCGATCTTCCTGATCGCCTCGGTGGCCTGCGGCCTGGCGCAGAACCTGCCCGAGCTGATCGGCGCCCGCGTACTGCAGGGTGTGGGCGGCGGCGGCATGATCGTGCTGACCTTCGCCCTGGTCGGTGACATCGTCGCCCCGAGCGAACGCGGCCGCTACCAGGGCATGTTCGGTTCGGTCTACGGCGTCGCCAGCATCGTCGGCCCCCTGCTGGGCGGCGTCTTCACCGACCAGCTGTCCTGGCGGTGGGCCTTCCTGATCAACCTGCCCGTCGGCCTCATCGCCCTGGCCATCGCAGCGCGGACGCTGCCCGTGGCCACCCGGGGCGCCAAGGCCCGAATCGACTACCTCGGCTCCACCATCCTGGCCGCCATCGCCACCGGCCTGGTCCTGATCGCCTCCTTCGGTGAGCGCTGGGGCTGGGGCTCGCCGGCCATCGTCGGCCTGATCGTCGCCACCGTCGTACTGGCCGTGGTGCTGGTGCCGGTCGAGCGCCGCGCCGCCGCCCCGGTCCTGCCGCCGGCCATGTTCGCCTCCCGGACCGTGGTCTTCTCCTCGCTGGTCGGGTTCTTCGCCAACGCCGCGATGTTCGCCGTGCTGGTCTACCTGCCGACCTACCTTCAGATCGTCCACGGGGTCTCGGCCACTCTCTCCGGCATCCACATGCTGCCCCTGGTCGCCGGTCTGGTCGTCAGCCAGTCCCTGGCCGGACGCTGGGCCGCACACGTCGACCGGCTGCGAGCGATCCTTCTCGTGGGCCTGTTCGCCAACCTCGCCGGGCTGCTCCTGCTGGGCACCATCGGAGCGGCCACCAACACCCTCGTCCTCAGCGTCTACTTCCTGATCACCGGTGTCGGCATCGGCATGGTGCCCATGGTCGTGCTGACCACCGTCCAGAACAGCGTGCCCGCCGCCGATCTCGGCGCCGCCAGCGCCGTGGTCACCTTCGCCCGCTCCATCGGCGCGGCCTTCGGTGTCGCCGTCTTCGGCACCCTCCTCAACACCGGCTTCGCCGACCACACCCGCGGCCTGCCGACCGCCGGAGGCTTCGACGCCGCCCGCCCCGACACCATCGGCCGACTGTCCGGCGCCCTGCGCGACACCGCACTGGACGCCTTCGCCCACGCCATGGCCACCGGCTACCTCTGGATCGCCCCCACCCTCGCCGTCGGCGTCCTCCTCGCCCTCTTCCTCAAGCCGGCGCGGAAGACCGCTGAGACGGCCGGAACCCCCGACCCCGCCACCGTCACCGCGAAGGACACTGTCCCGGCCGCCTGACCCACCGGACAACGCGCCCTCGACCGGCCGACGCCCTCACCGGGCGTCGGCCGGCGGCGCCGTCGGGCGCCGGCGGGGCTTCGCATGGTGCCGACTACGCGCCGCCGCCCGCCGGGGCGCTCTCCGAGAGCCTCTTGAGCTGGGCAAGCCACAGCGCGTCCAAGCGCTGCGCCCACAGCGGGGACAACGCGCCCAGGGCCTTGGCGGCGGGACCGCGGACCACGTTCTCGGTCACCACATGGGTGCCGCCCGCGACCGCTGTGAGCAGCCAGGCCTGGTACAGCTGCACACCGGCGCCGATGCCCGACCAGCCGAGCCGGCGGTGCGGCACGTGCTCTCCCACGAAGATCTCGAACCGGTGCCCGTGGAACCACACCTCGAAGGTCCGCACGAGCGGCCCGGCTCGAACCTCGGTGACGCCCGGAACCCATTCCGGCCACCGCGTCACATCGGTGAGCAGCGCGAAGGCCGTGGCGGGCGGAGCGTGTACGACGGCCTGTGCCTGACAGAAGCTGTGGGCCTGATCGGGCGAGAAGCCCGACGGCCAGTGGATGTCCGGATGGCTGTCCGAGGCACCGACCATCCGGTTCCCCTCTCGTGGTGCAGGGTGGCATCAGGTGGGGCCACCGGAGGAGGACGGCCCGGAAGGGCATCCCCGCGTCCACTGTGGGCGCAGGCTCGGGGCCCGGCATAGGTCGAATGACTGGGGCAACGGCGAAGTCGTCGCTCTTGACCCGCCGTGTCAATCGGTGTCGTTCGTCTCGAGCCCGGAGAGCGCGTCCCGCAGCGCGGCCCGCGAGGTGATGCCCAGCTTGGGATAGATCTGGTACAGGTGCGTGCCGATGGTCCGATGCGACAGGAAC
The DNA here is from genome assembly GCF_044457265.1 of Streptomyces sp. NPDC050564. Classification (NCBI taxonomy): domain Bacteria; kingdom Bacillati; phylum Actinomycetota; class Actinomycetes; order Kitasatosporales; family Streptomycetaceae; genus Streptomyces; species Streptomyces sp. NPDC050564. The sequence goes on along the minus strand of NZ_JBITGS010000008.1, from coordinate 212,632 downwards.
AGCCTCTCGGCGATCTGCTTGTTGGTCAGTCCGGTCGCCGCCAGCGTGGCGATCTGCAATTCCTGAGCGGTCAGTGCCACAGGTCCCGGCCTGGCGGCGGTCGGCGCGGACTGGCCGCCGGCCCGCAGCTCCATCGCGGTACGCGTCACCCAGGGCTTGGCACCCAGGCGCTGGAAGGCCTCCAGCGCCTGTGCCAGCTGCTCCCGGGCCTCCGTCGTGGCACGCAGCCGCCGCAGACGTTCGCCGTGGAAGAGACGCACCCGCGCGACGTCGAAGGGCCAGCGCTCCGGGCCGGGCAGGGACAGCGCCCGCTCGAAGAGGGTGACCGCTGCCTTCCCGGGCGTGGTCAGCGCCTCGCAGGCCAGAACCAGCAGCTCCAGCCGGGGCGACAACCCGGCCATCGAGGACTCGCGCATCGCGGCCGCGTGGGCCGCGGCCTCCTTCTCCCGGCCGGTCCGGATGGCCGCCTCGACCAGGTCCATCGTGCCCCACATGGCGATCGGGACATAGGGAGCCACGGTCCCGGGCGGGCTGAGCGTGCAGGCGTGCTGGTAGGCGGTCTCGAAGTCGCCGCTGCCGAGGGCGGCCAGCACCCTGGCATGGCAGGCGAAGGACCGTGCGCCGTGGGTCCCGCGGGGCATCGCCCACCGGACGATCTCCTCGGTCAGTGCGGAGCTGGTCTCCCCGTCGCCCTGCGCCGCGGCCACGACCGCCTGGATGTACTGGAAGTACCACGCGTAGAACCGGTAGTCGTGGTCCTCGCACAGGGTGAGCCCCTCGGCCGCCAGTTGAGCGGCGTCGTCCCACCGGCCCAGGTGGAAGTAGTCCAGGCCCAGGTGCATCAGCGCGCCCAAGTGTCGGCGGACGGGCGCGGCGCCGCCGCGGCCCTGCTCCACCAGCCGACGCGTGGCCCACCGGAAGTCCCCGAGCCGGTCCACGAAGACCGAGGCGGTGCCGACGCGGATCACCCGGGTGGGGTCGTCCCCCACCGTGGCGATCAGCTCCGTCAGGCGGGGCAGCACCGCGGTACCGGTGCGCGCCGGGTCACCGAAGGTCTGGGTGATCACCCAGAGCAGCTCGGGCGGCTCGGGGGTCAGCCGGTCCACGAACGCGAACAGCGGCTCCCACAGCTTGGGGTCGCCGCCGTACCAGCACAGCAGCACCAGGAGGTGCAGAGCCTCGATGAGGGCATCGTCCGAGGCGTCGTAGCCATGGTCTCCGGACTCGATCGCTCCGACCAGCAACCGGTACGCGGTGCCCATGTCGCCGTCCCGGTTGATCAGCAGGAATGCCGACGCGGCCGCCGTGTGCAGCGACTGCTGCCCGGTGGGATGGATGAGCCGGGCCCCCGCGAGCAGGCGTGAGGCGTCCTCCAGCTCACCGCCGGAGTCCACGCCGACGTAGGCCGCCTCGGCCAGCCGGCGGCCCTCGTCGGGCGCCGAAGTGCTGAGCCCCGCGGCCCGGGTCAGCGCCGCCACCGCGCCCAGCGCGTCCCCGCGCCGCAGTCGGAGGCGCGCAGCCTCCTCCAGCAGGGCCGCGACCGTGTCGTCCGGGCCCGTCGCCGCCTCTCCCAGGTGCCAGGCGCGGCGCTCCAGCTGGTCGCTGAGCGCGTCGGCGAGCGCCTGATGGGCTCTTCTGCGGTCCGCGGCGCTCACCCGCTCCACCACCGCAGAACCGATCAGCGGATGCCGGAAGGACATCCGTCGGTTGTCGGCCGAGATCGTCACCAGCCGGTTCCGCTCCGCGGGGGCGAGGTCGTCGACGTCGGCCCGGCCGGACGCGGCAGCCTCGATCGAGGCGAGGTCACCGGTTCCGTCGAGGGCCGCGATCAGCAGCAGTTCCCGGGTGGGGTCGGGCAGAACGGCGATGCGCGAGGCGAACATGGCCTGCAGCCGCTCGCTCAGAGGCAGCACGGAGGGCACCGCCGCCAGCGTCGCGCGCTGCTCGGCGGAGAGCGCCACCGGCAGCTCCACCAGGGCGAGGGGGTTGCCGCGCGCCTCGGCCGCGATGCGGCGCCGTACCGCGGGGGAGACGTCGGGATGTGCGAGAGCGAGCAGCTCGGCCGATGAAGCGTCGTCCAGCGGCTTCAGCCGGTGCTCGGTCAGGCCGCTGGACTCGAAGAAGCTCTCGGAGCCCTCACGGGAGGCCGCGAGAAAGCCGATACGGCTGCCGACGAGCCGCCGGGCCACGAAGCCGAGCACGGCGTTGGTCGCCCGGTCCAGCCACGGCAGGTCGTCGATGACGAGCAGGAGCGGCGTCCGGACGGATATCAGCCGGAGCAGCAGCAGAGCCGCGGTGGAGGTCAGGAGGCGGTCGGGCGCCGGGCCGCCGCCGATGCCGACCGCGACCCGCAGGGCGTCGCGGTGAACGGTGTCCAGGATGTCGAAGTCGTCGAAGAGCGGTACGAGGAGCTGGTTGAGACCGGCGTAGCTGATGTCCGCCTCGAACTGCACGCCGGCCGCGCGCAGGACCCGGACGCCGTTGCGCACGGCGCCGGTCGCCACCGCGTCGAGCACGGCGGTCTTGCCCACCCCCGCCTCGCCCGCGAGCAGCAGGGCCGCCCCCTGGACCTCGGAATTGCCGAAGAAGGAGTGGATGAACGCGAGGTCCCCGTCGCGTCCGACCAGCCGTGTCGAGGTCGGGCAGACGCTCGAGTCCAGGTCATTCATCGAGCCATGCAATCACTGCACTCCAAAGGACGTCCAGATTTCGCCCTTGTGCAGCGCTCAGGGTGTGCACCACCTTCCCGACGGGGCCGGACATACAGGCAGCACACGTATTTCGTTCGTGTACCGCTTTGATGTGAACGGCGGAGGGTGTGCGGCTCGTCTCAGTGGCGTCAGGGCTCGGCGCTCGTTGGCCGTGTGTGAGTGAGGTTGTGATCAGGATGAGTGCGGACATGTTTGGTATGGCGGGTGTGAACCTGCGGCTGGAGGACGCGATGGCTCTGCGGAATACCGTGGGGGGACCGGTTCTGGAGCCGGGATCGGAGGGGTGCGAGGCGGAGTGCGCCACGTACAACCTGACCTGTGGCCTTCGGCCGGCCGTCGTGGTCGGGGCGAGCAGTGAGCTCGATGTCCGTGCGGCGGTCCGGTTCGCCGTGCGCCATGGGCTGCCGGTCGCGGTGAAGTCCGCGGCCCATCAGATGGTCTCTTCGGCCCAGGGCGGGCTGCTGATCACGGCGCAGCGGATGGGGCGCATCTCCGTCGACGCGCAGGAGCGCACCGTGCGGGTCGAGGCGGGTGTGCGCTGGAGTGATGTGCTGCCTCGCACGGCGGAGTTCGGCCTGGCCCCGATCGTGGGCTCGGCGCCGAACGTCGGCGTTGTGGGGAACACGCTGGGAGGGGGTCAGAGCCCGCTGCTGGGACGCACGCTCGGCTATGCCGCCGACCATGTGCGGTGGCTGAGCGTGGTCACGGCGGACGGAGAACTGCGCCGTGTGACGCCGCAGAGCGAACGGGACCTGTTCTGGGCATTGCTGGGCGGCAAGGGCAACTTCGGTGTGGTGACCGAGATCGAGTTCGAGGTGTTCCCGGTCGAGCGCTTCTATGGCGGAGGCCTCTACTTCGCGGGTGAGTACCTGGCCCAGGTACTGGAAGCCTGGCGTGCCTGGCTGCCGACGGTGAGGGAAGACATGACCTCGTCCATGGACATTCAGCGCCTGCCGGACACCCGGCGCTGCCCGAGCCGCTGCGCGGCGCCTTCGTGATCCATCTGCGGATCGGTTACCTGGGACCGGCAGCCGACGGGGCCGAACTGATCGCTCCGCTGCGGGCGGCCGCTCCGGTGCTGATCGACCTGGTGGGGGAGAAGCCCTTCACCTCGATCGGCGAGATCCACATGGATCCGGTGGACCCGATGCCGTACTTCGACCGCAGGGTCTGCCTGGAGGAGTTCTCCGAGAAGACGGCGCAGGCGCTCGTGGAGCTGACCGGCCCGGAGTCGGGATGCACCCTGGTGAACGTCGAGATCCGCGCGCTCGGCGGCGCCTTCGACCGCGAACCGGAGTTCCCCAACTCGGTGCCCAGCCGTGGCCTTCCGTACGTCGTCTTCGGGTTCGCCGTGGGCGCTCCGGACCAGGCGGAGAAGCTCCGGGGCGATCTGGCGCGGGTCGTGGACGGGCTGGCGCTCTGGGCGGCGGGGCGGAACATGGTCAACTTCCTCTCGCCGGACGAGGCGACCGACACCGAGGGAGTGCGCGCGGTGTACGGGGCGGAGCGCTACGACCGGCTCGCCGCTGTGAAGAGGCAGTACGACCCCGCCAACGTCTTCCGCTTCAACCACAACATCCTGCCCGCCTGACCCCGCCGGGGACACGAGTGCCCCGCCACCGCGCCGTTCGGTACGAACCGCTCCCGGTGACGGGACGTTCACCCGGCAGACGCGTGAGCGACTACCGGACGGACCCAGGACCAGGCGGCCGGACGCCCGCCCGGGTACCCCCCGGTCGCCGCGGCCAGGGGAGCCGGCACGCGAAGCAACGCCGGCACGCCCTGGTGGGGACACACACGAACGCCTGGGACGTCCGACACGGAGAAGAGGATCTGGCGTGACACCGGTCGAGCAGCAGCGTTAGCTTCAGCTCGTACAGGCACTCGAAGTACGCGATCTCCGGCTGGTAGCCGGCCTGGGTCAGCGTCTCGAAGCCGGCCTTGACGAGGGCGGCCGTACCGCCGCAGAGGACGGCCTGCTCGCCGAACACGTCGCTCTCGGTGCGAACGGCACACCTGTGGGGGTGCTGAACGGCACACCTGTGGGGTGCCGGTGAGGTGTGTGGTGTCGCCCGAGGACGGCGGGACATTGAGCCCCGCCGTCCTTCGAAGGGGGAGTCAGCGGACGGTGGCGTGGGCGGCCTGCTCGATCACGTCGGCCACCAGGTGGGGGTGGGAGACGGCGACGGAGTGGGAGGCGGCGACCTCGGTGGTGTGCGCGTGGGCGCGCTCGGCCATGAAGCGCTGGACGGCGGCGGGGATGTTGAGGTCGCGGGTGGTGACGATGTCCCAGCTGGGCTTGGTCTTCCAGGCCGCGGTGGTGGCCTTCTCCTCCAGGGCGGCCTGGGCGATGGGACGCTGTTCGGCGGCCATGAGGGCGGCCTGCGTGGCGGGGACGTCGGCGGCGAACTGGTGGCGGAACTTGTCCTGCTGGATGTACAGGTCGGTGGCGGTGGAGCCGTCGGCCTGCTGGTAGGTGACCGGGTCGAGGGCGTCGGGGAGGGTGGAGCCCGGGTACTTGTTGGTGAGCTCCAGAGCGGTCTCGCCGGGGGCGGGCAAGAAGGCGGCGACGTAGACCAGGGCCTTGACCTCGGGGTCGTTGGTGGCGGCCTCGCTGATGACGTTGCCGCCGTAGGAGTGGCCGACGAGGATCTTGGGGCCCTTGACGTGGTCGAGGACCGTGCGCAGGGCGGCGGCGTCGGAGGCCGGGCCGCGCAGCGGGTTGGCGGCGGCGACGACCGGGTAGCCGTCGGCGCGCAGTTCGGCGATGACACCGTTCCAGCTCGAGCCGTCTGCGAAGGCGCCGTGCTCCAGGACGATGGTCGGCTTGGGGTGTCTGGCGGACCCGGTGACCTCGGCGGTCTTGGTCGCGCCGTCGGCGGTGCCGCTGAGGGCGAACGCTCCGAATGCGACACCCGCCGTGACCGTAGAGAGGACACCCGTCACCAACCGCTTACGACCACCCTTGATACTCACCACGACAAACCCCTCTCAGGCATTTTCTCGGTACATGGGGCGGGCCGACCCTGCCGGCTTTCGTCACCGCCCTGACTGGTGATGAATTTGTCATGCGATACGTCACCTGTCAAGGTGGTGACGGATGATGCGGGGTTTCCGGCCGACGTGCGAGCCTGGAGCTTGCGCACGCAGACACGAACAGGAAGGTGAGGTGCCATGAGCGACACCGAGGAGAAGGCGCTGCTGGCGGGTGGCTGCTTCTGGGGCATGGAGGACCTGATCAGGGCGCTGCCCGGTGTGGTGCGCACCCGGGTGGGCTACAGCGGCGACGACGACAAGCCCGATGCCACCTATCGCGACCACGGAAAACACGCGGAGTCGATCGAGATCACCTTCGATCCCGCGGTCACCGACTACCGCACGATCCTGGAGTACTTCTTCCAGATCCACGACCCGACCACGAGGAACCGGCAGGGCAACGACATCGGTCTCAGCTACCGCTCCGCCATCTTCTACCTCGACGACGAGCAGCGCCGTACAGCGCAGGACACCATCGCGGACGTCGAGGCGTCCGGGCTGTGGCCGGGACCGGTGGTGACCGAGGTGGTGCCGGCCGGCCCGTTCTGGGAGGCCGAGCCGGAGCACCAGGACTACCTCCAGCGCTACCCGGAGGGCTACACCTGCCATTTCCCGCGCCCGAACTGGCGCCTGCCCAGGCGCAGCGAGTCCTGAACACCGGCGCGGCCGGGAAGGCGATGTCGCCTCCCGGCCGCGCGTGGGGGCCCGGATGCACACTTGTGCCGCTGCGGGCCGCCCGGCCGCCGTTCACCGCTCTCACCCCGTCGGCCGGGACTGTCGCCCTACTTCGCCCACGGGTCCCGCATGATGATGTCCGCCAGCGCCGACGCGCAGCCGGAGAGCATCCGCTCACCCTTCTCCGGGCTCGCCTCCTGGGCGTCGCCCGCGACGCCGGACTCGGTGATCCGGTCGAAGGACACGGCCATGTACACCGGCTGGGTGGACTCCGCGGGCAGTGTGATCCGCGGTCCGTGCGCCTCGCCCAGGTGCTCGATACGGATCAGCTCGGGGAAGGCGGCCATCATCATGGACGTCTCGCCCTCACACGCGTGCATGAGGCCGTCCTGGGTCTCCAGGGTCTCCCGTACCACCTCCCGTCCGATACCGAAGTAGCTGGCGAACGCGATCGGTGTCGACAGCTCCGCGGTCAACTCGGTCGTGAGGGCGTTGAGGGCGGTCATGTTCCCGCCGTGCCCGTTGACGATCAGGATGCGTGAGAAACCCACCCGGATCACGGAGCGGCAGATGTCACGCAGCAGGGCGTGCAACGTGGGCAGGCTGAGTGTCAGGGTGCCGCCGAAGGCCATGTGGTGCTCCGACAGGCCCGTCGGCACGGAAGGCGTCACCACCACGCCGAAGTGCTCGGCGGCCAGCACCGCCGCCCGGCGGCACACCTCCGCGGCCAGGAAGTCGTCCACACCGGTGGGCAGATGAGGGCCGTGCTGCTCGGTGGCCCCCACGGGCAGCAGTACCACCGCGTCCCGCGCCGCGAGGGCACGCAGCTCGGCGGCGGTCAGACGGTTCCACTCGACTTCGATCATCCGGGACTCCTCCGGTCTTGGAGATGGTCGGCGTCGCTCAGAGGTGGTCGGCGTCGACCACGGCCTGCGCGAAGGCGGTGGGCGCCTCCTGCGGCAGGTTGTGGCCGATGTCCGCGATGGTGCGGTGCTCGTACGGGCCGGTGAAGTGGCCGCGGTAGGTGGAGCCGTCGCCGGCCGGGGTGAAGGGGTCGAGGGCCGCGTCGAGGGTGACCGTGGGCACGCCGATGGAGGGCTGGGCCGCGAGCAGCTTCTCATAGCGGTCGTAGCGGTGTTCACCCTCGATGAGGCCGATGCGCCAGCGGTAGTTGTAGAGCACGATGGCGGCGTAGTCGGGGTTCTTGAAGGCCTCGGCCGTCCGCTCGTAGGTGGCGTCGTCGAAGTTCCAGTTGGGGGAGACGAGGGTCCACACGTAGCGGCACAGCGCGATGCGCTCCTTTTCGTTCTCCATGGCCTTCTTGCCGCGCTCGGTGGCGAAGTACCACTGGTACCACCAGTTGTGCTCGACGGCCGGGAGAGCCGGCTCGAGCTGCGCCTTGACCTTGGTGATGAGGTAACCGCTGGTGGAGACAAGGGCCTTGATGCGCTCGGGCCACAGGGCGGAGATGATGTCGGCGGTGCGCGAGCCCCAGTCGAAGCCCGCGAGGACGGCCTTATGGATCTTGAGGGCGTCCATCAGAGCGATGATGTCCAGCGCGATGGCGGACTGCTCGGCGGTACGGGGGGTGTGGCGGGACAGGAAACGGGTGCTGCCGTGGCCGCGCAGGTAGGGCACGATGACGCGGTAGCCCAGGTCGGCGAGGAGCGGGGCGACGTCGACGTAGCTGTGGATGTCGTACGGCCATCCGTGCAGGCAAATGACAACCGGGCCGTGGGCGGGGCCGAGCTCGGCGTAACCGATGTTCAGGAGGCCCGCCTTGACCTGCTTGATCGTCTGAAACTCGGTGTGAGTGCCCGGGGTGACGGTGGGCACGGTGGGAACAGAAGCGCCGCCCGGCTGGTGCGCGGCGGTCGAGGCCGACGCGTTGGTCTGCAGGCCGGACAGCGAGACCGCGGCCGCGCCGGTGCCCAGACCGACGGCCTTGCTGAAAGTACGCCTGTTGATCATGTGAAACCCTCCGTCGTTCGTTTCAGGTGACCTGCCCGAGCCCGGAAAACCTCCCGCTCGCATCGGCGGTACGAGGTCGCTCCGGCTCTTGGCGCGACGACACTCGCACAGCGCGCGTCACCTGTCAAACAGGTGACGCATGATGGATTCCGATGAGGACGGGCGGCGATTGGTGTTCCTTTCCAGGAAGGGACCGGCGGCACATACTCTTGCCTGCAACGGGACCGGACACATCAGTCATATGACGGTGAGAGGCGGACAGCGACACCAGGTATGCGATGCACCCTGTGTGTCGTTGGAGTCCTGACGTCTTCGCTGCGAGGGTCAGCGACGGCCGTGCCACCTTCCGGCCCTGGGTGTGTCGGAGGTGGATGCTCCACTTCCTTCACCACCGACCAGCCACGTGTGTGCGTCTTTGACCCTCTGTGTGCGGAGCCCCGCTCTCGCGGCGGACCAAGCCGCAAGGCGCGCGTCGGCCCCGCACGTCAGGCGGTCGCCCGGCCTTGGGGCCGGGGGCGCGGGGTGCCGATGCCGTGCAGATACGTGTCGACCACCATGTCGGCAGCCTTCCCGGGGCTCAGGTGTGCCTGCCGGTGCGATGCCAGGTTCACCAGCTCGGGCAACAGTGGCCCCGTCCATCCCTGCGGCTGGTCCCGACGCAGCAGGCCCCCGCCGGAGGCCCGCCGCAGGAAAGCCTCGACCTCGGCGACAGAGACGTCCCGGCGCCGGCGGATGGCGTCGTCGGTGAGCATGCGGGTGAGGTCGACGGGCCAGGTGCGGTTGACGGTGATGATGTTCTCGACGTAGCGGTGCAGGGCGACGGCGACGGGTGCTTCTTGCAGTCGTGCGTCCTGGATGGCGTGCTCGATGGCCGTGAGGCGGGATTCGTAGATGGCCGCGAGGAGTTCTTCGCGGGAGGCGAAGCGGCGGTAGACGGTGCGTCGGTCCACTCCTGCCTCGGCGGCGATGCTCACGATGCTCGTGCCGGGGTCGGCGGCGAGCATGCGTGCTCCGGTGGTCAGGACGGCTTCCAGGTTGCGCGCTGCGTCAGCTCTCATTCATTAAAAGTACCTCTTGTGTGGAGGAACGTAGTGCTGTAGCCCCTCTCGTGTGAACCTAGTGAAGAGAAGTGCTACAGTAAAGTGGCAGTTGGGTGAGACGCCCGAACGAACTGAACCGAAATCCGCGAAAACCGCGAAAGCACCGGAAGAGAGAAAACACATGATCACCTACGACCGGCTTTTCATCGGGGGTTCCTGGCTCGAGCCGAGCAACCCGGAGCTGCTCGACATCGCCTCGCCGCACGACCAGTCGGTGGTCGGTCGCGCCGCGCAGGCGCAGCCGGCGGACATCGACGGAGCGGTTGCCGTGGCACGGGCGTCCTTCGAAGCGGGCGAGTGGCGTCTGACCCCGCCGGCGGAGCGGATCGCGGTTCTGCGGCGGTTCAACGCACTGCGCGAGGAGAACGCGGAGAAGGTCGCGCACCTGATCTCGCTGGAGAACGGTTCGGCCGGATGGTTCACCCGTGCCGGACAGCCCGGGCTGACCCGGCAGGCGAACGCCTACCTGAAGGCGGCGGAGGAGTTCGGCTGGGAGGAGACGCTCGTGCCCTCCGACCCCGCGTCCCTGGTGCGCAGCGTGGTGCGCCGCGAGGCGGTCGGTGTCGTGGCCGCGGTGATTCCATGGAACTCGCCCTTCTCCTCGGCCACCGCAAAGATCATCCCCGCCCTGCTCGCCGGTAACTCCGTGGTCCTCAAGGTGTCCCCGGAGAACTCCCTCAGCATGGGTTTCCTGGCCGAGCTGCTGGAGCAGTTGGGCCTGCCCGAGGGTGTGATCAGCGTCCTGCCCGCGGACCGGGAGACCAGTGAGTACCTGGTGTCGCACAAGGAGGTCGACAAGATCGCCTTCACCGGCTCGACGAGGGCTGGTCGCCGCATCGCCGCGATCGCCGGCGAGCAGCTCAAGCGGGTCAGCCTGGAGCTGGGCGGCAAGTCCGCCGCGATCATCCTCCCCGACGCCGACATCGAGAAGGCCGTCGCGGGAGTGAAGTTCGGCTCCCTGCTCAACAACGGCGAGTCGTGCATCGCCCAGACCCGGATCCTGGCCCCGCGCAGCCGGTACGAAGAGGTCGTGGCCGCGCTGAAGGAACTGGTGGAGTCGCTGAAGGTCGGTGACCCGGGCGACCCCGGCACCTTCATCGGCCCGATGATCCGCCCCGATCAGCAGGAGCGGGTACGCAACTACATCCAGCTCGGCATCGAGGAGGGCGCCCGCCTGGTCACCGGTGGCCCGCAGATCCCGGAGGGTCTGGAGAAGGGCAACTACGTCACGCCCACCGTGTTCGCCGACGTCGACAACTCCATGCGGATCGCGCAGGAGGAGATCTTCGGCCCGGTCCTGGTCGTCATCGCCTACGACGACGAGGACGACGCCGTCCGCATCGCCAACGACTCCGAGTACGGCCTCTCCGGCGGCGTCTGGTCCTCCGACGAGGGACACGCCCTGACGGTCGCCCGCCGTGTGCGCACCGGCACCATCACGGTCAACGGCGCCTCCCTCGCCTTCGACGGTCCGTTCGGCGGCTTCAAGGCCAGCGGCATCGGCCGCGAGTACGGCGCGGTCGGCCTCGGCACCTACACCGAGTACAAGACCATCACCGTCTGACCCCGCCGTACGGTATGGAACACAGCAGTACGACACGCGACGAACCGCCGACGGCGGCAGATGGCCCGACCACCTGCCGCCGTCGGCGGTTTCCTGTGTCTGTGCACTCCGCTCAGAGCACCGCGTTGTCGGCGGCCCCCGGGAAGTCCGTGCTGAACGCCAACTCCTCACCGGCCACGAAGTCGGCCCTCAGCTGGTCCAGCTTGACGCCGATGCGCCGCTGGGCGTCGCTGCCCAGGACGACCCAGTGGGGCAACTTCGGGCCAGTGACGGCCTGGTAGATCGCCTCGGCGGCCCGCTCCGGGTCACCAGGGAACATCTCCGGCGTGAGGTTGCTCATCATGGTGCGAAAGGCGCCGGCCGTGGCGGCGTAGTCCTCGATGGCCTCGCCGGACGCCCGGGTCCGGTTCTCGATGCCGGTGCGGAAGGAACCCGGCTGGATGATCATCGCGTGCAGGCCGATGGGCTCGATCTCCTGCCACAGGGCCTCGGTGAAGCCCTCCAGCGCGAACTTGCTGGCGGAGTAGTAGCCGTTGGCGGGCAGGCTGGCCAGGCCGTCCATGGAGGAGACGTTGACGATGGCGCCGCTGCGCTGGCCGCGCATCCCGGGCAGCACCGCGCGGGTGAGGGCGACCGCTCCGAAGAAGTTGACCTCGAACAGCCTGCGGTAGTCGCTCTCCTCCTGCTCCTCCAGGGCGCCGACGAAGTCGATGGCGGCGTTGTTGACGAGGAAGTCGATGCGGCCGAAGCGTTCCACGGCGGCACGCACCGCGGCCTCGCGGTCCGCGGGCTCGGTGACGTCGAGCTTGACCGCCAGCGCGGTCTCCGGGTAGCGCGCGGCCAGTTCGGTGGTGGCCTGCGTCGAGCTGGCCGTCGCCACCACCTGATCGCCGTGGGCCAGGACGTGTTCGGCGAGGGCCTTGCCCAGTCCACTGGAGGCGCCGGTGATGAGCCAGGTCTTGCGAGACATGGAGTGATCTCCTTCGGATCGAGCGAGAGGGGGAGTGGAAGTGTGTAAAAGGGGAGCGGAAGGGGGTGTCGCCCGGCCGCGTGCCTAAGCCGGGAAGTCCGCGGCGCCGCTGGCCTCGGCCCACTTCCTCGTCTCCGCGGCGCGCGCCTCGCCCGCCTCCAGGGCCATGGTCACGGCCTGGGCGCCGAGCAGGAGCCGACGCGGCGGGTCGGCGTGGTGGGCGACGTCGATGAGGACCTTGGCCGCGCGGGCCGGGTCACCGGGCTGCGAGCCGTTGTTCTCCGCCCGGTACGTGTTCATGGCGCCGACGGTCTCCTCGTAGTCGGCACCCACGGCGTGCAGCTCCATCGACGAGCCCTGCCAGTCCGTCCGAAAGGCACCCGGCTCGACGATGACGACCCTGATACCGAAGGGGGCGACCTCGTTGGCCAGCACCTCGGAGAAGCCCTCCACGGCGAACTTCGCACTCTGGTAGGCACCCATGCCCGGGGTGCCGCCCACTCGTCCGCCGAGCGAGGAGAACTGCAGGAACGTCCCCGAGCGCTGCCCGCGCAGCACCGGAAGGGCGGCCCGGGTGACGTTGACGACCCCGAAGAAGTTTGCTTCGAACTGGGCGCGGAAGTCGTCCTCCGCCATCTCCTCGATGGGGGCGCTGTTGGCGTACCCGGCGTTGTTCACGACCACGTCCAGACGCCCGAAGGCGGCGAGGGCCGTCTGGACCGCGTCCCGGGCCGCGGCGGTGTCGGTGACGTCCAGGGCCACCGCCCGCACCTGGTCGCCGTAGCGGGAGACCAGGTCCGTGAGCTGTTCCGGACGACGCGCGGTCGCCACGAGCTGGTCGCCGGCCTCCAGAACCGAATCCGCCAAGGCGCGCCCGAACCCCCGGGACGCGCCGGTGATCAACCATGTGCTGGTCATGTGTGTCCTCTGTCAGTTCTTGGCTTGAATGGGTGTAACAGGACATTCCTCAGTCTTGTCGCGTGCCCCGCGACAGACGACCGTCGTTTGACTGCCGTTCGTTCCGCCCCGATTGGCGTCACTATCCGCCGGTGTACGTCATCGGAGGCATGCACCATCGACCGACAGCGATCAGGGACCTGCGTCGCCCAATACGCCCTGGGCGCCTGGCCGGAGCTGCAGGACATCGCCGAGACCGTGCTCGTGTCCGCGTCCCCGGTGAGTTCCTCCGTCACCGGCCAGACGCTGAGCCTCGACGGAGGCCGGATGGCGACGCTGGTGCCCTGATCAGAAGGCGGCCCCGCCCTCGACGGTCTCGCCCTCGACGTCCGCCTCCTTCGCCCGCCAACGCCTGCCCCGAAAAGGCGATCGCTCCGAGGAACGTCGGCAGGAAGGAGTTCATGGACACCGGCCACGCGCCGATCCCCGCGTAGACGACCACGCCGAGGTTGGACCAGACGCACACGAAGAGGAACCTGCCCGGCCGTACCCGCGTCGTGCCCGTCGGTACGGCGCTCGCCTCCGCCAACACAGGCGCCGACACAGGGCGAGGGCGATCGGGCCGTGGCGCTGCGCCCCCGCCATGGCGCCGACGATGCTCTCCGTGTCCTCAGCATCCGCTGGACGCATGAGTGTCGCTTGGGAAGCGATCAACTCTCCGACGAGATGGCGCAACTCCTCGAGACGCCGGGGCCGTTGAGCATCGTCCAGGCCGGCGAAACCGTACTCCGGCAGAAGACCGCTTCCTACGACCGGCAACGACGACGACATGCCGCAGCGTCTGATCGTCAGGATGCGAGAGACCATGGAGCAGATCAGCGATGCTGCGGGGCTGGCCGCACCTCAGGTTGGCATTCCGCTCCGGCTCGCGGTACTGGCGACGCCCGCGGAGTTGTCCGCTCTGTTGATCGAGCGCGGGCAGCAACCCGTGCCGCTCACCGTGTTGGTCAACGCTTCCTACAGGGCTGTGGGCCGACAGCGGACGCCGGGCTTCGAAGGTTGCCTGAGCGTGGCCGGCCGGCAGGCCGTGGTGACGCGTTCCGACCGAATCAGGCTGACACGAGAGAACGGGACGGAACAGCTCCTCGTGGAAGAACATGGCCGGTTCGGGACGCGGCTCGTGCAGTACGAGGTCGACCACCCCCACGGGACGCTCTACCTCGACGGCGCCAAGCTGCGGTCCCTGTCCACGACGGAGCAGGCGAAGGAGAGGTGGGGCGCCGCCGGACTGGCGGCGACCGCCGAGCAATGGGGCTTCCAGCTGCCGTAACGGGCTGTCGCTGTAAGGCGGTTACCCGTGGTCGTCGCACAGCCGGCCGCGCCGGGCGGTCTGCCGGGCGAGCTGCATGTATGTCCCGGCCCCGGGACGTTCCATCAGAGTCTGGATGCGGCGCCGGACGGTCCTGCGGCCGAGGCCCGTCTGTGAGGCGATCGCCTTGCCAGTGACTCCCGCGACCAGCAGGCCCGTCGACTCTTCGGCCCAGGGGTCCGGTTGCGAATCACCGCCTTGACTGGTGACAGGATTGGCTGCCATGATTGCGTCACCGCCTCAACCGGTGACACGGAAACTGTCCTGGTCGGCAGGCGACTGAAGACCTTTCGATCCAGATGGGGAGCACCAGTCATGGCAGTCACCTACACCGCCGTCGTCGACGTCAACGGAGAAGGCCGGAACGGCGGTCACGTCCGCTCCTCCGACGGTCTGCTGGAGACCAGCCTCGCCCTCCCCAAGGAGCTGGGCGGCGCCGGTACCGCGACCAACCCCGAGCAGCTCCTGGCCGCTGGCTGGGCCGCCTGCTTCCTCGGCGCCCTCCGCCGCGCGGCTACCTCTCGCAAGATCCGGCTCACCAGCACCGCCATCACCACCGAGATCACCCTCACCCACGGCGACGACGGCGAGTTCTCCCTCTCCGCGGTTCTCAACCCCGTACTCGGCGGTGTCGACCAGGCCACCGCCGAGGAGCTCGCGCACGCCGCCCACCAGATCTGCCCGTACTCCAAGGCCACGCGCGACAACGTCCCGGTCACCATCAACGCCAGCGCCGCCGCCTGATCCGTCCCTCCCCTCGACCGCGGGTCCCGTGCTCCCCCTGCACGGGACCCGCCACCCCCAGCCGTACCCACACCGCCGACCGAAGAGCGAGGGCAGGACATGGCTTTCCTGACGCACACACACGTATGGACCGCCCAGCATTGCCGTTCGGAACCCGACCGTGTCTCCCGCGAGCAGCTGTCGCAAGGCGCGGCAAGCTCCGAGGACCGTGACTGGCCGACGGACACGCAGGTCTGGAACTGGGCGGAGAGTGCCGTGCTGTCCGGGTATGGACCGGCGGCTTCGGGCGTCCTCTGACGGGCGGGCTGGCGGGACGGCGCGGGCGGAGACAAGGTGACCGGCCCGGCACTGGACCGTGCCGGACCGGTCACCTCGTCACGAAAGGAACGTCAGTGGTGACGTGAGAGAACAACCTCGACGGCGGTGGCCATCGCGCTCTCACCCGTGGCGTTGGGGTGCACCGGCGCAGCCGGCGTCTCGGGGGCGAAGGTCTCGATCCACCACTCACCGGTCGGCTGGCACAGGTCGTGCCCCACGGTCGGCATGTACGTGTTCACATACGACGCCCCGCCGTGCCGCGCACACCTGATTGTGGGCGGAGCGCCCACCATGCACACGTATCTGGACCACGTCAGGTGCTGTGCCTTGGGCAACGAATCGGTCAATGCCGTCGAAGAGCCGGATGGCTTAAGGGCCCGTGGCCGGCGCCCGGCCGGAACACACCGTCAGGTGACTGAGGCGACACGTATCGATCGCGGCCGACACTCCATACCCGAACCATCGAAAGCGAGAACACAACCATGGACATGAAGCTCGAAGTCGTCATCCTGCCCGTCTCCGACGTGGACCGCGCCAAAGGCTTCTACGTGGAGCAGCTCGGCTGGCGCCTCGACGCCGACTTCCCGATCAACGACGGCTACCGGATCGTGCAGGTGACCCCGCCCGGCTCCGAGTGCTCGATCATCTTCGGGACGGGCCTCACCCAGCAGGAGCCCGGCACGCTCCACGGCCTCCAGCTGACCGTCACCGACATCGTCAAGGCCCAGGAGGAGCTGACCTCCCGCGGTGTGGAGGTCTCCGGCCCGTTCCGCGACGAGACCGGCGCTTTCCACCGCGCCGGCGGCTCCCACCGGGTGCCCGGCCTGCACCCCGAGCGGGCCAGTTACGGCACCTTCGCCGCCTTCACGGACCTCGACGGCAACGAGTGGTTCCTCCAAGAGGTCACCGAGCGCGCCCCCGGTCGCTGAGAGCCGGTCCCGGCGCGGCTGACCTCCCCCACGTCACGCCGGGACCGCCACCCCACCACGGACCACGACACCCATCCGACCGACAGCCATCCACCGGAGGACACATGACGACCGAGAACATCCGCACGTACGACGTCATAGTGATCGGCGCAGGTCCGGTCGGCGAGAACGTCGCGGACCGCACCACCGCCGCGGGCCTGAGCACCGTCATCGTCGAGAGCGAACTGGCCGGCGGAGAGTGCTCCTACTGGGCCTGCGAACCCAGCAAGGCCCTGCTGCGCCCCGTCCTGCTCCGCGCCGACGCCCTGCACGTCCCGGGTTTCGACCCTGCCGTCAAGGGCCCGCTGGACGTCGAGGCCGTCCTGGCACACCGCAATCGCATGTCCGCCGACTGGCAGGACGACGGCCAGGTCGAGTGGATCAAGTCGGTCGGCATCGACCTGCTGCGCGGGCACGGACGCCTGACGGGGGAGCGCGAGGTGTCCGTGGAGACCCGCGACGGCGACACCGTTCGCCTGCGGGCTCGGCATGCCGTCGCCGTGTGCACCGGTAGCCGTGCGGCCCTGCCCCCGCTGCCCGGGATCGAGAACCTGCGGCCCTGGACCAGCCGGGAGGCGACCAGCGCTCAGCAGCCGCCGCAGCGCCTCGTGATCGTCGGCGCCGGTGTGGTGGGCGTCGAGATGGCCACCGCCTGGCAGGCTCTGGGCAGCCGGGTGACCCTGCTCGCCCGGGAGGACGGGCTGCTGCCGCGGATGGAGCCCTTCGCGGGTGAGCTGGTCACCGAGCGCCTGCGCGAGGCCGGTGCGGACGTGCGCTTCAACATCTCCGTCGTCGGCGCGGAGCGGGTGGGCAACGGCGAGGGCGAGGTCCGCGTCATCCTGTCGGACGGCGGTGAGACCACCGCCGACGAGATCCTCTTCGCCACCGGCAGGGCCCCGCGCTCGGAGGACATCGGGCTCGTCACCGTGGGACTGAAGCCGGGGGACTGGCTCGCCACCGACGGCAGCCTGACCGTCACCGCCGTCCCCGGGAACTGGCTGTACGCGGTCGGCGATGTCAACCGCCGGGCCCTCTTCACCCACCAGGGCAAGTACCAGGCCCGCATCGCCGGTGCCGTGATCGCCCGCCGGGCCCGGGGCGAGGAACTCGACACCGGCCGTTGGGCTCCCCACAGCAGCACGGCCGATGTCGAGGCCGTCCCTGGCGTCGTCTTCACCGACCCCGAGGTCGCCTCCGTGGGCCTGACCGTCCGTGAGGCCGAGCGCACCGGCCGGGCCGTCGAGGTCGTGGACTACGACATCGGTCACCTCGCGGGGGCCGTCCAGTACCGCCCCGACTACCAGGGCCGGGCGCGGATCCTCATCGACCGGGACCGTCAGGTCGTCGTCGGCGCCACCTTCGTCGGACCTGGCGTCGCCGAGCTGCTGTACTCGGCCACCGTCGCCATCACCGGGGAGGTGCCGGTCGAGCGTCTCTGGCACGCCGTACCCGCCTTCCCCACCATCAGCGAGGTGTGGCTGCGCCTGCTGGAGACGAGGAGGGACTCATGACCACCGCACGCGATCTGGTGCTCGTCGCCCTGGGCATGCCGGCCGACCGGCCCGTGGCGCAGGGCGACCTGTCTCTCGCGCTCGCGGGGGCCGAGGCGATCGATCTTCTGGAGAGTGGGGCGCTGAGCCTGGACGGCGATCGCATGGTGCCCGGCACGCGGGTGGCGACGGGTGACGCGCTGCTGGAGCAGGCGGAGGCCTCGCTCATCCGGCGGGAGCCGTACGAGACGGTCGACGGCTGGCTGTGGCGCCGTGGCAGCGACCTCGCCGCGGTCTACGTCGATGGCGTGGAGCGGGCCGGGCTCGTCGCCCACCCACGGGGCCAGGGGTTCAGGCTGCGGTTCGGACGGACCGTGCCGGCCGACTCGCAGGCACGCCGCAGTGCGGAGGAACGCGAGCCCGTCCTCGCCGCCCTGCTGGCAGCTGTGGGGGTCGGGGAGGTCCCGTCGGAGGCCCGCGAGAATCTCATCGGGGACGCGGTCACGACGGTGCTGGCCGCCGTCCGCGACGCGGTGACGCGGCTGGAGGCCCTACGACTGCGGAGGGACATCGAGAACGCCGCGTTCGACAACGTGTGGCGAGGATAGGGCCGGTACCTTCAGCGGGCGCGCCAACGGGTGTGAGCCCGCCGAGGACACGGGGTCGGCTTTTGGCTCTCTCGTCGGCACATGGAGGACTCCGTCCAGAACGCAGACGATCCCGCAGATCGGTCGGCCGGACATGGCGACAATCGCGGGTGAACCTTTCCCCCCGGACGTTCGTGAAGGTAGGGGGAACAGAGGAGGCCCCGTCGGCCCTGTCGTGAGGAGAAGGCGCGTTCGTGAAGATCGGTATCGGGTTTCCCCACCAGACGACGGTTCGCGGATGCGGTTCTGTGAGGAGAAATCCTTGGGACACCGTCCTCGGATTCCCCACCCGTCCCGCGTGGCGGCTGTGTCGCAATGCGGTGTATGCCGGTGTACGGCTGCGGACCGGCGTCCGCGGGACGAGCGTAGGTGTCAGTCGGAGCCGGGCTTCACCAAGGTGTACATGACGGAACGCTGCTGCTTGTGACGCCTGATATGGCCCTTGGCGACCAGAGATTCGAGGGTGTTCCGCACTACCTGCGGTGTGGGGTTGCGGTCCGGGTGCTTCTCCAGCAGTTCGTCCCGCAGCTCCTTTGCCAGGCGCGGCTCGTCGTACTTGCCGAGCAGGTCCGCCAGGAGCTCACCGAGCAGAGGCCGGCGCGACTTCCCCTTCGCGCCGGCCTTCGCCGTCTTGTCGGCCGCAGGGGTCCTGACCGCCGCCGGACGCCGTGAAGCGGCTTTGGCGGGGGCCTTTTTCGCCTTTGCGACGACGGGCTCGTCCTGCAACTGCTCGGGCAGACGGGACGCGTCCGCGAAGCCCTCGTACCGCTCGGCGAGGGTGAGGATGTCCGCCAGGAGGGCCTCCTCCTGCTTCAACACCGTGATCCTCTCCGCCAGCTCCTGCTGTCGCCGGCGGTTTTCCTCCAAGTCCGATGCGGCTTGTGCTACGTACCGCGATCGGAGCGTGGCGGCTGATCGGCTGGTCACAACCGTTCACTCCCTCGATATGAATGACGTTTGCGCATGGTACCCACGCCGGGGGTCCCGTGCGGATAAGTGTCAACGCCAGATGGCTCGTCAGGCATGCCCACTCTTCACGATAGGCGCTGATGTGCCTGCGCATGTAGGAAGTGTGGCTCCTCTGCGGCCTCCCGAGTCCGACGACGTCACTCGCGCGAGGTTCCCTCCGGGCATACTGCCCGGTAGGTGTGTCGCCGAGCCGGACCATGTTGCGCCGTCCGGGGGACGAGCGCGAGTGTCGTCCGCCCCGCGGATCCGGGCCGTCAACTGGCTGCGTGCTCGCGGGCCGTCAGGGCTGCCTCCTTGACCGACCCGTGGTGCACGGGCCCGTGGCCGGGCAGGAGGAGACCAGCGTCCAGGGTCTCGATCACGGCCAGGGAGTCGAGAGCCCGGTCACGGTCGGTGTGGAACATGTCGAGCAGCAGCTGGGGTCCGCTGATCCGCGACGTGGGATGTGCGGTCACCAGTGCGTCGCCCGTGACCAGGATGCCGCTCCCGGGCAGATGGCAGGCGCAGTGGCCGTTGGCGTGTCTTCTGATCCTCTCGTTGCGGTCGGACCTCGGAGGATCCGGCACACAAACCTACCCGAGCAAAGGTCATACGTGTGATGCGAGGCGGCGTGTGTGCAGGGAAACCGGGGGCATGCCGTCACACCGAGGGTCGACCGGAGCCGCTCACCGCATCGCCCGCACGGTACCGAGAATTGAGTAGCGCACTGTCGCGTCCATCTCGCGGCCGGGCCTCGCCCTTCTCATGTGGTGCTGTTGGTCGCCCGTCGGGTCTGTCGTCACCGCGCCAGTGGGGACCGTAGCCGTCGCCTCCCCCGAGGGGCTTGCTGCCAAGACCGCGAAGTGTAGCCACGTCACGTGACATGTTTCCGCAGCCGAGGAGGGGGTCCGGGGCGGCTGCCATGCACGTTCGGCATGTGCGAGGAGGGGTCAAACATGTCGAGGACCTCACTGGACGAAGTGGGAGGCGACCGCAGCCACCGAGCCATGTATCTCTGAGGCACCTTGGTGTGCTGAACCTTTTGGCCCGTCGGTCCGTTCTCAAGATGGAAGGCTCTGCTGCCGGACGCACGGGCGGCGGAGCCGTGACGGGACGTTTCGAGTTTAGCCACGTCCTCGTGGTCCGTTCCCGTCCCCGCACTGGCGGCCGGAGTCCCCCATCGGGCCGCCAGTGCGCACACATCGTGAACCCCTGTCGTCGCCCCGTCCGTTCATACAGTGAGCGGCCCTTGGAGACGGATCCTCCAGGACAGCGGCGGTTTCAGGCCTTCATGCCAAGGGCCTGTTCCGGTACGGCCCGCTCCCGCATGCCTGCGGCGGGAGCGAGCCGTACATGTGTCGTCAGGAGGGCGCGCGCAGCACCCCCCGCCCGTGCGCTGGGCCCGGGGGGTGCTGATGAACAAGTTCTGCAAGACGCTCAAGGACCTGGCCGCCGACGGAGCCCCGTGTTCGCCGGGGCAGTGTCGCCCAGGTCGGTGGGTCAGCGCGCGGTCACGGCGGGCGCGGTCTTCTTGCGTGCGCGGTAGGCGGCGGCCTTGATCTTGTTGCCGCAGGACTCCATGCCGCACCACTGGCGCCGCATGCCCCGGGAACGGTCGATGTAGACCCGAGTGCACTCGGGGTTGCCGCACTCCTTCATCAGGGGAACGTCCGGCCCGCTGAGTAGTTCGACGGCCTGCCGGGCGACGGTCGCCAGGGCCTGCTCGGGGGTCGCGTCGGTGTGCCGGCCCGTCAGGGTGAGCTGTGGTGTCACGGGGGTCTTGCGTGCGGCGGCGTTGACCACGCCGAGCGCTTCCCGGTCGAACTCCTCGCCGAGGCGGCGGTTCGTGACGAGCCGGTAAATGGCCTCGCGCACGGTGATCGCCGTCCGGACGTCGGCGTCCTCGCCGGGAGTGATCGTGTCCACCAGCCCGGACTCCAGGTACCAGGCATTCAGTCGCTCCGGCGTCACGAACATCTCGAACCGGGTCGAGCGTCGGGCCCGGAGCGTGGCCGCGAAGTCGAGGGTCGGGTGCCCGCAAACGAATACATGGTCAAGGTTCACATCACCATTCTGACAGGTGACTCCTGTCGGACGCAAGAACCGTCACCGCTCCAGGCGGTACTTCCTCGCGGCAGGGCGATCGAGACCGTACGGCATCGCGCTCGGTCCGCACGGTCAGGACCGTGTACGAGGGCGTGTCAGGCCCCGGGCCGGGTCGGCGCCGCCTCCTCCCGACGGGTCGTGTCCCGGTCCCGGTTCCAGACGAAGCTCGCGGCCCTGCCACCGTCGGCGCAGCCAGCGGTCGTGGCTGGCGACCACGATCGCGCCCGGGCCGGTGCCCAGTGCGGCCTCCAGTTCGTCGCACAGACGCGGGGAGAGGTGGTTGGTGGGCTCGTCGAGCAACAGCAGCTGCGGCGGACGGGCCACCAGCAGTGCCAGCGCCAGCCGTCGGCGCTGGCCCACGGACAGTTGTCCGACCGGTTTGTCCAGGTCCGTTTCGTGCATCAGGCCGAGGGAGCCAAGCGGCACCTTCTCGGCCCTCTCCGGGCCCAGTGACAACTCGTAGGTGTCGCGGACCGTACGGTCGGGCCGCTCGAACTCGGTGTCCTGGGTGAGCAGTCCCACCGTCAGTTTGCGCCGCCTGTGTACCTCGCCCTCGGCCGGGAGGTGTCCGGCGAGCACGGCGAGCAGCGTGGACTTGCCCGCCCCGTTGCCACCCGTGATCAGCAGCCGGTCGGTCGCCGACACCTCCAGGCCGTCAAGCGCGAGTCGGCCGGGCACCCGCACGTCGTGCAGGGACACCAGGGGCCGCGGCCCCTCCTCGGTACGCGCGGCCAGTTCCCCGGCCGCGAACCGCAGCGGGCGCGGTGGCTCGGCGACCTTGGTGCGTTCCAGTTCCTCCAGCCGCCGGGTGGCGTTGCGGACCCGGCGGGAGATCTGGTTCTGCACCCGGCCCGCCCGGTGGCCGTACCCCATCTTCTCGTTGTCGGTGCGGCCCCGGTCCGGGGCCACCCGGTGCGCGGTCACACCCGCCGACTGGCGCAGCTCCTCCAGTTCCTTCCGTTCCTCGGCATACCGCCGCTCCCAGCGCTCCCGCTCGGCGCGCTTCTGGGACAGGTAGGTGCTGTAGTTGCCGCCGTAGCGGACCGGGCCGTCCACGGCCGGGTCGAG
This sequence comes from Streptomyces sp. NPDC050564, assembly GCF_044457265.1. Classification (NCBI taxonomy): domain Bacteria; kingdom Bacillati; phylum Actinomycetota; class Actinomycetes; order Kitasatosporales; family Streptomycetaceae; genus Streptomyces; species Streptomyces sp. NPDC050564. The sequence goes on along the minus strand of NZ_JBITGS010000008.1, from coordinate 190,050 downwards.
GTCGATCAGGTCGGTGCAGACGGCGTCGAGGAACGCCCGGTCGTGGCTGGCGACCAGCACCGTCCCGGGCAAGCCGCGGATATGTTCCTCCAGGAAGGCGGCGGCGCTGTCGTCGAGGTGGTTGGTCGGCTCGTCCAGCAGCAGCGCCGGCGGCCGCCGGACGAGCAGCGCGGTCACGGCCAGCCGGCCGCGCTGCCCGCCGGAGAGCGAACCGAGCGTGCGGTCTTGCCCGAACCCGCCGAGGCCCAGGCCGTCCAGCACCAGGGCGGCGCGGCGGTCGGCGTCCCAGGACTCCCGGTCCTGGGCCTGCTCGAGCCGCTTGCCATAGGCATCGAGGAGTTCCTGGTGGCCGGGGTCGTCCTCCGGGACACGGGCGAGTTCCGCGCCGAGCCGGTCCAGCTCGGCGAGGTCCTCGCGGGCCTCGCGCAGCGCCTCGTCCAGCACCGCGGCGATGGTGGAGCCGGCGTCGTACGGCATCTCCTGGTGGAGATAGCCGAGGTCGGCGGGGCGGGTGACGCTTCCCGAGTCGGGTGCGTCGACGCCGGCGAGCACCCGCAGCAGGGTGGACTTGCCGACGCCGTTCTCCCCGATCAGGCCGATGCGGTGACCGGGGGAGGCGGCCAGGGAGACGCCGTCGAGGACGCGGCGGCCGCCCAGGGAGCGGACGAGGTCGTGGGCGAGCAGAGCGGGCTGGGGCACAGGAAACCGTCCAACGTGATCGGTGGTCGGCCCGCCGGGCGCGGGGCCTCGGACGCGGGCCACTTCACACGTCGGCGGCTCACACCGCGGGGGCTCCTGTTTCCTTGAGCGTGCCGTCGGCCAGCCGCAGCCAGCGGTTCACCCCGATCTCGGCGAGGAACCGCTCGTCGTGGCTGACCACCATGAAGGCGCCCTGGTAGGAGTTGAGCGCGCTCTCCAGCTGGCCCGCGCTGACCAGGTCGAGATTGTTGGTGGGCTCGTCGAGCAGAAGCAGATGGGGGGCCGGCTCCGCGCACAGTACGCAGGCCAGGGTGGCGCGCAGCCGTTCGCCGCCGGAGAGCACCCCGACCGGCAGGTGCGCCCGCGTGCCCCGGAAGAGGAAGCGGGCGAGCAAATTCATCCGCTCCGCCTCGTGCCGCTCCGGGGCGGACGCGGCGAAGTTCTCCGCCACGGTGCGGTCCAGGTCCAGTAGGTCCAGGCGCTGAGAGAGGTAGGCGATACGGCCGTCGTTGCGCTTGATCTCCCCACTGTCCGGGGCGAGTTCGCCGGTGATCAGACGCATCAGGGTGGTCTTTCCGGCGCCGTTGGGCCCGGTCAGCGCGATGCGCTCGGGGCCGCGGACGGTCAGGTCCACGCCGCCCGCGGCGAACACGGCCTTGTCTCCGAGGTGGACCTGCATCCCCTCGCCGAGGAAGAGGTTGCGCCCGGCGGGCACCTGGGTGTCGGGCAGCTCCAGGGTGAGGCGCTGCTCGTCACGCAGGGCGCGTCCGGCCTCGTCGAGGCGGGCCTTGGCCTCGGTGATGCGGGACGCGTGCATCTGCCCGGCCCGGCCGGCGGACTCCTGGGCGCCCCGCTTCATGTTGCCGGCGAAGATCTTGGGCAGCCCGGCGTTCTTGAGGTTGCGGGCGGCGTTGCTCTGGCGGCGCTCGGCGCGTTCGCGGGCCTGCTGCATCTCCCGCTTCTCCCGCTTCAGCTCCTGCTCGGCGTTGCGGACGTTCTTCTCGGCGACCTCCTGCTCGGCGCGTACGGCCTCTTCGTACTCGGTGAAGTTGCCGCCGTAGAAGCGCAGTTCGTCGCTGCCGAGTTCGGCGACGCGTTCCATGCGGTCGAGCAGCGCGCGGTCGTGGCTGACCAGGAGCAGACAGCCGTTGAAGTCCGTCAGCACGTCGTAGAGCTTGTGCCGGGCCTCCAGGTCGAGGTTATTGGTGGGTTCGTCGAGCAGGAGTACGTCGGGGCGCTTGAGCAGTTGGGCGGCGAGGCCGAGCGAGACGACCTGGCCGCCGCTGAGCGTGCTGAGGCAGCGGTCCAGGGCGAGGTCGGCGAGGCCCAGGCGGTCGAGCTGGGCGCGGGTGCGCTCCTCGATGTCCCAGTCGTCGCCGATGGTGGTGAAGTGCTCCTCGCTGACGTCGCCGGACTCGACGGCGTCCAGGGCCCGGATCACCGAGGCGACGCCGAGCACCTCGGCAACGGTGAGGTTGCCGGTCAGGGGGAGGCTCTGCGGGAGGTAGCCCCATGTTCCGTTGACCGACATCGAGCCGGTGGCGGGCTTGAGTTCTCCGGCGATCAGCTTGAGCAGCGTGCTCTTGCCGGAGCCGTTGGGGGCGACCAGGCCCGTGCGGCCGGGGTTCACGGTGAAGGACAGGTCGTGGAAGACCGGGGTGTCGTCGGGCCAGGCGAAGGACAGGCTCGAGCAGACGATGGACGCGTCGGACATGGAAGTGACCTCGAACAGCTTGAGGGCAGAGATCAGAGCTCTGCCCTGGGCAGACGTGGGAAAGGGGTACGACGAGACGGACCACGTCGGCGGCGCTCCTGAGCACCGGCCGGTGGTCGTCAGATCCGGATCTCATCCGGAGATGTCGTCTTCACCCACCACGTCTGCGACTCCTCGATACACGGCTTACGTCACCCAGAGGCTAGCAGGTGTCTTCCTCCGCTCCGGCGGTGGTTGGTCGGCTCGGACTCATACGTGTGTGCGGCGTTCTGTCGCCGACCGCTTGTCGTTGACAGTGCCACGGCGCCCATGGCAGCATCGTCACCAGTTAAACCGGTGATGATGCCGTGCAAGGCTCGGCGGAGTTCACACCTGTCCGAAGGAGCACACCATGGCAGAAAAGCCGAAGCGGAGGGCCGAGGGCGCACCCGTGGGGCGGCGCGCGATGCTGGGCATGCTCGGCGCGGGCGCCGCGGGGCTCGCCGCCGCGCCCTATCTCCAGCGTGGCTGGGAGGGGTTCCTGGCCGCTGCCTCTCAGGTCGACGCCACGGGCCTGACCGGTCTGCTGCCCAATCCGGGCGGCTTCCGGTATTACAGCGTCGTCGGCTCGGTGCCGCACAAGGACGAGACGAACTACGCGCTCCGGGTCCGCGGACTGGTGGAGCGACCGAAGGCCTACACGCTCGACGAGCTGCGCGCTATGCCGCAGACCCGGGTCGTCCACGACGTCGTCTGCACGGACGGGTGGCGCGTGGACAAGACGCCTTTCGAGGGCGTGAAGCTGGCGGACATCCTCGACGACGCCGGGGTGCGTTCCCCGGGCGCGGCGATCCGGTTCACCTGCTTCGACGGCGCCTACAGCGAGAGCCTCACCCTGGAACAGGCGCGCCGTTCGGACGTCCTGGTGGCGCTGAACATGCAGGACAAGCCCATTACCCACGCACACGGCGGACCGGTCCGCCTGTACGTGGCCCCCATGTACTTCTACAAGTCGGCCAAGTGGCTGTCCGGTATCTCGGTCACCGGCAAGGTCGTTCCCGGCTACTGGGAGGAGCGCGGTTATGCGATCGACGGCTGGCTCGACGGCGCAGACCGGCACAGCGACGCGGTCTGAACACGACGGCCGCGTCCGCCGCTTCAGCACCGCCGAACGCATGGTCCACCGGGCCACCGGCTACCTGATGCTGGTGTGCCTGGTCTCCGCCGCCTGTCTGTACCTCGGGCCGCTGGCCCAGCTCGTCGGACGGCGGTACCTGATGATCACGGTCCACGAGTGGTCCGGCATCTCGCTGCCCCTGCCCTTCCTGCTGGGGCTCTTCTCTCCCGCCTTCCGCGCGGACCTGCGCCGGCTGAACCGCTTCGCGGTGTACGACCGGCAGTGGCTGCGCGCCGTTCGCAGACGTCGGACCTCGCCCGAGGCGCGCCCGGCCGGCAAGTTCAACGCGGGCCAGAAGCTCTACGCCGGCTGGATCGCCGGCGCCGTCCTGGTGATGATGTTCACCGGCCTGCTGATGTGGTTCATGGGTCTGCTGCCCGCCATCTCCCGTACCAGTGCGATCTTCGTCCACGACCTCCTGGCCTGGGCGATCACCATCGTCGTGCTCGGACACATGCGCAAGGCGTTCGAGGATCCGGAGGCGAGGCTGGGGATGCGTACCGGGTATGTCAGCCGGTCCTGGGCGCAGCGATACCACTCCCGGTGGCTGCGTGAGGAGCGCGACGGCAGCGTCGGCGAGAGAGCTGACGAGGTGTGAGGTGTCGCCGTTTCATCCACGCGGGCAGCGATGTGGGCCTTCGGCTGCGGGCGCTGGGCGACCGCGTCCGGCTGGAGGTGCGGGACTCGGACAGCGATCCGTCCGGCCGTGCTCCGCCCGTGCGCTGACCTCGTCGGTGAGCGCCTGTACCTGGTGGCCCGCGGCCTGTACTTGGTCGACGTCCTGGCGGACACCTGGAACACCGCTCCGAACGGCCAGGCAAGGCCGTCTGGCTGGAGATGGACATTCCCCGGCGGGCCGGGCCGACCGTCGAATGACCTAACACGTGCTTTACGGAGCCCGGCCGCGGCGCGCGGACGCGGACCGTCAACTGACTGTCGCCGGGGTGCGTCGCGCGCGGTCAGAGTGGGGACCGGGCCGAGGGCATGCGGTCCGCTCGGCGTGCGAATGCACCTGAACGCGATCCACCCCCTGTCCACACCCGATCCATGTCTTCCGTCACCGGCTTAACAGGTGATAAAGTCTGACTCGGTCTTCGGCGAACCCGGGGCTGCCTCGGGGGCGCATGCCGGGGTCAGGGAGATATGCCCGCGGACGGCTTCCGCGGCGAACCCGTCGGCCCGCCCACTGTCTTGCTCATGTGATGTGCACATGTGTCGCCGCAGTCAGGCGCACACCTACTTTCTTGGATGGAAAAGCAATGAGACGACTTCTGACTGTCCTCGCGGCCGGTGTGCCGCTGGCCGCGGCGGTGTACCTGCCGACCGCGTCGGCGGAATCCCAGACCTCCGCCTCCACACCGCTCAACTGCAACACAGTGTCGGTGAAGGCCCCGACCGGCACCAAGGTGGAGTCCGTGACGGCGGTCCGCCAGACGGGGGGCACCATTCACGGCTCCGGCATCCTGGGCGGCACGGTCACCGACGTCCCGGCCTACTGCGAGGTGACGGTCACCCTCGCCCACCCGGGCGACGGCGACCACGCCAAGGTGCAGACCTGGCTGCCCATCAGCGGCTGGAACGGCCGCTTCCAGGCGCTCGGCGGCGCCGCCTACGGCGCCGGGGACAACGGTGTCGGTCTGGGCACCGCGGTCAAGAACGGCTACGCGGTGACCACCACGGACGCCGGCGTCGGTGACGTCCTCGACACGAGCTGGGCGCTGGACAGCAAGGGCCAGGTCAACACCGCGTTGCTGAAGAACTTCGCCTCCCGCTCCCAGCACGAGGCGGCCGTTGTCGGCAAGGAGGTCGTCGCCGCGGCCTACGCCAAGCGCGCTTCGTACTCCTACTTCACCGGCTGCTCCACCGGCGGACGCCAGGGCTATATGGAGGCCCAGCGCTACCCCGACGACTACGACGGCATCCTCGCCGACGCGCCCGCGATCAACTGGGCAGAGTACGAGCCCGCCACCCTGTGGCCGCAGGTGGTCATGAACAACGAGAAGACTTACCCGACCGGCTGCGAGCTGGACGCCTTCACCCACGCCGCCGTCAAGGCCTGCGACTCGCTCGACGGCGTCAAGGACGGCCTGGTCAACGACGCCTCCCGCTGCGACTTCGACCCGCGCCGGCTGATCGGCACCAAGGTGGTGTGCGACGGCAAGGAGCTGACCATCACCGCGGCCGACGCCGCCGTGGTGCGCAAGATCTGGGACGGTCCGCGCACCGCCTCCGGCAAGAAGCTATGGTCCGGAGTCCCGGTCGGGGCCGACCTCAAGGGCCTGGCGGAGACCGAGGTGGCACCCGACGGCACCGTCAAGGGCAAGCCCTTCCCGGTACCCGCCCTCTGGGTCCAGCTCTGGCTGAAGAAGGACCCGTCCTTCGATGTCTCGACCATCACCTACAGCCAGTTCACGCAGCTGTTCAAGCAGTCCCGGGCTGAGTACGACAAGGTCATCGGCACGGACGACCCGGACCTGTCCGCCTTCCGCAAGTCCGGCGGCAAGCTCCTGACCTGGCACGGCGAGGCCGACCAGTTCATCCCCACCCAGGGCACGGTGGAGTACCACGAGCAGGTCGAGCGGGAGCTGGGCAGCGCCAAGAAGGTCGACGACTTCTACCGCCTCTTCCTCGCCCCGGGCACCAACCACTGCGGTCTCAACGGCACTGACGGTTCGGCCGACGGCCTCGCCGCCCTGACCGACTGGGTCGAGCAGGGCAAGGCGCCCAAGATGCTGCCCACCACGCTGATCAACGCCGACGGTCTGCAGGTCACCCGCAACCTGTGCAGCTACCCGCAGGTGTCCCGCTACAAGGGCCACGGCGACCCGGCCGTCGCCTCCAGCTTCCGCTGCGCCTTTCCGCCCCGGCACTGACCTGTCCGCATACCACCCGACGACCGAGAAAGGCCGAACCATCATGAGCACGCAGACGGCGACATCCACCGCTCCGGCGGCGACGGGCGAACGCTCCTCCCTGCTGAGGCTGTACCTGGGCCGCGGCGTCCTGGCTGTGGCGTGGGCCCTGGCGTTCGCCGGTGCCCATGAGGACCTCAATGCCCCGGCGATCACGTTGCTGGTCGTCTACCCGCTGATCGACGCGGTGTCCTCACTGATCGACTACCGGGCCCTCCCCGACGGCTCGGAGCGCCGGGTCACGGCGTTCAACGGGGTGCTGAGCACGCTCGCCGCCATCGCCGTCGGCATCGCCGGCGCCGGCGGCGTGGCTCCGGTACTCCATGTGTTCGGTGCCTGGGCCGTCGTCTCCGGGGCGGCCCAGGTGGTCGTCGGGTTCCGCCGGCGCGGCCCCGAACTGGGCAAGCAATGGCCGGTGCTGATCGCAGGCGGACTGTCCTTCCTCGTCGGCATCTCCTACAACATCCAGGCGGCGGGCGACGATCCCTCGCTCGACGTACTGTCCGTCTACGCCACGGGCGGCGGGGTCTTCTTCATTGCGCAGGCAGGCCTGCTGGCCTGGAAGACCCGCCAGCTGCGCACCCGCACCGCCTGACCTGCTCGCACACCGCATTTCGACCCGCGCCCCTTGGGGCCGCGGGTCGAAACATTTCCGGACTTCCGATGCCTCACCCTTCAGCCCTTGCCGAAGCCGGCAAGGCGAACTCCTCCGCCACGAGCGCGTACGAACGCCCACGCGCCCCGAAGTCGTGGAACAGCGTGGTGAACATCAACTCGTCCGCGTTGGTGCGCTTCTGCAGATCAGTCAGGCCCGTCCGGACCGCGTCGCGCGTTCCGTGGACGACGGCGCCCAGCCATCCGTCGACGAATTCCTGCTTCTCCGGCGTGTACGGGTTGTGCCTTGCCGGCGACCGACTGCTGTCGGAAGTACTCGCGGACGCGGGGTTCGGGAGCATCTCCGGCCTGCTCGCCCAGCTGTCGGACCTGATGGAGGCGGCCAAGGCCACCGGCATGGTCCACGCCGACGCCATGATGCTCGATCTGCGCGTGGTGCTCCGCGGCATGGCCGTCCAGCTGATCAGGACCGCCGAGCGGGACCCCGCTCTGTGGCGCCGGTACGACGAACTGGCGCTGCAGGCGTTGCGCCCCTGAGGGCTTCGCCCCTAATGCATGTGCCCCCGCACTGCGCAAAGGTGCAGGCACATGTGTGTCAGCCGGTCACTGACATGTATGGTCGAACGCGTGGGCGCAATCACGGACACAATCGCCATTGCCCACCTGATCGCCAAGTACGCCGAGCTGGTCGACACCGGAGACCTGGCCGGTGTCGGCGAACTGTTCGCCGACGCCGTGTTCATCGGCAGCGGCGAACCCGTCCCCGGCCGGGCCGGAGGGGTGGAGAGGATGCTCCGGGACAGCGTGATCCTCTACGAGGACGGCACGCCGCGCACCCACCACGTCACGATCAACATCGCCGTCGATGTCGACGAGGAGGCGGGAACCGCCGCCGCGCGTTCCTACGTCACGGTGTTCCAGGCCCTGCCCGACTTTCCGCTGCAGCCGGTGGCCGCAGGGCGCTGCAGCGACCGCTTCGAGCGCCGGGACGGGCACTGGCGATGCACGGAGCGCCAGGTCAGGATCCACCTGGTGGGCGATGTCAGCCGCCACCTGCGCGGTCAGCCGACGCGATAGTGGACCGGGAGGGACAGCACGCCTCGGACGATGCCGGAGCAGCTCGGGCCGCTCGCGTAACAGCTGTGGCTGCTCGGGGTGTTGCAGCAGGGCCGGCACGGCGTTGCCCAGCAGGTTCACGGTGCTCTCGTGGCCGGCCACGACCAGCATCATGGCCGTGCCCACCAATTCGTCCTCGGAGAGCCGGCCGTCGTCCTCGTCGCGTATCGCGACCAGGACCGACAGCAGATCGTCCCGCGGACTGCTCCGCTTGTCCGCGACCAGTTCGGCCAGCAGCCCCAGACCGGCCGGCAGCCCGTGCAGACCGGCCGACGCGGGGCGGTGTTCGGGCGAGGCCACCCGGTGCCTGTCCCGACCAGCGGCGGAAGTCGAGATGGTGCTCCTTGGGGATCCCCAGGAGTTCGGCGATGACCGTGGCGTTGAAGGCTTCGAGGAGGTCCACGTCGCCCGACGGCGGCAGCGCGTCGATCAGGTCGTGGGCGATCTGCTCGATGCGCGGCGCCAGTTCGGCCGTACGACGAGGGGCGAAGGCGGCCGAGCACAGCCGGCGCAGACGGGTGTGCTCGGGCGGGTGGGCCTCCATCATCTGCGCGCCGAGTCCGACCTTGGGCTGGTGCAGTACGTAGCCGGCGGCGGCCAGTGCCTCGGCGGCGGGGGCGGCGTCCTTGAGCAGGGCCGGGTGGCTCAGCGCCTCGGGGGCCAGGTCGTAGCCGACACCACTCAGCCCTTCAGGCCGAGATGGAACTCGGCCGGGTGGATGGGGCCGAGTTCCCGCAGCGGGGCATAGCGCGCGGGGGAGTCCGCCATGTAGGCGGGGTCGATGACCACCCTGCCGTCCTGGTACGGGCACCGCTCGTGCGGGCTCATGGTGCGTTTTTCTCCCCTTCCGGCGGTAGCGCGACGGCCTGATGTGCGGGCGGGGCGGCTGGGCCGTCGTGATGAGAACGAGTACGGCCCGGTGGAGGTTCAGGCCGGCCGCGCGCGAACACGCCTGAGGGGCACGCGCGGTGCGCGTGCCCCTCAGGCGCCGGAGAACTCAGTTGTCACTGTTGAAGATGGTCAGCACACGCAGCACCTCCAGGTAGATCCACACCAGCGTCGTGGTGAGACCGAAGGCGGCCAGCCACGCCTCCTCGCGAGGGGCGCCGTAGGCAACGGCGTCCTCGACCTGCTTGAAGTCCAGGGCGAGAAAGGCCGCGCCGAGCAGGATGCCGACGACACCGAAGAGTATGCCGAGGCCGCCGCTGTGGAAGCCGAGGCCGTCGCCCGCGCCGAAGGCCGAGAAGAGGAGGTCGGCGACCAGCAGCAGGAGGAAGCCGGTCGCGGCGGCGGCGACGAACCCGGTGAACCTCCGGGTCACGCGGATCCAGCGCATCCGGTATGCGACGAGTACACCCGCGAACACCGCGAAGGTGCCGAGCACCGCCTGTACGACCACACCCGGCGCGATGTAGGTCGAGATCGTGCTGGAGAGCACGCCGAGAAACATGCCCTCGAACGCCGCGTACCCGAGGATCAGCGCCGGGGACGGCGTCCGCTTGAAGGCCTGGAGCAACGACAGGACGAAGGCGACGAGAGCCGCGCCCATGGCGAGGCCGTAGGACCGGCCGATGTTCGCCTCGTCGACGGGCAGCAGGAGCCAGGCCAGCACTGCCGTCAGGGCCACGGTGCCGAGCGTCGTCCCGGTGCGGACGATGACGTCGTCCATCGTCACCGCGGTCCCGTCGGTCCGCGGTGACGTGTCGGCATCGCGGGCGTAGGGGTTGTTCAGGTAGTCGACCGCCGGTCGGCCTCCGACCGCGGCACCCATCGGCCGGCGCGTGTAGGCGTCGGCCGGACCGGCGTCACGGCCGACACCCCAGCGGGAAAGGATCGGGTTGCTGGTCCTCACGTCATTCCTCCTCGTCCGCCGCACACTCGCGGCCTGCGGCAAAGCGTTGTCGTCGGTGTTCCGGGACGGCATACGTGTGGCACTGGCCACGCACCGGGCCGACGACGGCAACCCCTGCGCGTCACCACTCTGACAGGTGACGAGACGAGAAGCAAGTCATCCGTGCGTGGGCCCGGTGGCGGTCAATGGGACGACGCTCCCGGGCCGTCGAGCAGCTCCATGAGGAAGTCGTCCCAGTTCAGGCCGTCCATCTCCGCCTCGGCCGAGGTGATCCGGTAGGTCGTGTCGAGCCACTCCGCGAGCGGCGCGGTGGGCACTTCGAACAGGGCCTCCACCTCCTGCGATTCGAGAAGCAGCCAGGACGAGGGCCGCTCCCCGGGCAGCGTCGGCCACATGCGTACGTCGCTGGAGCCGCTCATCGACGTCAAGCCGCGGTGAAGGAGCTCGCGGCCGATGCGCCAGATGAGACTCGGTCCTCGTTCCGCCAGGAACTCGATTGTGATCACCGCGGCCATTTCCGGGTCGAAGCGGAACTCGGCACGTATCGGCAGCGGGGTGAATTCATCGAGCATCTGGTTGAGGTCCAGGAACAGCGAAGGCACGAGCTCGGGCGCCGAACGTGCCTGCAAGGGTGACTGATCACGGTGCATGACAGGAGTTCCCCTCCGTGGGACGAAGTCTGCGTCCACAACTGTTCGTCAGGGGACGGAACCCGCACATCGGTCAGTTGACGGTCAGAGGGCAGAGGGGGCGCCGGGATGTGCCCTCGGGCTGCTGGAGACGTGACGTAAGTCAATCGTCTGCCGGTGCCGCACGGCCCTGACTGCTGTGCGTGCATCTTCAATGAGGCACGTACCTCATTCGGCGGTGTGCCACGTGTGTCTGGACGGATCATGGAACGCCTTCTTCGCCGTTCCCCTCATCGGGACCCGCCCCATCCTCCAGATCATCGGCGAGCGCGCCGTCACCGCCTGGATGGCCATCGAGGCCCACCGGCGCGCCACCGGCCCCAAGGAACTCCACTGGATCAAGGGCGCCAGCCGCGTCGATCTGTATGGCAGGAGGGAGTGCATCGATCCCGCCGTCGACAAGCTCACCGACTTCTTCATCGTCAACCTGGGCAAGTGACCGCCACCGCGCCCCGTATGCGCCCGCGTGCACGGCGACATGGCGAAGGGGCCGACAGCTCACGCTGCCGGCCCCTCATGGTGTGCGCCGTGCCGTACCAACGGCCCTGCGGATCACGGGCCGGAAGGGGGTCACTTCGCCTGCAGAGGCCCCGTGAAGGACTTGCGCAGGGACGAGGGAGCGGCCAGGGGGAGCAGTGCGGCGAGCATCTTGCCCTTGACCGTGCTCGGCTGCCGCGTCAGCTCGACATCGACCCGGGTGCCTTCGCCCTCCGGGGTCATCCGGAAGACCCAGCCGCCGCCGGCTCCGAAGAGCTTGGAGTCGAGCGTGGTGATGGTGACCGTGTCACCGGCCGGCTCCCACTCGTAGCGAGCACGCTCCCAGGCTGCGGCGGTCCCCTCGGTGACCTCGGCCCAGGTGTCGCCGAGTTCGTGGACCGTGAAGTGTTCGGCGTCGATCGTGGGCCAGGCCTCGGCGCGTGAGGGGCCGAAGTCGGTCAGCACCGCCAGCACGTCTCGCGGGCTGAGCTTGGAGACAACATCGAACCGTACGACTGTCATGGGATTCCCTCACCGAGAAGTAACTGTCCTGACCGGTGACGAGAGGTTCTCAAGGATGCTCGTCACCTGTCAAGGCGGTTACTTGGGAGGGTGTAGGGACGGGGACGGTCCCCTCGTACAGGACCGTCCCCGCGTTGCTCAGCCGCGGTTCTCGGCCTGGAACATCCAGCTCTGCTTCTCCAGGTCGGCGGTCAGGCCGATCAGCAGATCCTGCGTGACGGCGTCCGCCGGGCCGGTCTCCTCGATGCGTGCCCGCACCCGTTCGATGACGGCGGAGAATGTCTGGACCAGGGCCTGTCGCGGTGATCGCCGAACTGCTCGGCATCCCCGAGGGTGACCGCCAGGACTTCCGCCGCTGGACGTCACTCGCCTTCCAGGTGGGCCACCCCGAGTACGCCATGGCGGTGGCGAGCCTGCACGGCTTCCTGCGCCGGTTGGTCGAGGACAAGCGGCGCGCTCCCGGCGACGACCTGCTGTCTGCCCTCGTCGCGGCTCGGGACGAGGGCGACGGCCGCCTCTCCCGGGACGAACTGGCCGGCACCGCGGCCCTGCTCGTCATCGCCGGCCACGAGACCACCGTCAACCTCCTGGGCAACGCCGTGCCGGCGCTGCTCCAGCACCCCGACCAGTTTCAGATGCTGCGGGGTGGCCCCGGGCTCCTGTCCAACGCCATCGAGGAGTTCCTGCGCTACGACACCTCCGTCGAATGCACCACCAACCGGTACGCGGCCGAGGACCTGGAGTTGGGCGGGGTGGGAATCCCCCGCCGCGGCATCGTCGCGGTGGCCCTGGCCTCCGCCAGTCGCGACGCCCCCTGCCCGACGGTGGCGATCCGGACGCGCTCGACATCACCCGTTCCGCCGCCCGGCACCTCTCCCTCGGCCACGGCATCCACCACTGCCTGGGCGCCCCGCTGGCCCGCCTGGAGGCCCGCGTCGCCCTGCACGCCCTGCTCACCCGAGTCCCGCACCTGGAACTCGCGGTCCCCGCCGATTCCCTCGACTGGTTCCCGGCCGGGATGGTGCGCGGGGTGCTGTCGTTGCCGGTTCGGCACCGCCTCGGGTGAGCTCACACATAGCAAATCGTCACCGCCTTGACAGGTGATGAACAGGAAGTGCAAGCTGACAGTGGTCCCGCCGTCCGACGGGACCCGTCCACGATCGACGAAGCGGAGGCTGGTCATGAACCAGGAAGCCACGATGGACGCCGCCGCGGCGGCACGGCATGCGCGTTTCGGCAAGCTGCCCGAGCGCATCCGGTACGAGGACATGACCGAGGTGGTGGAGTCCGAGCCGAACGGCGCGGCGAACGCCTCGCCCGAGGACACGGGCGCGTGGCGCACCTTCTCGTGTCTGGCCCTCGACCTGGGGATCTAGCACTCAGGCGCAAAACGCGTCGCACGAGCGAGCACGCACTGTCGACAGGGGCAGATCATGAACGCATACGAGTACCCATTTTTCCCGGGCCGCCTGGGAAAGGAGCAGGAGGCCCTGGAGGAGCTTCTCCGCCGGGTGAACTGCAACGACCGGCGGGAGCCGGACCGGGAGCCGGAGGAGTACACGAGAAAGGCTCGCCGGCTGGCGGCCGTCACCTTCCTCAGTGCCCTGCTGTGACCGCCCCGTCAGCGGTGAGGGAAAGGGCGGGCAAGGCGGTCGCCGTGAAGTCTCCTGAGTCAACTGCCGCCTGAGGTCCCCTTCAAGTACGGTCCTGGTGTCGTCGTCCAGGCCGGGCGAGGACAGCAGATCCGCGTGGGCGAGGGCGCCGACGTCCGAGACGTCCGGAGTGCCGTGCTCCGCGGACAAGATGTGCAAGCGCGCCCCGCCGACCGCCTCCCGTGCCACCGCGAGCTCTGCTCGTCGCCCAACTTTTGCGCCGCCCACGCCAGTTCCACGCCGCCCACTCCATGTCGTCGCTCCACGAAACCTCCCGGTAGTGGCTCGTCGGGACCGTGGTGACCAGGAGCCCGCGTCGGCCGGTGTCGGCGCGCGCGTACACGTCCGCCGCCTTGTCGAGCCACCGTCGCGCCGCCTGCGGATCCTGCTCGGCGTGCGTTTGCGCGGCCGGCGCGAAGGCGGCGGCCACTCGACCCGTCAGGTTGGGACGTACGGGCTCGCCGGGGGCGGTGGCGCGGAACATGGGGCGGTACTTCACCAGGTAGTCGGGGTCGCCCGGTCGTACGGAGAGGTCGTCGTCCTCCTCCGACAGGCGCCATGCGTCGTGGTCGCCGCGCAGACGCGCGTTGCCGCTGCCGAGGCCCACCTGGGCATACAGCACACCGTCCGTGCCGTCCCACATCCTGTCCAGCCAGGCCGGCCCGTGGTCCGCCTCCGCGGGAAGCCCGGGTGCCGGAGATGTGGTCGCGCACGGCGGTCAGCATGTGTCCGACCCTGTACGGCGCGGCGTGCGTGAAGTTGAGGAAGTCACCGGGGTCGAACCAGCCCCCGGAGACGCCGACCGGCCCCCCCCGCGACCTCGGTCAGGCCCGTTGCGGCCGTCCGTTCGCCGCCGCCGTCGTAGCGCGAGGGCGCGTAGACGACGGTTCGCTCGTCTGCCAGGTGGGAAGCGACGCGGCCGGTGCATTCGGGGAGCACTTCAGCGCCGGTCCGCTGGGTGCGGAAGAAGCGCACGCTGTCCGCGCGCAGCGCGTCCGTCAGTGTCTGGCCGAGGGCACTCGGATGCGGGGCGACTGTCCGCCGAGCCCGTCAGCCGCAGCCGATACGTGTCGGTCACATATCCGGCCTGGTCGACACGTATCTCCACGGGCTCGGTGGCGTCCCCGCCGCGCAGGAGACGAGGCCGCCGGCGGTCACGATCGAGGCGACCGTGACCGTGACCGCCGGAACGAACCGGGCCAAGGGTTTCACGGCGCACAGTGTGACTCATGGGGTACGAGGGGCCGGAATCCGACCGTCGTCCGACCGCGAAGCCGAAGACACCTCCGAACCTGCGACGCAGTCATTCGACGGATGTGTGCGCAACGTCGGTTCCAGGAGACTGAACACACGCCCTCACGACCGACGAAAGGCACCCGTATGCCCACCTTCGCCGACCACGTCATCGCCTCGCTCAGGGCCTCCGGCGTGCGCCGCCTGTACGGCCTGCCCGGTGACTCGCTCAACGGTCTGACGGACGCCATACGCCGCGACGACGGCGTCGACTGGGTGCATGTGAGGCACGAGGAGAGCGCCGCCTTCGCGGCGGCGGCCGAGGCCGGGCTGACGGGAGAGCTCAACGTCTGCGTCGGCAGCTGCGGTCCGGGCAACCTGCACCTCATCAACGGGCTCTTCGACGCCCAGCGCAGCCGTGTCCCGGTCCTCGCCATCGCCGCCCAGATCCCAGGCAGCGAGATCGGCTCCGGCTACTTCCAGGAGACCCGCCCGCAGGAGCTGTTCGCCGAGTGCAGCGTCTACGCGCAGGTGGTGAACAGCCCGGAGTCCGGGCCGCGCATCCTGGAGATGGCGATGCGGGCGGCGGTCGAACGCAGGGGAGTGGCGGTCGTGGTCGTACCCGGCGAGATCTTCCTCGCCAGGACCGGCCGTGACCTGGTCCCCACCGTGGTACGCCCGGCCAGGACCGTTGTCCGCCCGGACGACGACGCTCTGCGCGAGGCCGTCGCGCTGCTGAACGAGGCACAGCGGGTGACGATCCTGGCGGGCGCGGGCGCGGCCGGTGCCCACGACGACCTGGTCCGGCTCGCCGAGACCCTCAAGGCCCCGATCGTGCACGCCCTGCGCGGCAAGGAGTTCGTGGAGTACGACAACCCGTACGACGTCGGGCTCACCGGCCTGCTCGGCTTCGCCTCCGGCTACAAGGCGATCGAGGAGGCCGACACCCTGCTCATGCTGGGCACCGACTTCCCCTACCGGCAGTTCTATCCGCGCGACGCGAAGGTCATCCAGCTCGACCTCCGCGGCGAGCAGATCGGCCGGCGCACCCATGTCGACCTGCCGCTGGTCGGCAGTGTGCGGGACACCCTGCCGGCGCTGCTGCCGCTGCTGACCGCCAAGACCCGCCGCGACCACCTCGACCGGGCTCTCGCCCACTACGCCCGCACCCGCAGGTCGCTGGACGCGCTCGCCGTCAACGACCATGAACGCACCCCGATCCACCCGCAGTTCGTGGCGCGCACCATCGACCGCCTCGCGGACCGGGACGCGGTCTTCACCGTCGACGTCGGCTCCCCGGTGGTGTGGGCGGCCCGCTATCTGACGTTCAACGGGCGCCGCCGGCTGCTGGGTTCGTTCAACCACGGCACGATGGCCTGTGCCCTGCCGCACGCCGTGGGCGCGCAGGCGGCGTATCCGCGCCGTCAGGTGGTCTCGCTGTCGGGCGACGGCGGGCTCACCATGCTCCTCGGCGAGCTGTTCACCCTCCGGCAGAACGGCCTGCCCGCCAAGATCGTCGTCTTCAACAACGGCTCGCTGAACTTCGTCGAGCTGGAGATGAAGGCGGCAGGCATCGTCAACTATGCGACCGAGCTGGACAATCCGCAGCTGGCCGAGGTCGCCGCCGCGATCGGGCTGTGGGCACGGCGGGTCGAGCGGCCCGGCGACCTGGAGGACGCGCTGAAGGGTGCCTTCGCCCATGAAGGTCCGGCGCTGGTCGAGGTCATGACGGCACGTCAGGAGCTGTCAGTGCCCCCCGCGGTCACAGTGGAGCAGGCCAAGGGCTTCACGCTCTACGCGATCCGCACCATCCTGTCCGGCCGGGGCGAGGAGCTGCTCGACCTGGTGACCACCAATGTCGCCCGCAGGATCCTGCACTGATGCTTCCCGGACCGGAATACGTATCACATGAACCGCGCACCGGGCGCGGGCACAGGTCGCGGCGCGCCGACCGCGCGGGGTCGCTTCTCCGGCCGAGACTCCGTCGGCTATGTGGGGTCGACCGCCGGGACGAGCGCCGGAAGCGGCGTCTGGGACGTCTTCATGCGGGAGACCGTCCTGTGCCGCTGAGTCCGGGCGGCCGGGCGTCATCACCCCGCAGCCCGGCGGCGACTACCAGCCCGGCCGGTTCGGACAACGAGGAGTAACCGGCCGCTGTCGTCCGACACCCCCAGCAGCACACGCCCCGGGCACCGCTCGCCGGAGCCCGGGGCGTTGTGCTGGTCCGGCGGTCGGACTGATCCCAAGGCGTCCACTGGGGCCGTCTCGTTCGTCCATCCGGCCCCGTCCGACCGGTTCATACATCCGGGCCGCCCGACCGGTTCGTACATCCGGCCCGCCCGACCGGACCCCGAAATCCTTGATGACCGCCAGGGCAATCGTGGTTCACCGGCGTGAGTCGTCCGGCCGGCGGGAGTCATGCGCTGCTCTGGCCGTGGGAGAAGCAGATCTCCGCCGCGCGTCCGGGGGCAACGGTTATCGGAACCCGGCCGAATCCCCGGTCCGGATACGGTTACTTGTCCGACCGGGACCGAGATCCGAATGCGGTCATGCGCGACTGAGCCGCGCAGAGATCCCGTGGCCGACCAGCAGATAAATCAGAGCCGGCAGACCGTAATTGAGGAGAACGCGAAGACTTTCGGTGTCCATGGTGAAAACATCCTGTGACCACCAGGCCAGCCAGTCGGCCGTTCCGTGCACGAACTCGACGAAGACATTGGCTTCGTTGGCTCCGAGCAGGTAAAGCAGGATCCACAGGCCCAGAAATACGGCGGCGATGTCGGCGATCGTGTGGACGGCCAGGGCCGTCCGCCGGGCTGTGGACCGGCTCCGTTCGTAGCGGTGTGGGCCACCCGGGGGCGGGTCGTAGGTATGGGGTCCTGGCATCGGGTCGGTATTGCTCACGGGAATCCAATCTGACGCATCACTTTGCGAGCCGAGGCAGAGACAAAACACGCTCCGGGCTGTCTCTCGGGAGAATCTCCTGCCGCGTCACGCACACAGGTCGTCGCGCGGGCCCGTGTAGGTCTGCGTCACGTAACCGCCGTCGCGTTACACGTCGATCGCGATATCCCAAATATGAGCACGTATTCGGCAACTTGCCCAAATGTGGGAGCGGGGTTTCATTTGCCGACGGATAACCGTCCGCCTGTGTGTGTATTCCGTGTTTTCCTGATGGCGCATCGAGGAGAACGCATCACGGCGCGTTCACCTTCCACTGGACGGCCGTGACACCACTCCCTGGGCGTCGAGGCCGCGGATCCGGCGGCTGACGCCTGGCTTCCAAGGTGTCGAGGCGCCCGCGGGCGCCTCGACGGCGTCAGGTCCGGGGTCGGGCCGCGGGACCCGGCAGGACCGTGACCTCGGTGGGGGAGAGGGCGGCGTGTTCTTCGGAGCACTCGACTACGACGCGTACCGGGGCGCCACAGTCGCTGTGCTGGATGTCCAGGATCGGGCCCTCGGGGTCCCCGACGTATGTCTCGCCCCACTGCCGGAGCGCCACGAGGACGGGCCACAGATCCCGGCCCTTGCGGGTCAGGCGGTACTCGTGCCGGGTCCGGCTGCCCTGCTCCTGGTACGGCACGGTCCTCAGGATCCCGGCCTCGACCAGCTTGCGGAGCCGCCCGGCGAGGACCGCCTCCGAGAGCCCCACGTGGCGGCGGAAGTCGTCGAAGCGGCGGACCCCGTTGAAGGCCTCACGCAGGATCAGCAGCGTCCACTTCTCGCCGATCAGGTCGAGGGTGCGCTGGACTGTGCAGTTCTCCGTGCTGATCTCCAGCCACTTCATGCCGTCATCGTAGGCAAGCCGCCTGGCTTTGTCATTGACAGTCAGCGCCGTCCGGAGCTAGCTTCACTGAACATAGTCAGAGGAGGTAGTACAGCCGCATGGAACGGTCTCGTACATACGACTGGGAAGATCCCACGATCTCGGCGGCCACCGTCGGGCAGGGTTCCGGGCTGGAGTTCCTCCGGGAGATCCTCGCCGGACGTGTGCCCTCGCCGCCGGTCGGCGCGACTCTGGGCTTCGCCCTCGAAGAGGTCGACCACGGACACGCGGTGTTCTCCCTGGTGCCCGGAGAGGAGCACTACAACCCCATCGGCAGCGTGCACGGCGGGATCTACGCGACGATGCTCGACTCGGCGGCCGGCTGCGCGGTCCAGTCCACCCTGCCGCAGGGCATGGCCTACACGTCGCTCGACCTCACGGTGAAGTTTCTCCGCCCGATCACGGTCGACACGGGCAAGGTCCGCGCCGTCGGCAGCGTCCTCAGCAGCGGCCGACGTACCGCACTCGCAGAGGCCCGGTTGCTGGACGGATCGGAACGCCTTCTCGCGCACGCCACCAGTACGTGCATGGTGTTCCCGTTGCCGACCGCCTGACCCCCACTCCCCAAGCGCACAGACCGAACACGGAGGCGACGTGACCCTCGACAGCACCGTTCGGTTCGTAGGGCCGTCCGCCTCCGGCCCCGCCGGGGAGATCCGCGTCGACCACGCGGGACCGCTGGTCACCCTCACCATCAACAGGCCCGAGAGGGGCAACGCCCTGACCGTGGCCATGTACCGGGCTCTGGCGGACGCCGTCGCGAAGGCGGATGCCGACCCGGGCGTGCGGGTCATTGTGCTCACCGGTGCCGGGCAGGACTTCTGCTCCGGGAACGACCTCGACGACTTCCTCGCCCACCCCGGAACAGCCCTGGCCCTCAGCTCCCCTGTCCTCGAGTTCCACAAGGCGGTGCTGCGCACCAACACCATCCTGGTCGCGGCCGTGGACGGCGCCGCCGTCGGAAGCGGCGCCACCGCGCTGCTGCACTTCGACCTCGTCTACGCGACCCGGCGCAGCCATCTGCAGTACGCGTTCGTCGACCTGGGCGTCGTACCGGACGCCGGCGCCAGCCTTCTGCTGCCGCGGCGTCTCGGACCGCAGCGTGCTGCCCAGCTTCTGCTGCTGGGCGAACGCCTCTCCGCCGCGCAGGCCGCACAACTCGGCCTGGTCACCGAGGTGTTCGAGAGCCGGGAGCACCTCGAGACCCGCGTGGCCGCGCGGGTGGCGGCCCTGCTGGCCGCGCCCGAGGCGGCGCTGAAGGCCACGCACGCACTGCTGAGGCCCACCGGGGCCGATCCGGTGCTGCGCATGTCGGCCGAAACCGCGACGTCCGCCCGACTGCTGGGCACGGCGGACACGGCCGCGCGCATCGCCTCCCGCGCAGGCGGCCCGCTGACCGCTCGCGACGGGAGCGGGTCCTAGGGCTCAGGTGGTCGAGCGTCGACAGGTGGTCGAGCGTCGACGCTCTCCGCGAAGGGATGGTGCGACAGTCCTCCATGGTGACCGTGGCGAACCGGCGCGCGCCCTGGCATGGGCTGACACTCTTGAGAGTCAAGCCGTCGTCAGCGCATCCTGCGGTGCCGACAGTTCAGCCATGTCTCAGGAGGTCGTCATGCCCCAGCCCTCCCTCCTCGCCGCCCTGGCAGCCGGACTGCGCAGTGGTGCGATCGAAGTCGTCGACCTCACCTCTCCGTTGTCGTCGTCCACTCCGGTGATCCAACTGCCCGCCGAGTTCGGTCAGACGGCGGGGTTCGAACTGGAGGAGATCAGCCGTTACGACGACCGGGGTCCGGCCTGGTACTGGAACAACTTCCGCAGCGGTGAGCACACCGGCACGCACTTCGACGCGCCCGTGCACTGGGTCACCGGGAAGGATCGCGCCGACGTGGCGTCGGTGCCGGCGCGTCGCCTCGTCGCACCCGCGGCGGTACTGGACTTCTCCGCCGCGGCCGCCGAGGATCCGGACTTCCTCGTCGAGGTGGACCACATCAAGGCCTGGGAAGCGGACAACGGACCATTGCCCGACGGCGGTTGGCTGTTGCTCCGCACCGGTTGGGACGCCCGCTCGCACTCTCAGGAGGCGTTCGTCAACGCCGACGAGAACGGCGCCCACACCCCTGGTCTGTCGCCGGAGTGTGCGCGGTGGGTGGCGGAGGAGTCGCCGGTGATCGGCCTCGGTGTCGAGACGGTGGGCACCGACGCCGGGCGTGCGCATTCCTTCGACCCGGCCTTCCCCTGCCACTCGTATCTCATGGGCAGTGACAAGTACGGGCTGACCCAGTTGCAGAATCTGGCGGCGCTGCCCCCGACCGGCGCTGTTGTCATCGCGGGCCCGTTGCCCATCGTCACGGGCTCCGGAGCTCCCGCGCGGGTGCTGGCTCTGGTGGAGCGCCCGTGAAGGTGGCGGAAGCCGTCGGCCGGGCGGTGGCCGCGGCCGGGGTCGACCACGTGTTCGGCGTGGTCGGTTCGGGCAACTTCCACCTGACCAATGCCATGGTCGCGGCGGGCTGTCGGTTCGTCGCCGCACGCCATGAGTGCGGTGCGGCGACCATGGCCGACGCCTACGCGCGGATGAGCGGCACGGTGGCCGCGCTCAGCGTGCACCAGGGCCCCGGCCTGACCAACGCCATGACCGGCATCGCCGAGGCGGCCAAGAGCCGTACACCGCTCTTGGTGCTGGCCGCCGAGGTGACCGAACCGAGGTCCAACTTCTACGTCGACCAAGAGGCGCTGGCGCAGGCGGTGGGCGCCGTCACGGCGCGTGTGACGTCGGCTCAGGACGCGGTCGTGCACGCCGGCGACGCGGTACGACGAGCCGTGCACGAGCGGCGCACCGTGGTGCTCAACCTTCCGTTGGCGGTGCAGGCCCTCGAAGTACCCCACGGCGCACCCGCCTTGATCGCTCCGCCCCCCGGACGGACCGCGGTCGAGCCGGCGGCGGCCGACGTGGCCGCGCTGGTGCGGGCGCTCGAACAGGCGCGGCAGCCCGTCTTCGTAGCCGGCCGGGGCTCCCGCACGCCCGGCTGCCGGGACGCCCTCGCGGCGCTCGCCGAGCGCTACGGCGCACTGCTGGCGACCTCGGCCGTCGCCCGCGGACTGTTCCACGGCAACCCGTGGTCGCTCGATGTGTCCGGAGGCTTCTCGTCGCCCGTGGCGGCCGAGCTGATCCGGGCGGCGGACCTGATCGTGGGCTGGGGCTGCGCGCTGAACATGTGGACGATGCGGCACGGTCGGCTGATCGGCCCCGACGCCACCGTCGTGCAGGTCGACGACGACGCGGCCGCGCTCGGTGCGCACCGGAACGTACACCTCGGCATCGTCGGCGATGCGGAACTCACGGCGCGGCACGCGCTCGACCTCACGGCGGGCGACGCATCGCGGCAGGGCTATCGGACCGCCGACATCGAGGCGGCCGTCGCCGCACGGATCCGGTGGCGGGACGTGCCGTACGACGACGCAAGCGGCCGTGAGCGGATCGACCCACGGACCCTGAGCATCGCACTCGACGACATCCTCCCCGCCGAGCGGGTGATCGGCGTGGACTCCGGCAACTTCATGGGCTACCCGAGCATGTACCTGTCGGTGCCGGACCACAACGGCCTGTGCTTCACCCAGGCGTTCCAGTCGATCGGCCTGGGGCTGGCGACCGCGATCGGAGCCGCGCTGGCACAGCCGGAACGGCTGCCGGTGGCCGCACTCGGCGACGGTGGTGCGCTGATGAGCGCCGTGGAACTCGACACCGTACGTCGGCTCGGGCTTGCGATGGTGGTCGTCGTGTACAACGACGACGCCTACGGAGCGGAGGTGCACCACTTCGGGCCGGACGGGTACCCGCTCGACACGGTCAGGTTCCCGCCGACGGACATCGCCGCCGTGGCGCGAGGGTACGGCTTCGAGGCGGTGACCGTGCGCACTCCGGCGGACCTGAAGGCCGTCGAGGACTGGGTGGGCGGGCCACGGTCCGCGCCTTTGCTCATCGATGCCAAGGTGGTCGCTGATCGTGGGGCCTGGTGGCTGGAGGAGGCCTTCCGTGGGCACTGACCTTCTCCGGCGGCGCCCACCGGGGTGCGGTCCGGGTTCGTCCCGCAGCTGACCGAGTAGGTCGAGGCCCGCACGGGGATGGTCGGCACGCTGTGCGCACGGGGCCCGCCGACCCCGACACGCTCCCCGCGTCCCGCCCGGAACAGGGTGTGCGGGCGCTTTCCGCCACGGCTTCGTCCTCGTGTTCGCCGTCCCAGGTTGCGGCGTGCGTACCGTCGCCGCCGTAGACGTGACGGGCGGGGCCAAGGAGTGTCCGGCCAAGTGGTGTTGACAGGCCGCACGCGACTTTCGCGGCCGGGGGCGCACACCTGTACGGCGCGCCGTTGGCTGAGAAAAACGCTTGGACTCCGCGGCCGCCGTAGCGGGAAACTGCGTCTTCTTACCTGCCCCTACTCGCACGGTGGCGTCGCCGCGAGGCCCGCGGCGGCTCCGTCGTCGTACCCGCCTGTCGGAGGACGACCCGAGCAAGGGCGCTCACTCGAACCGAAGCTCCGTACGGACATTGAGGCAACGGCGTCTCCCCACAGCAGCACGTGGTGGGCTGCCGCACGACAACACGGGGTTGGGATGGAATCGCCTGAATCGCGCGAGGCCCGGCCGGGCAAGGGCTCGGTGCTCCTCGCGCTTCGTTATTACGGACGGGAGTTGGCCCGCCTCCGGCGGCTGACGGTGCCCGGGATGCTGCTGCCCGCGCTGGGCAACATCTGCATCAACTACATCGCGCCGCTGGTCGTCGCGAAGCTCATCGGCCGCATCGCCGGCGACGCGGACATCGCCCTGGGCTCGACGCTGCCCTACGTGCTCGGCTTCGCAGGCGTCCTGCTGCTCGCGGAGACGCTGTGGCGTCTCGGCCTGCACTGCATGAACCGCCTGGACGCCCTCGGCATCGAGCACCTGTACGTGATCGGCATGGACGAGCTGTTCGCCAAGGACGCCGCGTTCTTCCACGACAACTTCGCCGGGTCGCTGACCAAGCGGGTCCTGAGCTTCGCCTCCCGTTTCGAGGAGTGCGTCGACACGCTGACGTTCCAGGTCGTGGGCAGCCTCGTGCCGCTGGTGTTCGGCTCGGTGGTGCTCTGGCGCTACGAACCGCTGCTCGTCGTCGGACTCTTGGCGATGATCGCCCTGACGGCCCTGTGTGTGGTGCCCCTCATCCGTCGACGCCAGGCGCTCGTCGACCGGCGCGAGGAGGCGATCGCCCGGGTGTCCGGCCATGTCGCCGACAGCCTGATGAACATGGACACGGTCCGGGCGTTCGCCGCCGAGGAACGCGAGGCCGCCGAGCACCGCTCCCGCGTCGCCGAGTCGCGGCGGCTCTCGCTGAGGTCGTGGGACTACGGCAACCTGCGCATCGACACGCTGGTCGCACCGATGTCCGTGCTGACCAACGCGCTGGGCCTGCTGCTCGCGGTCGCGCTCGGCGGGGGCACACACGGGGTGGAGGCGGTCGTGGTCGCCTTCACGTACTACAGCAACGCGACGCGGATCATGTTCGAGTTCAACCAGATCTACCGCCGCTTGGAGAGCTCCATGACGGAGGCGGCGCAGTTCACCGAACTCCTGCTGAAGCCGCCGACCGTGCTCGACCCGGCGTCGCCGGAGCCGCTGCTGTCCCGGGCCGCCGACGTCCGCTTCGAGCGGGTGACCTTCGCCCACGCGGGGGCGGAGCCACTCTTCGAGGGCCTCGACCTGGCGGTGCCCAGCGGTACGAGGATCGGTCTCGTCGGCAGGTCCGGCGGGGGCAAGACCACGCTCACCCGGCTGCTGCTGCGGCTGACCGACATCGACGCCGGCCGGATCCTGATCGGAGGTCAGGACATCAGCAGGCTGCGCCAGGCCGACCTGCGCAGTCTGATCGCCTACGTACCGCAGGACCCGGCGATGTTCCACCGCACGCTGCGGGACAACATCGCCTTCGCCCGGCCGGACGCCACCGACGCCGAGATCCGCCGCGCGGCCGAGGCGGCGCACGTCACGGAGTTCGCCGACGCGCTGCCGGACGGCTTCGACACCATGGTGGGCGAGCGCGGCATCAAGCTGTCCGGCGGACAGCGTCAGCGGGTCGCCCTCGCCAGGGCGATCCTGCGTGACGCGCCGATCCTGCTGCTCGACGAGGCGACCAGCGCCCTGGACTCGGAGAGCGAGATCCTCGTCCAGGAGGCCCTGTGGCGGCTCATGGAGGGGCGGACGGCGCTCGTGGTGGCGCACCGGCTGAGCACGGTCGCCACCATGGACCAGCTCGTCGTCCTCGACCACGGACGGATCGTCGAGCAGGGCACGCACCAGGAGCTGCTTGCCTCGGAGGGCGCCTACGCGAAGCTGTGGCAGCACCAGTCGGGCGGCTTCCTCGACGACACCCCCGCGGCGGCCGACCTGCGCTGAACGCGAGGCGCCGGGTCGCCCTCGCGTGGAGGGCGACCCGGTCACGGTGTATTTGCTCGGTGGTGCTGCCGGGCGAGGTGATGCTGTCAGGCGAAGCGGTGCTGTCGGGCGACGTGGGGCCGTCAGGCGAGGGTGACCTCGACCGGCAGCTTCTTGATGCCGTTGACGAAGTTGGAGCGGACGCGCGGTACGTCGCCGGCGAGCCGGATGGAGGCGAGGCGCGGGATCAGCTCCTCGAACATGATCCGGATCTCGGTGCGGGCCAGCAGGTTGCCCAGGCACAGGTGGGGGCTGCCCTTGCCGAAGGTGACGTGGTCGTTGTTCTGCCGGGTGACGTCGAAGTCGTACGGATTGCCGAAGACGCTCTCGTCACGGTTGCCGGAGGCGTACCACATGACGACCTTGTCGCCCTCCTTCACCTGCTTGCCGCCAAGTTCGACGTCGCGCGTCGCGGTGCGGCGGAAGTGGTAGACGGGGGAGGCCCAGCGCAGGAACTCCTCGACGGCGGTCGGGATGAGAGAGGGGTCCTCCTGGAGCCTGGCGAGCTGCTCGGGGTGCTCGATGAGGGCGAGCATGGAGTGCGAGATGGTGTGGCGGGTGGTCTCGTTGCCTGCCACCACGAGCAGCAGGAAGTAGTTGTCGAAGTCCTGGGCCGAGAGCGGGACTCCGTCGCGCGGGGTCTCGTTGACGAGCTTGGAGACCAGGTCGGTGCCGGTGCCGCCGCGCCGCTGCCGGGCCAACTCCCGGCCGTACTCGAAGACTTCGAGCGAGGCGGGGGAGCGGAAGGGCAGGTCGCGGTACTGCTCGCTCTCCGCGCTGTGCAGCAGGACGTCGGCGTAGTCCGGGTCGGTGTTGCCGATGATGCGGTTGCCCCAGTCGATGAGCTGCTGGTTGTCCTCCGGCGGTACGTCGAGGAGGCGGGCCAGCACGTTGATGGGGAAGTCGGCGGAGACGTCGGCGACGAAGTCGAAGGTGCCCTTGGCGAGGGCGGCGTCGAGTGTCCTGGCGGTCAGGCCGCGCAGGAAGTCGGTGTACTCGTTGATGACGCCCTGGCCGAACTGGCGCTGGAGCAGACTGCGCATCGCGCGGTGACGGACGCCGTCCAGCTCCAGGATCGAGGCGCGCTTCTTGATCTGGTCGTCATCGAGCTCTTCGAGGTTGACGAACTTGGTGGAGGTGAACGTCGCGGCGTCGCGGTCGACGCGGGCGATGTCCGCGTGCCGGGTCACCGCCCAGAAGCCGGAGTTGGGGGCCTCTTCCGGCTGCCAGTGCACCGGGTCCTCGTGGCGCAGGGTGTGGAACATCCGCCAGGGGGTGACCCCGTCGGTGTAGTTGTCGAGGTCGGCGAGGTCGACGTCCTCCAGGGGGAGGGGTTCGTTCGCGGCTTCGGTCACGGCGGGGAGGTGGGTGGTCATGATGTGCTGTCTCCTAGACGTCACAGGTGGTAGGCGTACTCGGTGAACTCCCAGTCGGTGACGTGCCGTTGGAAGCGTTCGACCTCGTTCCGCTTGTAGGCGAGGAACGAAGCGGTGAAGTCCTTGCCGAGGATGTCGGCGAGCGCCGTGTCCGCCTCCAGCGCGTCGAGCGCGGCGGGCAGAGTCGTGGGCAGCAGGGCGGCCTTGGCCGTGTCGTAGCCGTAGCCCTCCAGTGGGGCAGGGGGCTCCTCCTTGGCCAGGACACCGAGGAGCGCGGCGGCGACCGTGCCGGCGATCACCAGATAGGGGTTGGCGCTGGCGTCCCCGAGGCGCAGCTCGAAGCGGGCACCGGAGCCGCGCTCGGGCGGGATGCGGACCATGGCGCTGCGGTTGTCGAGACCCCAGTCGATGAGCCAGGGCGCGAGGGTGTCGGGCCCGAAGCGCTTGTACGAGTTCACGGTCGGGTTGAGCAGCGCTGCGAGGGCGGGCGCATGGGTGAGGACGCCCGCGACGGCGTGGCGCCCGGTGTCGGAGAGGCCGTACGGCGCCGAGGGATCGTCGAAGGCGTTGCGACCGTCCTTGTCCTGGCAGGACAGATGGAGGTGGAAGCCGGAGCCGCCCGCGTCGTTGAAGGGCTTGGCCATGAAGGTGGCGAGCTTGCCCTCGGCCCGGGCCAGCTCTTTGACGGCGGCCTTGAAGCGGAAGGCACGGTCGGCGGCGTCCATGGCGTCGGAGTGGGTGAGGTTGATCTCGAACTGCGCGCCGTCGAACTCGTGGTTGCCGCTGGTGACGCCGATGCCCAGGTCGCGCAGCTGACGCAGGGTGCGCAGCAGGTGATTGTCCGGGTCCGCGCGCAGGCCCGCGGTGTAGACGACACCGGCCGCCTCCGTGTAGCGGCGCCAGCCGCTCGGCGACTCGGGGTCGGCCGTACAGAGGAAGTACTCCAGCTCGGGCCCGACCACCGGGCGCAGGCCGTGCTCGTCGCATCGGGCGAGCACGGTGCGGAGCAGGTCGCGGGGCGATTCCGCGGCGGGGGAGCCGGTCGCCGGATCCGTGACGTCGCCCAGGCAGGTCGCGACGCCCGGCTCCCAGGGGAGCGTGACCAGGGTGTCGAGGTCGGGGCGTACGCAGATGTCGGGCAGGCCCGCGTCCAGGCCGCCCTCGACCGGGACGACGTCACCCTGCGGGCTGGTGTGGTAGGCGGCGCGGCAGAAGGCGAGACCGTGCTCGCAGGCCGCCGGCAGATGGTCGAGCAGGACGTCCCGGGCGCGGTCGGTACCGATGAGGTCGGGATAGGTCACGCGGACCACATCGATGCCCTCGGCGGCGAGCCGTTCCAGGTGCTGGCGGAGTTGAGAGGTGTCTTGAGCGCTCACCGATGTCTCCTCGGGCGGACGTGAAGGTGGCGGAGTGAGGACGGCGGCCGGGGTGCCGTGCGGCTGGGAGAGCAGGGCCGCGGCCAATCGTTTGAAGTCAAACGGTAAGAACCTCGCCACCTCCCCGCAAGGGGTTGCCCTCAAAAATTTATCCATCCGGATAGCTATTGACCAGGCCCCCCCGGGTTCCTATGTTGTTTGAAGCCAAACGAGTTAGGGAGTTCGGTTCCACCGACCAGTTCGGTTCCACCGACCCCTTTGGCCGGGGCCCGGCCGCAGGACCGCAGTGTTCGCAGGTCGGGCCCCTTCTTCCACCACTCCGCGCTCCGACGCCCCTCACATCCAGGAGGACCGGCCATGAAGGTCGTCGTCGACATGAACAAGTGCCAGGACCACGGACAGTGCGTCTTCGCGGCCCCCGACGTCTTCCAGCTGGACGACAACGGGCGACTGGCCTACGTATCCGACCCCGACGACGCGCTGCGCGACGAGGTCGAGGAGGCCGCGGACGTCTGTCCGCTCCAGGCCATCCGGATCGAGGCCTGAAGGCCATGACACCCCGCATCGTCGTCGCGGGCGCCTCCATGGGTGGCCTGCGCGCCGCCGAGCAGCTGCGCGCGGCGCACTGGACGGGGGCGATCACCGTCATCGGGGACGAGCCCCACATGCCGTACAACCGGCCTCCGCTGTCGAAGGAGGTACTGGCGGGCAAGGCACCGTTCGAGTCCCTGGCCTTCACTCCGAAGGCGAGCGCCGCCGATGTGGAGTGGCGGCTCGGTGCCTCGGTCACCTCCGCCCGCCTGGCCGACCGCGTCGTCGTGCTCGACAGCGGCGAGGAGCTCGCGTTCGAGGGCCTCGTCGTGGCCACCGGTATGCGGCCCCGGCGGCTGCGCGGCGAGGGACCGCTCGCCGGGCGGCACACCGTGCGCACCCTCGCCGACGCCCAGGGGCTGCGCGAGGAGCTGACCCGGCCCGGCGCCAGGGTCGTAGTGGTCGGCGCCGGGTTCATCGGCTGCGAGGTGGCCGCCACCGCCGTCGGCCTCGGCGTCACCGAGGTGACCGTCATCGATCCGCTGCCGCTGCCCATGGTGGGGCCGCTCGGCGAGCTGCTGGGCCGCGCGCTGCTCCGGCGTCACGAGGAGCGAGGGGTGCGCTTCGCGCTCGGCACGAGCGTGGCCGGATTCGAGGGCGAGGACCGCGTCACGGGCGTCGTCCTGAGCGACCGAACGGTTCTTCCGGCCGACGTGGTCGTGGAGTCCGTCGGCTCGGTAGCCAACACCGAGTGGCTGGACGGCAACGGCCTCGACCTCACCGACGGCGTCCTCACCGATGACCAGCTCCGGGTCGGCGGACTGCCGTACGTCGTCGCGGTCGGCGACGTCGCCCGCTTCCCCAACGCCCGCTACGACGGCGTACCCCGACGCGTCGAGCACTGGTCCATTCCCACCGACACCGCCAAGCACGCGGCCAAGAGCCTCATGGCGCATCTCGTCGGCGCGGAGGCGGACTTCGAGCCGTTCGCACCGCTGCCCACCTTCTGGAGCGACCAGCACGAGTTCCGGCTGCAGTCGTTCGGCGCGCCGGTGCTCGGCAAGGACGACGTACGGGTCCTGGACGGCGACCCGGACGGTGACGTCCTCGTCGGCTACCACGCCGGCGGCCGACTCGTCGGCGTCGTCGCCCTCGGCGGTCACGCGGCCACCACCGGCGCCGCCCGCTACCGCGCCCAGCTGCTCAAGCAACCCGCCCTCATCGCGTAAGGAACCAACGTCATGGCCAGCGTCCGTGGATACCTCCACCCCAAGACGGCGACCGGCTCGTCGTCGCTGATTCCCGCACCGCCCTGGAAGTACTCCGGTGACCTGCTCACCGTCGAGTACCGCACCGACCCGGCCCGGGTACGTGAACTGCTCCCCGAGCCGCTGGAGCCGGCGGACGAGGACCCGGGCGCGGTCGCGCTGATCTGGGCCGACTGGCAATCCTGCTCCTCCGGCCAGGACGAACTGCTGGACCCGGTGCTCTCCCAGTACAAGGAGGCCTTCGCCGTCGTCCGCTGCTCGTACCAGGGGCAGACGTACTCGCGGTGCGTCTACATCTGGGTGGACAAGGACTTCGCCATCGCCCGCGGGCTGCACCAGGGCTACCCGAAGAAGCTCGGGTCCATCCACCAGACGCGTCCGCACCCGTACGGGCCCGCTCCGCGGATCGAGGCGGGTGCGCGGTTCGGTGCCACCCTGGCCGCCGCCGACCGTCGCCTGGCCCAGGCCGTGGTCACTCTGCGGGAGCCCTCGCAGACCAACGGGTTCGTCAACGGACATCCCATGGCGCATCACCGCTGGCTGCCCTCCATCGAGGGCAAGGGGCTGGCACTGGACGAGTTGATCGAGACCGGCGCGGCGTCGTTCGAGGCCGGGCAGCCGTGGGTCGGTGACGCGGAGCTGGAGCTGTTCGAGGCCCCGACGGAGGAGCTGGCTCGGCTGGAGATCCGGGAGCCGATCGCCGCGTACTACCGCCAGGTCGGGGTGGTCTGGGACGGCGGGCGGCTGCTCGAGTCCGGCACGTCGGGAGCGTCCGCCCGGTAAGGCCGGCGGGCCCGTGCGGGCCGTCCGCGGCTTGTCGCGCCCACGCCGCGAAGCCGCATGGTGTCACAGCTCCGCGCCCCTGTCGGGGCGCTCCTCCTCACCCTCGTACCTAGGGAGCCCTCCACATGACTGACCACGTCACCGTCGCCGGCGTCGTCGTCGACACCCGGCACTTCATCGGTGGTGAACGTGTCGCCTCCGCCGAGACATTCACCGACACCTCACCCATCGACGGCAGCACCCTCGGTGAGATCGCCCGGGGCGGCCCTGCGGAGGCCGAGGCCGCCGTGAGCGCCGCCAAGGCCGCGTTCCCCGCGTGGGCGGCCACCTCGCGCGCCGAACGCGCCCGTATCCTGCACGCCATCGCCGACGGCGTGGAGAAGCGGATCGAAGAGCTCGCGATCGTCGAGACCCACGACAACGGCGCGCTCCTGCGCTCGCACCGCCGTGGCGTGATGCCGCGCGTGGCGCACAACTTCCGGTTCTTCGCCGACTGGCTGCTGACGCTGGACCACGAGGACTTCCAGACGCGCGGCCACACCAACCACGTGAGCTGGGACCCGGCGGGTCCGTCCGTGCTGATCACGCCGTGGAACGCGCCGCTGATGCTGGCGACGTGGAAGGTCGCCCCCGCGCTGGCCGCCGGCAACACGGTCGTCCTCAAGCCAGCCGAGTGGTCCCCGCTGACCGCGTCCCTGCTGGCCGACATCGCCGCCGAGGCCGGGCTGCCGGCCGGCGTCCTCAACGTCGTCCAGGGCCTCGGCGCCGAGATCGGGGACGCCCTCACCTCGCACCCGGACGTTCGCCGCATCAGCTTCACCGGGTCGGTTCCCACCGCCAAGCGCATCGCCGGGTCGGCGGCGGCCCAGCTCACCCCGCTCAGCCTCGAACTCGGCGGCAAGTCACCGCTGTTGGTCTTCGCCGACGCCGACCTGGACCTCGCGGTCGACCTCGCGGTGGAGCAGTACGACAACGCCGGCCAGGTGTGCCTCGCGGCGACCCGGATCCTCGTCGAGGAATCGATCGCGGACGAGTTCACCCGCCGCTTCGTCGAGAAGGCCTCGCGGCTGAAGCAGGGTGATCCGCGTGACGAGGCCACCGACCTCGGACCCAACATCCACCCCCGCCAGCTGGAGAAGATCGACGGCTTCGTGCGGCGGGCGATCGGGCAGGGGGCCCGGGCCGTGATCGGCGGCACCCCCGACGCCGGGCTCGGCGGCCTGTTCTACCGGCCGACCCTGCTGACCGATGTGGCCCAGGACTCGGAGATCGTGCAGGAAGAGGTCTTCGGCCCGGTCCTCACGCTCCAGACCTTCGCCACCGAGGAGGAAGCCGTCCGTCTCGCCAACGACACCCGCTTCGGTCTCGCGGCCACCCTGGCGACCGGCGACCACGAGCGCGCCGAGCGCGTCACGGCCCAACTCGTCGCCGGCACGGTCTGGGTCAACTGCTTCTTCGTACGCGACCTTCAGGCGCCCTTCGGCGGCTCCCGGCACTCCGGCGTCGGCCGCGAGGGCGGGACCTGGAGCTTCGACTTCTACTGCGACCTGAAGAACACCGTCATCGCCCCGAACGGATGGAAGAACCATGGGTGAGATCGTCGGGGCCGGGCTGCTCGCGCACGTCCCCACCATCGTCCTGCCGGAAGCCGATCGGCTGGAGCTGAACGAGGGCAGGGAAATCACCCTCGTCACCGGCCTCCGGCAGCTCCGCGAGGAGGTTTTCGAGCGCGACGACTACGACACCGTCGTCGTCCTGGACTCGCACTGGGCCACCACGGTCGAGTTCGTCGTCACCGCCCAGCAGCGCCGGGCCGGGCTCTTCACCTCCGAGGAGCTGCCGCGCGGCATGTGCCGGATGCCGTACGACTTCCCGGGCGACCCCGAACTCGCCCACAACATCGCCTCGTTCGCCGACAAGCAGGGCACCTGGATCACCGCGATCGAGGACGACTACCTGCCGATCTACTACGCCACGATCAACCTGTGGAAGTTCCTGGGGGAGGGGCTGCCCGACAAACGGTGGGTGACGATCGGCGTCTGTCAGACCGGTGACATGGAGGACCATCTGCGCCTGGGCCGTGCGCTCGCCGACGGGATCGCCGCCACCCCCGGCCGCCGGGTCCTCCTC
The DNA here is from genome assembly GCF_044457265.1 of Streptomyces sp. NPDC050564. Lineage (NCBI taxonomy): Bacteria > Bacillati > Actinomycetota > Actinomycetes > Kitasatosporales > Streptomycetaceae > Streptomyces > Streptomyces sp. NPDC050564. Next base: position 157,661 of record NZ_JBITGS010000008.1, on the reverse strand, counting down.
ATCGCCTCCGGCGCCCTCTCGCACACCTTCTGGCCGCTGCGGGAGCTGCGTGACCACGAGTCCAGCGACCCCCGCCACATCTTCACCGCGGAGGCCCGCGAGGCCGACCACGAGCGCATCGCCTGGTTCAAGGAGGGCCGCCACGACAAGGTCCTGGGGACCATGCCGGACTTCTGGAAGTACAAGCCCGAGGCCCGCTTCTTCCACTACCTGATGATGGCGGGCGCACTCGGCGAGCAGAACTGCACGGCCCCCGCCCGGCAGTACGGCGCGTACGAGAACTCCATCGGCACCGGCCAGGTCCACCTGTGGTTCGACCGCCCCGCCGAGGGCTGGACCGGCACGGGAGTGCCCACGCCCACCGCCCCGCGTACCCCGCACAGCCGCTCCTAGAAAGCGCCCGGAAAGCTTCCAGAAAGGCCCGCCCATGCCTGAGTACCGCCGCATCCTCCTCGACGGCGCCGCCGTCCAGGTCCTCCGCGACCAAGACGAACTCGTCGCCGGAGACGGCCGTCGCGTCAAGATCGAGGACGCCCGGCATCTGCCGCCGGTCGTGCCCTCGAAGGTGGTCGCGGTCCACCTCAACCACCGCAGCCGGGTGGACGAGTTCCAGATCGAGCTGACGGCGACCCCGACCTACTTCCACAAGCCGACCTCGGCCCTCAACTCCCACCAGGGGGCCGTCGTCCGTCCCGAGGGGTGCAAGTGGCTCAACTACGAGGGCGAGGTCGCGATCGTCATCGGGAAGACCGCGCGCAACATCTCGCCCGGCGAGGCGGGGGAGTACATCGCCGGATACACCGTCGCCAACGACTACGGCCTGCACGACTTCCGTGACACCGACGCCGGTTCGATGCTTCGCGTCAAGGGCTCCGACACCCTCTGCCCGCTGGGCCCGGGCCTGGTCACCGACTGGGACTTCCACGGCAAGTACCTGAAGACGTACGTCAACGGGGAGGTGGTGCAGGACGGTTCGACCGACGAGATGGAGTGGGACATGCACTATCTCGTGGCCGACATCGCCCGCACCATCACCCTCTACCCGGGTGACGTCCTGTTGTCCGGCACCCCGGCCAACTCCCGTCCCGTACAGCCCGGCGACATCGTCGAGGTCGAGGTCGAGGGCCTGGGCAGGCTCACCAACCACATCGTCACCGGGCCGACCCCGATCCGTACCGATGTCGGCGCCCAGCCCACGGAGTCGGAGGAAGTCCTGTCCACCGCGCTCGGCGGCGACTGGGAGTTCCGCGGCATCAGGCCGCCCAGGCGCTGACATGGCTCAGCCCGGAAACGGCACCCTGCCGGGCCCGACGGGAGGTCACCGGCGCGCTGCTGCCGTGCGGGGCCCGGCGGGTAGGGTCGCGACCATGACCGAATCCGCCGAGACCCCTGAAGCCCGCAGGCCGCGCAAGCGGATGAACTACGGGCAGGGCCGGGAGGCGCTCCTCAACGCGGCCGTACGGGTCGTGGCCCGAGGCGGTCTGCGCAAGCTCACCTACCGGGCGGTCGCGGAAGAGGCCGGGGCCACCCACGGTCTGGTCGTCCACCACTTCGGCTCGCGTGACGCGCTGATCGAGGAGGCGCTCGCCCACTCCGTGCGCGACAGCCTGAACAGGAGCGCGCTCGAGACGGGGACGGGCAAGGTCGCGGACTTCTCGGTCGGCCTGTCCGAGATGGTCACGTCGGACCCGGACACCCAGGCGTTCCAGTACGAGCTGCTGCTCGAGTCGCGTCGGCGCCCCGAGCTGCTGCCGCAGATCCGTGTGCTCTACGACGAGTACTTCGACGCCACCGAGCGCGAGCTGTCGCGCATGATCCCCGGTGGCGCGAGCGGCCCCCTGACCCGGCTGGTCTTCGCCGCTCTGGATGGTCTCGTCCTGCACCAGCTTGTGTTCGGCGAGCCCGAGGTCACCGACGCCGCTCTGGAGGAGCTGCGCACCTTGCTGCGACTCCTCCACGCGAACGGCGACGGCGCGGGTGACGCGGACGCCGGAGCCGGCGACGGCGCACACGTGGTGACGGATCCTCGCGACTGAAGCGCTGACCTGCGCCTTTCGAGGCCCTGGGCCGTCGCGCCCAGGGCCTCGTTTGATTCCGTACGAGTAAGGGCTGCCTGCGTGAGGGGATTTCCCCGCGCCACCTCTTGTCAAACGGATAGTTTCAGCCCACCATGAGGCAACTCGTTTGGCCTGAAACGAAAATGTCCCCCTCTCATGGCAGGTGATCCGAGTGGACAGTCAGACGGTCGTCAGAACAGCGGCCGCACAGGACGCGCCCACCGCAGGCAAGCTCAAGCCCAACTCCCTCGGCGTCCTGGGCATCCTCTTCTTCGTCCTCTCCGCCCAGGCACCGCTCACCGGTATCGCCGGAGCCGTGCCCATCGCCGTCGCCCTGGGCAACGGCACGGGTGCGCCCGCGGCGTACGCCGTGGCCGGTGTCGTCATCCTGCTGTTCTCCGTCGGCTTCGTGGCGATGGGCCGCCATGTCGTGGACGCCGGCGCCTTCTACACGTACATCGGCAAGGGGCTCGGCCGCCCGACCGGGTCCGGCAGCGCCGGTGTCGCGCTCTTCGCCTACTGTGCCGTCCAGGCCGCCATGTACGGGCTGTACGGCGCCACCGTGAGCGGCCTGGTCGAGCACTACGCCGGTGTCAGTGTCCCGTGGTGGGTCTGGGTGCTGGGCGCCATGGTCGTGGTCCAGGTACTCGGTGCCGCGGGCATCGAGATGGGTGCCAAGATCCTGGCCGTCTTCGTGCTGGCGGAGTTCAGCATCCTGTTCGTCTTCGCGCTCGTGACCCTCTTCAAGGGTGGCGGACCGGAGGGGCTCGGTTTCACGGACAGCTTCTCGCCCAAGGCCGCGTTCCAGGGCGCTCCGGGCGTCGCGCTGATGTTCGCCGTGGCGTCGATGTTCGGCTTCGAGGCCACCGCCATCTACGGCGAGGAGGCCCGCGAGCCGCGCAGGACCGTTCCTCGGGCCACCTATCTGTCGGTCGCCGTCATCACCGGTTTCTTCGCCTTCACCTCCTGGATGCTGGTGTCCGCCTACGGCGCGTCGAAGGCTCCAGAGGCCGCCGGGACGGCCCTGGCGAGCGGTGACTCCACGACGTTCGTCTTCGCGCCGATCACCGCGCAGTTCGGCGCCTGGGTGGGAGACGTGCTGCCGTTCCTGCTGGCGACCTCGCTCTTCGCCGGCATCCTCGCCTTCCACAACTCCGCCAACCGCTATCTGTTCTCGCTCGGTCGCGACGGTCTGCTGCCGCACCGGCTGACCGCGATCAACCGGCGTCACTCGCCCTGGGTGGCCGGTGGCGTGCAGACCGCGATCGCCCTGGTGCTGGTCATGCCGTTCGCGCTGCTGGGCAAGGACCCGGTGCTGACCCTCTTCTCCTGGTTCAGCGGGGTGGCGGTGCTGGGCTGCATGCTGCTCTACTTCCTGACCTCGGTCTCGGTGATCGTCTTCTTCCGCCGGGGGCGCCAGGACACGCGACCCTGGAACACGCTGATCGCGCCGGTCCTGGGTGCGCTCGGCATCGCCGGCGCGATCTGGCTGATCATCGAGAACTTCACCACGCTCATCGGCGGCGACCCGACCACTGCCCTCTGGCTCGAACTCACCGTCCCCGCGGTTCTCGTCCTGGGTGTGGTCGCCGCCCGGCTGACCCGTGGCAGGGCGGCGGCCAGGGGCTGACGCGCACCGTACGGGGCGGCCCGGCTCCTGCCGGGCCGCCCGAGGTCGCGATGCCGACCGCCGGGCCGGTTCGAGCTCGCCGACCAAGTGGCCGCACCGGTCCTGTCCGGCGCCGTCGCGGCCTGGCGGCAGCGGGTCATCTGCTCGTGTGCGCCACCAGGTCGAGGAATCCGTCGACCAGGCGACCCGCGTCGACCCGCGCCGCAGGCTCCAGGGCACGGCTCCGCGCGAACAGCTCGTCCGGGTCCACGCCGTGCCGCACGCACTGCTCCGCACCGCCGAGGTCGAGCCAGCCGCGCACCATCGCCGTGGTGATCTCCGGGTGGAACTGCACACCGAGACTGCGCCCCGCTCGAAAGGCCTGCGGGCCCACGGCATTGCGGGCCAACTCCACCGCGCCGGGCGGCAGGACGCACCGGTCGTAGTGCCACTGGAACCACGGCCCCGGCGGCACCACCGTGGGTTGGTCGGTCTCGATGTCCGTCCAGCCGATCTCGGGGCGCGGGGGCGGCTCCACCGATCCGCCGAGGGCGGTCGCGAGGGCCTGGGCGCCGAAGCAGACGCCCAGCACGGGGACACCGAGGTCGTGCGCCTTGCGCAGCAGTGTGAGCTCGCCGCCGATCCAGCTCCCGATGACCGACTCGTCGTACACGGACCAGGGGGCGCCGAGCGACACGATCAGGTCCCAGTCGGCGGGGTCGGGGAAGTCGAACGCCACGTCCGGCGCGTCGTGATGACGCTCGGGCACGACCGTGACCGTGGTGAGGTCGTATCCACGCTCGGTGAGCCGGGCTCCCACCAGCCCCGGCTCCGTGACGTGCTCGTGCCGGACGATGAGTGCTCGCACGACGGGCGCTCCCTTCCTTCCGTGTGTCGGCCGTCCCACGTGTCGGCCGAGGCCCTTGTGAAGGCCCGCGGAACATCATACCGTTTGAGCCCAAACGTATTGGGTGTTACCTGGAGGCCACGCATGTTGGATGTCACCCACGAGGAGTGGCTGCGCCGAGCCAAGGAGCTGGATCTGTCCGGCGTCCACCACATCGACGGCGCCGACGAGCCCGGCGGCGGTACCTCGTTCGCCGCTGTCGCACCCCGCAATGGCGAGGTCCTGACCGACGTGGCCGACGCGCAGCAGGCCGAGGTCGACCTCGCCGTCGCCGCGGCCCGCCGGGCCTTCGACTCCGGGCCCTGGCCGCGCCTGGCCCCTGCCGACCGCGGCCGCGTCCTGCTGCGCATCGCCGACCTGCTGGAGGAGCGGCGCGACCGCCTCGCGCTGACCGTCAGTCTGGAGATGGGCAAGCCGATCACGGACGCGTACGACATCGAACTGCGCGCCGCCATCAATTCTTTCCGCTGGTACGGACAGCTGGCCGACAAGCTCACCGACGAGTCCCCGCACACCGCTCCGGACGCGCTCGCGCTCGTCACCCGGGAGCCCGCCGGTGTCGTCGGCGCGGTCGTGCCCTGGAACTTCCCGCTGACGCTGGCGAGTTGGAAGGTCGCACCCGCGCTCGCCGCGGGCTGCACCGTCGTACTGAAGCCGTCGGAGAACTCGCCGCTGTCCGCGCTGCTGCTGGGGCGGCTGGCGACCGAGGCCGGACTGCCGCCCGGCGTTCTGAACGTCGTCACCGGCGACGGCCCGGTGGCCGGCCGCGCGATCGGCCTGCACCCGGACGTCGACGTCCTCGCCTTCACCGGATCCACCGCCGTGGGGCGGCACTTCCTGCGCTACGCAGCCGACTCCAACCTCAAGCGGGTCTGGCTGGAGCTGGGCGGCAAGTCCCCCAACATCATCCTTCCGGACGCCCCCGACCTGGAGAAGGCCGCCGCGACCGCCGCCTGGGGCATCTTCTTCAACCAGGGCGAGATGTGCACCGCACCCTCCCGCCTGCTCGTCCACTCCTCGATCGCCGAACGCGTCACCGAGGCCATCGTGGTGCGGGCCCGGGACCTTCGCGTCGGCGATCCCCTCGACCCGGCCACCGAGATGGGCGCGCTGGTCGGCGAGAGCCACCTGGAGCGGGTACTCGACCACATCGGTACGGGACTGGACGAGGGCGCCCGGCTGCTCGTCGGCGGCGCCCGCACACTGGCCGAGTCGGGCGGAAGCTTCCTGGGGCCCACCGTCTTCGACCGAGTCGAGCCCGGGATGCGGCTGGCTCGCGAGGAGATCTTCGGCCCCGTCCTGTCCGTCCTCACCTTCGACGACGTCGACGAGGCGGTCGCGCTCGCCAACGCCACCGAGTACGGCCTCGCCGCCGGCCTGTGGACGAGCGACCTGTCCACCGCACACCGGGTCTCGCGCGCGCTGAAGGCCGGCACGGTCTGGGTGAACTGTTACGAGGAGGGCGACCTTACCGTGCCCTTCGGCGGCATGAAGCAGTCGGGCAACGGACGCGACAAGTCCGCCCACGCCCTGGAGAAGTACACCGAACTCAAGACCACCTGGATCCAGCTGTGACGACGCCCGTGCGACCGCTCATCGCCGTTCCCGCCCGGTTCGCCGCCTCTACCTCGGCCCTGCGGTACGCGGCCGAGGTCAACGCCCGCGCGCTGATCGAAGCCGTGTGGCGGGCCGGCGGCGAGCCGGCGACCATCCATCCGACCGGCTCCGCGGACACCGACGTGGCGGCACGGCTCGCCCGCTTCGACGGCGTCCTGCTCCCCGGCGGTGGCGACCTCGCCCCGTACCGCTACGGCGCGACCGACACCCACGACAGCGTCTACGACGTCGACGATGTGCAGGACCACTTCGACCTCGAAGTCGCCCGGCAGGCACTCGACCTGGGCCTGCCCCTGCTCGCCGTCTGCCGCGGTCTGCAGGCCGTCAACGTCGCCCTCGGCGGCACCCTGCTCCAGGACATGGGCGGGCCGGAGCGCGAACACCGCCATGTCGTGCACCCGGTGGCCGTGCGACGCGGCACACTGCTCGAACAGGCCGTCGGCGCCGAGAAGGTGGAGGCCTCCTGCTACCACCATCAGCGAGTGGACCGCACCGGAGCCGGACTCACGGTCACCGCGCGGGCCGCCGACGACACCGTGGAAGGCCTCGAACACCCCGATGCCCAGGGCTGGTTCACCGCCGTGCAGTGGCATCCCGAGGACACCGCGCACGAGGACTCTGCCCAGCAGGGACTGTTCGACGCCCTGGTGCGCGCGGCTCAGGACCGCCTCTGACGCGACATGGCTTTCTTCGGCCGCGGACGACCGCACGGACCCCGGCTCACGCCGGAAGGCGACGACCCGCCCCCATGCGGCCGTCCGCGGCGCGTCGGCCTCCCTGCGGCACAGCCCACCTGGCAGTGGGGCCGGCCGCATGGCCACGGGCAGGACGATGCGCGCCGCGAGGCGTCCCCCGAGGCCGGCCGAGGTGCGGGGCTCTTCACAGCCGCCGAGTTCCCTCCGCAACGACCTCGTCCGTGGCCAGGTGCGTCTCGCCTGCCGTGTCGCACCTGTCGCGTCGCGCCCTCAGGCCTTGGGGCGGCGTCCGCTGCGGCGCGGGGCGGGCTGGGCTCCGTCCAGGAGGGTGAGGCGGCGCTCCTCGCCGTGCTCCTCGACCTGGAGTACGACCCTGCGCAGCCCCTCGGCGACGCTGCGGCACTCCTCGTCGCTGAGCTGCCCGGCGACGAAGGCCTCCTCCTCGTTGAACTTCGGGAACACCCGCTGCATGAGTTCCTCGCCCTCGTCGGTGAGGCTGAGCAACACCAGCCTGCCGTCGGTGGGATGGCTCGCCCGCCGGAGCAGCCCCCGTGCCTCCAGAGTCCGCGAGACCCCGGTGAGCGTGCCCTTGGAGATGCCCGCTTCCTCCGCGATGTGCCGGGTCTCCGACTCGCCCCAGATCCAGACCACCCAGAGCACGACGAACGCCGTCCACGTCAGATCGGACCCGCGCAGCACCGAGTTCTCCAAGTGCTGCCGGACCGCCGAGGCCGCGCGATAGATGTTGGCGACCACGGCCATCTGCTCGTGACGGATCGGAAAGCCGCCGAGTTTCGCCTCCGCGAGCTTCTCGGCTTCGGTGATGGATCGCTGGCCAGGCACGGGCACACTCCTTCGATGACGCGGGGGCGCGTGGTCTCGAAGATATCGTTCGGACTCAAATTGTACGAAGTGCTGGAGGGATGGGCGCCTCCAGTTCACCGCGGGCGCCGGCACAGCGTGCTGCCCCGCTCGCTGTGCCGGGAACACCTCGCCGACGGCCGCCTCGTCCTGCTTCACGGCCCGACGGAGCCCCCCTCAACACCCTCTTCCTGGTGCAGCGGCCCGGCGTCGCGAGCAACCCGGACGTCACTCGGGTCCGCGACAGCCTCGTCCGGGCCGCCCGCGCCTGGTAGGGCTTTCCCGCGACTGAGGGCGGTCCTGTGCAATTCCGAGCCGGTGGTCAGGCAGGGCCCGCAGACTCTCGTCGCCGGGCAGCAGTTCGCCGTGGGCCGCGTGCTCGTGCTCCAGGAATCTCATGCCGTCGCCTGCTCCTTGGTCCTCAGGCGTCGTCGTCGGCGGGGTCGCCGCCCGGTCGCACCCCGGGTCAGGAGGACCGACGGGTGAAGCGCGCGGTGATCGTGACGAACGTCAGCGGCTTCAGCATGTTGGCCTGGTTCCAGGTCATGCCGAACTCCTTGCGGTCGACCGGGATTTCGGCAGTGACGGTGACCGCGTCCGCCGAGACCTCGGACACCTGAGCGGTGAAGGAGAGCGCGCGGCTCACGCCGATGACGGTCAGATCGCCAGTGACCTGGGCGGCTCCGTTGCCGGCCGGGGTGACATCGGTGGCGGTGAAGACGAGCGAGGGGTGCTTGTCGACGTCGAAGAAGTCCGCGGAGCGCAGGTGCGTGTCGCGCTTGGCGTTCTTGGTGTCCAGGGAGGCGGCGTCGATCGTCACGCTGCCGTGGGCGCCGCCCCCGGCGAGCACCTCGCCGTCGCCGCTGACCTTGGTGAAGACGCCCTTGACGTTGACCAGGCCCCAGAACGTCTTGTGCTGGATACGGACTGTGGTGCCCGCCGGGTCGAGGGTCCAACGGCCGGCGGCGACATCCGCGAGCGGGCCGGGGTGGGGGGAGTTCGAGGTGGTGTTGGACATCGTCGTTGGTGCCTTTCGTGAGCGGTCTGAGGGGGAGCCGGAAGCGATCCGGGTGTTGGAGCGGGCCGTCGGTAGCGGGCGATCGGTTGAAGACTCAATACACCGCTAGCTATTACATTGGCAGCTATTAGATAGCTCGCGAGATAATAGCTGGGCGGGGTATCCTCGGCAAGTGGCCAGGACTCGGGATCGAGTGGCATCGAGCGGGCCAAGACGTGAGAACGGACGACGGGAGCCGGCGTATGGGGGAGCCCCAGCGGACAGTGGAGCGGGTCGAGTGTCCCGGTGTGGCGGACCAGTGCCCGAGCGCGGAGGAGACCGACCTGCTGCAGCGCTGGAACGCGCTGGCGACGGGATTCCGGGAGCTCACGGACGAGCTCCTCGCCGAGGCGCAGCGCGAGGTCGGCCTGCCGCCCTCGTCGCTGGAAGTGCTCTGCTTCCTGGTCGCCTCGCCGGATCGGGCCGCTCCGATGCGGCTGCTCTCCCAGACGCTCGGCTTCTCCACCGCGGGGACGACCGGAGTGGTCGACCGGCTGGCCGACGCCGGGCTCGTTGAACGCCGCCCATCGAGTTCGGACCGCAGGGTGACGTACGCCGTACTGACGCCGCTCGGCCGGGAGACCGCCACGACCGCGGCCAAGGTGTTCGCCGACGCGGTGCGCCGCCGCGTCGTGGAACCCCTCGGCGAGGAGGGCTTCGCGTCCTTCGCCCGCGCCTTCGCCACCCTGGGCATCGCGGACGAGCCCTGTCCCGGAGCTGTGGAGTCCGGCTGACGCCGGTGCCTGTACCCGGCCGCGGAGCTCGGCAGGGGCCGGCTCCGGCCTCTCGGCCGAGGTCCGGTGACGGTCTGCGCGGGGACCCCTCGACCTGTTGATCAGCGCGAGGCCGCCTGATCGGGCGCCGCAAGCCGATGCCCGGCCCGGCTGGACCCGCACCGTGACCGCATCGCCGACGAGCGCGCCCTCGGCGTTGTGCGTTCCCGATATCCGTGCACGCGCAGCGACTTCTCTCAGCTCGCGGCACGGTCGCGGCAGTTGACCGGGCCGGCCAACGCCCCCGGCGGGCGCTACCCGCAGGTCTCGACGGCGTCTGCTCGCACAGCCGGTGAGCCACATCGTCTTCACCGTGAGCCTGTCCGGGCACGGCTCGGCGCCCCGACATCCGACAGCTGATCGAGCTGCTGCGGGAGGCGGCCACCGCAGGTGCGGCACAAGGTCCTTGCCCGGTTCCGTGCACCGGGCGGACCTCGCTCCTGTTCAATGGAGCTGCACATCACCGGCCCGTGAGAGGAGCCGCCCGTGTCGCCTGAGCCACCGCCGCCCGTCGGCGCGCGCATTCGCCGGGCGCGCCTCGACCGGGGGGTGAGCCTGCGCGGTCTCGCGCGGGAGATCGGGGTCTCCGCGAGCCTCATCTCGCAGATCGAGACCGGCAAGAGCCAGCCGTCGGTAAGCACGCTGTACGCGATCACGACGGCTCTCGCCATCTCGGTGGAGTCGCTCTTCGACGCGCAGGACACGGGTGTTCGGGCCCCGCTCGCGGTGGGGTCCTTCCCGCCGGGGGCCGCGCCGCCGGGCTCCGCACCACCCGCCTCCGTGCTGCACGCCCTCGCCGCCTTCGCCGCGGACCCGGGCCGTCGCATCGGGCCGCTGGTCGGCGCCGGACAGCGCGAGACGCTGGAGCTCGACTCGGGTGTGGTGTGGGAGCGTCTCGGCCATGTTCCGGGCACCGATGTCGACTTCCTGCTGGTGACCTACCGGCCCGGCGGCACCTCGTCCAGTTCCGGTGGTCTGATGCGGCATGCGGGCACGGAGTACGGCTACCTCACCTCCGGCGGACTCGTCCTCACCCTCGGGTTCGAGGAGTACGCGCTGGGCCCCGGTGACGCGGTGTGCTTCGAGTCGACGACCCCTCATCGCTACCGCAACGACGGTGCCGAACCCGCCGTCGGGGTGTGGTTCGTGTTCAGTAGTACTTGACACTTCTCCCGCGCGGTCGTTCACTCCGGATGACGGAGGTGGTCGCCATGGCGATCCGCACATTCGGGCCGAACGCCGTCGACTGGGAAGAGCGCGTCGATCTGGACCGGCTGCGCAAGGAGCGCCTTGCCCGGCTGAACGAGGCCCTCAACGCTTCCGAGTTGGGCGCTTTGCTCAGCTTCGACTTCGCCAACATCCGCTATATGTCGTCCACCCACATCGGTACGTGGGCCATGGACAAGCTGATTCGCTTCGCGCTTCTCGTACGGGGCGGCGAACCGATGGTCTGGGACTTCGGTTCCGCCGCTCGCCACCACCAGCTCTACAACCCCTGGCTGGACTACAGCGACGGCAAGGGCGGCCCGCCCACCGGCGCCCGCGCCGGTATCTCCACCCTGCGGGGCGCATTCCACCCTCAGGCGGGGATCGCCGAGGACGTCGCCGCGAAGATCGCCACCGAACTGCGCGAACACGGCCTGTCCGGTGAGCCGTTGGGCGTCGACCTTGTCGAGATGCCCGTCCTCATGGCGCTGCGCGCGCAGGGCATCGACGTCGTCGACGGACAACAGGTCTTCCTCCGAGCCCGCCGCACCAAGACCCCCGACGAGATCTCGCTCCTCGCCCAGGCCTGCGCGATGGTCGACGCGGCATACGAGGAGCTGTACGGATACCTGCGCCCGGGCGTGCGGGAGAACGAGTGCGTCGGGCTCGTCAGCAAGGTTCTCTACGATCTGGGCAGCGAGTACGTGGAAGGCGTCAACGCCATCTCGGGAGAGCGCTGTTCACCGCATCCGCACGTCTACAGCGACCGGCTCATCCGCCCCGGCGACCCGGCCTTCTTCGACATCCTGCACAGCCACCTCGGCTACCGCACCTGCTACTACCGCACGTTCGCCGTCGGCAGCGCGTCGAGCGCGCAGCGCGACGCGTACGTGAGGTGCCGGGAATACATGGACGAGGCGATCTCCCTGGTGCGGCCGGGCGCGACCACCGCCGACATCGTCCGAGTCTGGCCGCGCGCCGAGGAGTTCGGCTTCCCCGACGAGACCGCCGCCTTCGCCCTCCAGTACGGCCACGGGGTCGGCCTGTCCATCTGGGAGAAGCCCATCTTCAGCCGCCTCGTCTCGCTCGACCACCCCGAAGTACTCGAAGAGGGCATGGTGTTCGCCCTGGAGACCTACTGGCCCGCCAAGGACGGCTGGTCGGCGGCGCGCATCGAAGAGGAACTGGTCGTCACCGCCGACGGCTGCGAGGTGATCACCAAGTTCCCGGCCGAGGAACTGCTCGTCGCGGGCCGCAAGTACTGGACCGTGGGCGGAGAGCTGAACACACGGCGCGAGGCGCAGTCCCAACTCAACACCCGCCGCGACAACGGGGCGCGCTGATGGACGCCACCGAACTCCTTCGTCTGTACGAGCGGATGGCGCTGATCCGCCGCACCGAGAAGGCGGCCCACGACCTGTTCATGTCCGGACACGTCAAGGGCACCACCCACCTCGCCGCCGGACACGAGGCGATCGCGGTCGGCGCGAGCGCGGCGCTGCGCCCCGACGACTACGTCTTCGCCACCTACCGCGGCCACCACCATGCCCTGGCCCGCGGCGCGACCCCGGAGGAGTGCCTCGCCGAACTCATGAGCCGGGCAACGGGGTTGTGCCGTGCCAAGGGCGGTTCGATGCACCTCACCAAGGCGTCCGTCGGCATGCTCGGCTCGTACGCGATCGTGGGCGCCCATCTGCCGATGGCGGTCGGCGCCGCCTGGTCGGCCCGGCTGCGCGGGACCGAGCAGATCGCGGTGGCCTTCTTCGGTGACGGTGCGACCAACATCGGCGCCTTCCACGAGGCGCTCAACCTGGCCGCCGTATGGAAGCTGCCCGTGCTCTTCGTCTGCGAGAACAACCTCTATATGGAGTACACGCCCATTGCAGAGGTCACGGCGGTGGCCCGCCCCGCGGCAGACCGGGCGTACGCGTACGGAATCCCGGGAGAGGTCGTCGACGGCAACGACGTGGTGCTCGTCCGCGAGGCGGTGGCCGGGCTGGCCGAACGAGCCCGTGCAGGGGAGGGACCCGGTGTGCTGGAGGCGCTGACCTACCGTCACTTCGGGCACAGCCGGGCCGATCCGGCGACCTACCGCCCGGCGGAGGAGGTCGAGCGCTGGCTCAAGCACGACCCGCTCGATCTCGCCCGCGCCCGGCTCGAAGCCCTCGGCGCCGATACGGCGGAGGCCGACGCGCGCGTCGAGAAGACCGTGGAGGCGGCTGTCGAGGCCGCCAAGAACGCGCCCGCACCCGATCCGGGCGAGGCGCTCACCGACGTATGGGCGGACGGGGGTGCGGCATGGCGGACATGACGGGAGAGCGGATGACCATCGGCCGCAGCATCACCTATCGCGAGGCGGTCGCCGAGGGCATCGCCCGCGAGATGCGCCGCGATCCGACGGTCGTGTGCCTGGGTGAGGACATCGGCGCGGCCGGCGGAGTGTTCAAGACAACGGCCGGACTGCACAAGGAGTTCGGGCCCGAGCGGGTCTGGGACACGCCCATCTCCGAGCAGGCGATCGTGGGTGCGGCCATGGGCGCCGCCATGACCGGAATGCGGCCGGTGGCGGAGATCATGTTCTCCGATTTCCTGGCCTGTTGCTGGGACTATCTCGCCAACGAGATTCCGAAGGTCCGGTACATGACGGGCGGTCAGGTCACGGTTCCCTTGGTCGTCCGCACGGCGAACGGGGGCGGACTCGGCTTCGGTGCCCAGCACTCGCAGGCCACCGAGAACTGGGCGTTCGCCGTTCCCGGACTGAAGATCGCGGCACCGGCCACCCCCGCCGACGTGATCGGCATGATGGCGGCGGCCATCCGCAGCGACGATCCGGTGGTCTTCTTCGAGCACAAGGGACTGCTCGCCACCAAGGGGTCGCCCGCACCCCCGAACCACGTCGTCGAGCTGGGGCGCGCGGCCGTCGTACGCGAAGGCGGCGACATCACGCTCGTGGCGCTCGCCTCGATGGTGCCCGTGGCCCTCCAGGCCGCCGAACGGCTCGCCGTGGACGGCATTTCGGCCGAGGTGATCGACCTGCGCTGCCTGGTGCCGCTGGACACCCGGACCGTTCTCGCCTCCGTCGCGAAGACCTCGCGGCTCGTCACCGTCGAGGAGAACCCGTACCAGGGCGGCTGGGGCGGCACCCTCGTCTCGGTCGTCGTCGACGAGGGCTTCGGCCTGCTGGACGCACCGGTGTGCCGGGTGGCGGGGGAGTGCGTCCCGCTGCCGTTCGCGGACGCGCTCGAAGAGCGGGTGATCCCCACGGTCGACAAGGTCGTGGCAAGGGTCAGGGACCTCGCGGCGTACTGAACACCCCATGGGAGGAAGGGCGATGACCAAACGGATGCTTCTGCGCTCGGGCCATGTCGTCTCGATGGACCCCGGCATCGGGGACCTGCCCCGGGGAGACGTCCTCATCGAGGACGGGAAGATCGCGGCGGTGGAACGCGAGATCGCCGCCGACGCCGAAGTCCTCGACATGACGGGCCGCATCGTCGTCCCGGGCTTCGTCGACACCCACCGCCACACCTGGGAGGCGCCGATCCGCGGCTGCGCGCCCGACGCCACGCTCGACGACTACTTCGTCGACGTCCTCGACACCTTCGCACCGGTCTACACCCCCGAGGACGTGTACGCCGGCAATCTCGCGGGCTCGTTGGAATGCCTCAACGCCGGCATCACCACGCTCGTCGACTGGTCGCACATCAACAACACTCCGGAGCATCCCGACGCGGCGCTGCAGGCGCTGGCCGAGACGGGCATCCGCGCGCAGTACGCGTACGGCAGCGCCAACACCTCGCTCGCCGACTACTGGTTCGACAGCAAGATCGCGATGCCGGGTGACGACGTACGACGCGTCCGGAACCGCTACTTCGCCTCCGACGACGGGCTGTTGACGATGGCGCTGGCCACGCGCGGCCCAGGCTTCTGCATCAACGACGTCGTGACCGCCGAGTGGGGCCTCGCCCGCGAGCTGGGCATCCCGATCACCGTACATGTGGCCATGGGCCGCCTGGCCGGCCGCTTCGGCATGGTCGAACAGCTCCACGACCTCGGCCTGCTCGGTCCCGACACCACCTACGTCCACTGCTGCTACTTCAGCGAGGAGGAGTGGCGCATGGTCGCCGACAGCGGCGGTACGGTCTCGATCGCGCCGCAGGTGGAGACGCAGATGGGGCACGGCTGGCCGCCCGTGATGAAGGCGATCGAGCACGGGCTGCGGCCTTCGCTCAGCATCGACGTCGTGACAACGGTCCCCGGTGACATGTTCACCCAGATCCGCGCGGCCTTCGGGGCGGAGCGGGCCCGGGTCAACGCCGCCTGCTGGAAGGCCGATGTGGGCATCCCCGAAACCATGTTGACGGCACGTCAGATGCTGAAGATCGCCACACTCAACGGGGCGCACGTCGCGGGACTCGAGGACCGGACCGGTTCCCTGACCCCGGGCAAGCGGGCGGACGTCGTCGCGATCGACGCCACGGCGCTCAATGTGACGCCGGTGCACGACGCCGCGGCCGCCGTGACGCTCAGCGCGGACGTCTCCAACGTGGACACCGTCATCGTCGACGGCGTGATCCGCAAACGGGACGGCCGGCTGCTCGCCGATGCCGAACGGGCGCGGCGGCTGGTCGAGGAGTCGCGCGACCGCCTCGTGGCGGCGAAGGCGGTGAGGGCGAAGGCATGACGAACTTCCTGGTGCGGCGGGCCGCGGACGCCCCCGAGGTGGCGTACGATCCGCGCGGCTTCCGGCGGCGCTCGGTCGTCGGCGAGGCGGACGGCAGCGTGCACACCGGCTTCGGCATCTGCGAGTTGCGGCCCGACGGTGTGGTGGGCGCCCATGTGCACTCGTACGAGGAGACCTTCCACGTACTCTCCGGGACGGTCGTCCTCGATGTGCCGGAAGGCTCCTACCTCCTCGACGAGGGGGACTACGGGCTGCTCTCGACCGGCGTGCCGCACGCCTGGCGCGGCGCCGGGGACACCGTCGGGCGCTGGACCGACATGCTCGCGCCGGTCCCGCGGGCCCGCTACGGGTACGACACCCGGGCGGTGCCCGCGCTGCCGGAGCGCAGGCCGGTCCGGATCGACGTCCGCGACCCGCGCACCCGGTCGTTCGGGCACTTCGAGCCCGACCTGATGGATCCCGGCAAGCAGTCCCAGGACCTCCTCGCCGTCTCGGCGAGCATGCGCACGGCGCTGCTGGTCTACAGCGGCATCACCGTGAAGATGATGGTGGACGGCGACCTCGGAGCGGTGGCCTCGACCATGTTCATGGTGCAGTACGCGCCCGACGGCATGGCGGGCACGCACGACCATCCCTTCGAGGAGACGTACCTGATTCTCGAAGGCACGGTGGACGCCGTCTTCGACGGCGAATGCCACCGGCTCGGCGTCGGCGACGCCGCCTGGGCGGGCGCCGGTTGCGTCCACGGATTCACCAACGCCGGCCGAGGGCCGGTGCGTTGGCTGGAGACGCAGGCTCCGCAGCCGCCGCCCCGCCACTCGTACCGCTTCACCAGGGACTGGGACTATCTGCGCGAGGCGCTGGAGGAGAAGCAGTGAACATGGCGGGAGGAGAGGCCGGGAACGTGGCCGCGGGAGGCGCCATGACGGTGGTCGTCATCGGCGGTACGTCGGGAATCGGCCGCGAGATCGCACGTTTCCGCGCGGAGCGCGGCGACGAGGTCGTGATCACCGGCCGTGACGCGCCCCGGGCCGACACGGTGGCCAAGGAGATCGGTGCCGCCCGTGGCCTTGCCGTCGACCTCTCCAGGCCACGAGAGATCGCCGACGCCCTCGCGCGCGTCGGGAGCGTCGACCACCTGGTGCTGGCGGGCATCTCCCGTGACGACAACAGCGTCGCTCAGTACGACATCGACGCGGCGCTCCACCTGGTCACGCTCAAGCTCGTCGGCTACACGGAGGTCGTGCACACGCTGCGGCCGCGACTGCACGACGGGAGCGCGATCGTGCTCTTCGGCGGTCAGGCGAAGGAGCGGCCGTACCCCGGAGCGACCACGGTGGCGACCGTGAACGCGGGGGTGACCGGTCTGGTGCACACCTTCGCCACCGAACTGGCCCCGGTCCGGGTGAACGCCGTGCACCCTGGGGTGGTCGGCGACAGTCCGTTCTGGTCGGCCAAGCCCGACGAGGTGCTCGCGAGTCTGCGCGCGCGGACCCCGACGGGTCGACTCGCCGCCATGCGCGACGTGGTGGACGCCGTGGACTTCCTGCTCCGCAACCGCTCGGTCAACGGGGTCGATCTCGCCGTCGACGGAGGATGGCTGCTGCGATGACGACGACGATGCGGCTCGCGGTGATCGGCACCGGGCGCATGGGCGGCGCGATGGTACGGCGGCTGCGGCGCGCGGGATTCGAGGTGACGGTCCACAACCGCTCGCGCGACAAGGCCGAGGCGGTGGCCGCCGGTGCGGGAGCCACCGTCGCGGCCACTGCCCGCGAGGCCGCCGCGTCCGCGGACGTCGTGCTGGTCTCGCTCGCCGACGACGCGGCTGTCGGCGCGGCGTACGGCGGAGGGGACGGGATCGCGGCCGGACTCCGCCCGGGCAACGTGGTGCTGGAGACGAGCACCCTCGCCCCGGAGACGGTCGCGGTCCTGCACGCCCTCGTCGACAAGCAGGGTGCGACATTGCTCGACACCCCCGTGTCCGGGAGCGTGAGCTTCGTCGAACAGGGCAGGCTGACCGTGCTGGCGGGTGGCTCCGGCGAGGCGCTGGAGCGGGTGCGCCCCGTGCTCGACACGCTGGGCGAGCGGGTCTTCCACGTGGGCGACAGCGGCGCGGGAGCGGCGATGAAGCTGGCGGTCAACGCCGTTGTCCACGGGCTCAATCAGGCCCTGTCCGAGGCACTGGTGCTCGCCGAGCGGGCGGGGATTCCCCGGGAGTCCGCGTACGAGGTGTTGGCGGCGAGCGCCGTGGCCGCACCCTTCGTGCGGTACAAGCGGGACGCGTATCTGCATCCGGACGAGGCGCCCGTGACCTTCACCCTCGAACTCGTCGTAAAGGACCTGGACTTGATCCTGAATCTCGCCGAGCGTGTCGGCGCGTCGATGCAACAGGCCCGCCTCCACCGCCGATTGGTCCATGCGGCCGCCGAAGGAGGCTTCGGCGGCCGGGATCTGAGCGCGATGGCGGAGTTCCTCAGAGCGGGCGGCCCTGAAATTCCGGAGCCCTGCTAGTGCCGCACAACCGGCCGCGGAACCGGGCGATCGACGGAGGGCTGACGACGACGGTGCACCCGGCCGCTGCCGAGTCGGCCTTCGTCCTCACGGTCGCCTGATGGCCCGAAGGAAACCGCCTGGAGGCTTCATGAGCCGCCGGCCCAGTGGGTGAGGGTGGCGACGGCATCGGCGCGGTCGGCGGACGAGAGGCCGGCGATGGTGGCGTGGTGGTTGGTGCCGGGAGCCCACAGGACGCGGGAGTCCGGTGAGCCCGGGTGGAAGGATTCGGCGACCGCGGGGTCCTGGGCGCCGTTGATGAACAGCAGACGGCTGCCGCGGCGGCGGACCCAGCGGTCGATGTCGGGCATGGCAGCGGAGTCGAAGCGCATGGGGATGTCGCGGGGGACGAAGGTGCGGGGCTCGATGGCGTCCGGGTAGCGCAGGAGTCCGGCCAGGTGGTCGGTGGGGACGTCGAAGTAGCCGAGCTGCGTGCCGAGTTGGTAGAAGTACGGGATGTAGTCCCGCGCGACGGCGTCGGCGTAGACGGGCAGGGCGGCCGTGTCGTCCAGCCATGCGTACAACGCGTCGGTGGTGGCATCCGGGCCGGGAATGGCGGCGCAGTCAGCGGCGGTGCCGTTCTGCCAGAACATGAGCGGTGCGCGGAGCACGGCAATCTCGAGCGCCTTGTCGGCGCTGCCGATGATGCCGAAGGCGGTGCCGGTGGAGGCTGCCCAGGCTTCGTAGCGGGCGGCCAGGTCGGCGCGCCGGAGCAGGATCTGCCGCTGCGCCGCCCTGAGGGCGTCGCGGCAGGCAGCGGTGCCCACGGTGTCCAGGAAGCGGAGGTAGGCGGAGTCCTCCCGGTCGTCGACGTTGTTCGGGGCGGAGTACGCCACGGTGCCGTCCACGTCGTGCGGGTGGAAACGGCGGTGGTAGACGCTGGCCATGCCGCCCTTGCTGCCGCCGGTGGAGATCCACGCGGCGGGATACAGCCCGCGGAAGAGGCTGACGACGCGGTGGTGATCGTCGGCGGCCTGACGGATCGTGAGGTGTGTGTAGTCGAGCTCCGCTGGGCGCGAGGTGCCGAAGAAGCGGTGCTCGACCTGAATTTGATTGCCGCCCAGTAGCACGGTGGGTTCGGCACGCCGGGGCGTGAGCGCCGCCTCGTAGCCGGTCGTGAACAGCACGGTGGGACGGTCGGCAGAGGCGTGGAGCAGGGTCAGGCGCTGCTCGAAGGTGCCGGCCGCCCGGTTCCTGTGGTCGACCGGCTGGCGCAGCCCGAGCACGAAGAAGCGGTACCCCGGCTCGGCACCCGGCCGTTCCTCGACGACCCTCAGCCCCGGCAGACTGCGCAGGCGCTCCACGACTTCGTCACGCCCGGGCCGGGCTGGGCCGGCGGCCTTCGCGGGTACGGCCGCCGTGGCGGCGAGGCCGGCCGCCGAGGCCGCCGAAAGCAACAGACGCCGTCTCGTCCAGGTACGCATGGTGAGTCCTCCCCTGTCATGGCCGCACCGGTGATGTCGTGCCCCGTCGCGGCGGTCCCTGCCGTGGATCGCTGACCGTTTCAGTACAGCTGCCGGGCGGCACGGGAAGATCCCGCGCGCGGGGGGACCGTCTCCCCCGACGGGGGGAGACAAGAACTGGTCCGGGGGGCGTCCTCGACCCGCCCTTCGGCACTCGGCGGGCACGGGACAAGAACCGGTTGCCGACGGCCGGCACTACCAGGCCTTGACGCCGACCCCGCCGTACAGGGAGACCGGCCCGTCGCCGATCGGGGTCTCGCCCTCCGCGAGGTCCGGATGCCAGTCCTTCACGGAGACGATCCCCGGCTCGACCAGGTCAAGTCCCTTGAAGAAGCGGCTCACTTCGCCGTGCGAGCGGCCCACGAGGGTCACACCGCCCTTCGCGTACGTCTCGATGCCCCGCCGCACGTTCTCCGGCTCGAAGTCGGCGGTCATCGCGGACAGGACCAGGCAGCTGCCCGGCGCCAGCGCGTCGACCAGGGTGTCCACCACTTCGTAGGCGCCGGCCTCGTCGGCGATGAAGTGCATCAGGGCGATGAGCGACAGGGCGATGGGCCGGTCGAAGTCGAGGACTCGCCCCGCCTCTTCGAGAATCTTCCGCGGCTCGCGGGCATCGGCCTGGACGTACTCCGTCACACCTTCCGGGGTCCCGCGCAACAGGGCCTCGGCATGGGCGAGGACGATCGGATCGTTGTCGACATAGACGACCCGCGCGTCCGGGGCGGTGATCTGCGCGATCTGGTGGAGGTTCGGTTCCGTGGGAATACCGGTGCCGATGTCGAGGAACTGGCGGATTCCCACCGCACGGACGAGGTGCCGCGTGGCCCGCTGCATGAACCAGCGGTTGCCGCGCGCGGCCCGCCGGGCGCCGGGGTCGATCGACATGATGTGCTGCCCGAGCTGCTCGTCGACCGGGTAGTTGTCCTTGCCGCCCAGGTACCAGTCGTACACCCGCGCCGGATGCGGCTTACCGGTGTCGATCCGGTCTCGGGCGGACTCGGCTCCGGTCATCCGACAACTCCTCTGCTCGACAAGGCCTGTTCACCCCGTCGGCCTGCCTTCGACACGGTGTGCGAGCAGTCTGCCATTCCGGATCAGCGCGGCGCGTTCCTCCTCGCAGGTGCCGCCCCACACCCCCGACGTCTGCCGGTGGCTGAGCGCCCAGGCCAGGCACTCGCTGCTCACCGGGCAGCGGGAACAGACGCGCTTGGCCGCGGCGATGTCGTCCAGCGCCGGCCCTTTCGTGCCCACGGGGAAGAACAGATCCGGGTCCGCTTCCGCGCAGGCCGCACTCCGCAACCACTCCATGCGGGCCCGGGTGCCCAGGACGGATGGGTGGAAACCGACCCGGGGGGATCTTCCCAAGGAGCTGGTGGTCGGTCTATAGTCCAAAACTAGCAGTGCTAATTAATTGTGCGCTGATCAGCCCTTCGGTGATCAATCGTTCGGTTCCCGCGATCCGGTGATCCCGCATTCGCGTGACCCGGCGATCCTGTGATCCGGTGTCCGTCAGGAGTCCTGCCGTGCGTCCCGTCCACTTCGCGGCCGCCCGCCGCACCCCCATCGGCAAGCTGCGTGGAGCCCTGTCCTCCGTGCGGCCCGACGACCTCGCCGCGACCGTCGTGCGCGCTCTGGTCGCCGAGGTGCCCACCCTCGACCCGGCCCGCATCGACGACGTCTACTGGGGCGCCGCCAACCAGGCGGGCGAGGACAACCGCAATGTGGCCCGCATGGCCGCACTGCTCGCCGGGCTGCCCGAGTCCGTACCCGGCGCCACGGTCAACCGGCTCTGCGCCTCCGGCCTCGAAGCGGTCACCACCGCGGCCCGCGCCATCGCCTGCGGCGAGGCCGACATCGTGCTCGCCGGCGGTTCCGAGTCGATGAGCCGCGCCCCCTTCGTCCTGCCCCGCCCCGACGAGGCCCTGCCGCACCGCATCGAGACCGTCGACACGCGACTCGGCTGGCGTCTGGTCAACCCCGCGATGAAGGAGCTGCACGGGCTCCTGTCGATGGGGGAGACCGCCGAGGAGGTCGCCGAGCGGTACGGCGTCTCGCGCGAACGCCAGGACGCCTTCGCGCTGCGCAGCCACCAGCGCGCCGCGGACGCCGGCAAGAACGGGCACTTCGACGCCGAACTGCTTCCCGTGGAGCGCCCCGACGGTGTCGTCGTCGACCGTGACGAATGCGTACGGGAGGACACCTCGCTCGACAAGCTGTCTCGCCTCAAGCCGGTCTTCCGCGAGGGCGGCACGGTCACCGCCGGCAATGCCTCGCCGATGAACGACGGCGCGGCCGGAGTGCTGCTCGTCAGCGAGGAAGCCCTGAACGAACTTGGGCTGGAGTCCCTCGGGCGGTATGTCGCCGGCGCCTCGGCCGGGGTCCATCCGGACGTCATGGGCATCGGCCCCGTACCCGCCACGCAGAAGGCACTCGGGCGTGTCGGCTGGAGCATCGGCGACATCGAGGAGGCCGAGTTCAACGAGGCGTTCGCGGCGCAGGCGCTCGCCAGCGTGGACCGCCTGGGCATCGACCCGGACCTCGTCAACCCGACCGGCGGCGCCATCGCCCTCGGTCATCCGCTGGGCTGCTCGGGCGCCCGCATCCTCACCACCCTGCTGCACCGCATGCGCCGCACGGGCGCCGTGCGCGGCCTGGCCACGATGTGCGTCGGTGTCGGACAGGGGAGCGCCGTCCTGGTCGAGCGCGGCTGAAGTCCCGTACTCCGTCCACTGAAAGACCGCAGTCCCCCTCGTGAAAGGGAGCCCATGACCAGCAGGTTCACCGGCCGCGTGGCCGTTGTCACCGGAGCGGCGCAGGGCATCGGCGCCGCGACGGCCCACCGGTTCGCAGAGGAGGGCGCCGCCGTCGCCGTCGTCGACCTCACCGAGGAGCGCGCCGAGCGGACGGCTGAGGAGATCCGCGCCAAGGGCGGCCGGGCGTCGGCGTACGGCTGCGACGTCACGGACCAGGACGCGGTCGACGCGCTCTTCGCCCGGATCGACGAGGAGTCGGGCGGCGTACACATCCTGGTCAACAACGCGGGCATCACCCGCGACGGCATGTTCTTCAAGATGCCGAAGGACGACTGGGACGCGGTTCTCACCGTCAACCTCACCAGCGTCTTCAACTGCAGCCAGGCCGCACAGAAGTACATGACGCGGCAGAAGTACGGCAAGATCGTCTCGCTCAGCTCCCGCTCCGCGCTCGGCAACCGCGGACAGGCCAACTACGCGGCCGCGAAGGCCGGAATCCAGGGCTTCACGGCCACCCTCGCCATCGAGCTCGGCCCCTTCGGCATCAACGTCAACGCGGTGGCCCCCGGTTACATCGCCACCGCCATGACAGCCGCCACCGCCGAACGTGTCGGAGCGAGCGCCGAGGACCACCAGCGGCTCGCGGCCGAGCGCACTCCGCTGCGACGCGTCGGACGGCCCGAGGACATCGCCGCCGTCGTGGCCTTCCTGGCGAGCGACGACGCGTCGTACGTCAGTGGACAGACGCTCTACGTGAACGGGGGCGCTCGTTAGTTGTCCGTGAGTACGTGACCGGGCTGTCGCCACGCCTTCACAGCCCCCATCCGGTTCAGAGCCGCAACAGCAAGGAAACGGAGCATCCCTCCATGGCCGCCCTGTCCCTCGCCGCGATCCTCGCCGAGAACGCCCGCCGCCGTCCGGACCGGACGGCGTTCGTCGAGGGCGAGCTGCGGCTCACCTTCGCCGAGGTGTGGCAGCGCGCCCGGGCCCAGGCCGGGGCCCTTGTCGGCCTGGGTGTGCGGCCGTAGGACCGGGTGGCGCTGATGGCGCCCAACACGGCCGAGTTCCCGCACGCCTACTACGCGATCGCGGCGGCGGGCGGCGTGGTCGTTCCGGTCCATCTGCTGCTGTCGCAGGCCGAGGTCGGGCACGTGCTGAAGGACAGTGGTGCGACCCTGCTGCTCTGCCACCCGGCGCAGGCCGACACCGGCGCCGCCGCCGCGCGGGCCCTCGGCGTCCACGTCGTCACGCTGGGCGTCGAGTTCGACAAGCTCGCGGCCGACGCCGAACCGCTGCCCTCGTACATCGCCCGCGAGGCGGACGACCCGGCCGTCGTCTTCTACACCAGCGGCACGACGGGTGTCCCCAAGGGCGCCGTACTCAGCCACTTCAACCTGGTGATGAACGCGACCGTCAACGCCTTCGACGCCAACGACATCCGTCCCGACGACATCGCGCTGGGCGCGCTGCCGCTGTTCCATGCCTTCGGGCAGACGGTGTCCATGAACTCGACCTGGCGGGCGGGGGCGACGCTCGTGTTGCTGCCGCGCTTCGACGCCGCGCGGGCCATCGAGCTGATGGTCGAAGAGCGGGTGAACACCTTTCACTGGGTGCCGACGATGTTCGTGGCTCTCGCGGCCGCGGCCGGCACGGCGGAGGCGCTTCCCGAGCTGCGGGTGTGCATCTCCGGCGGCGCCTCGCTGCCGGTCGCCGTACTGGAACGCTTCGAGGAGGCGTTCGAGGCGAAGATCTACGAGGGATACGGACTGTCGGAGACCTCGCCGACCGCGTCCGTCAACCAGCCTCTGTTCGGCACCAGGGCGGGCACCATCGGGCACCCGCTCTGGGGCGTCGACGTGGAGATCGCGCGGGCCGAGGCCGAGGGGCGCGTCGAGCTGCTGCCGCCGGGGGAGCTGGGCGAGGTCGTCATCCGCGGCCACAATGTCTTCTCCGGCTATCTGGGCCGGCCCGAGGCGACCGCGGAGGCCCTGGTCGACGGCTGGTTCCGCACCGGCGACCTGGGCACCAAGGACGACGAGGGCTTCCTCAGGATCGTCGACCGCAAGAAGGACGTCGTCATCCGCGGTGGCTACAACGTCTACCCGCGCGAGGTCGAGGAGGTGCTGATGCGTCACCCCGGCATCGCCCAGGTCGCGGTGATCGGTCTGCCGGACGAGCTGCACGGCGAGGAGGTCTGCGCGGTCGTCGTACGCACCCCGGGGACCGCGTCGGACGCGGCGGAGATCACCGAGTGGTCCAAGGAACACCTGGGCCGCCACAAGTACCCGCGCCGAGTGGAGTTCACCGACGCGCTGCCGTTGGGCCCGAGCATGAAGGTCCTCAAGCGGGAGCTGCGGGCGCGCTATTCGAGCTGACGCGGCGGGTCACCTCGCGCGAGGGCCCGGATGAAGTAGTCACCTGGCGAGACGGTCCTTACGCGAAGAGATACGTGGGCCTAGCATCGGTCCCCGCATGAACACGATGACGCTCTGGCACATATCCATCTGGGAGTTCGCCGCTCTCGCCGCCGCGGCTCTGCTCGTCGGCTTCTCGAAGACCGCGGTGAGCGGGGCCAACACGGTCAGTCTGGCGATCTTCGCCGCCGTGCTGCCCGCCCGCGCCTCGACCGGGGTCCTCCTGCCCATCCTGATCGTCGGGGACGTGCTCGCCGTGCTCACCTATCGGCGGCACGCCCACTGGCCGACGCTGTGGCGGCTGTTCCCGGCGGTCGCCGCGGGCGTCGTCTTCGGCACGCTGTTCCTGGTGTGGGCCGACGACGGGGTCGTACGGACCTCGATCGGCGCGATCCTGCTGCTGATGGCGGCGGTCACCGTGTGGCGCCGCCGGGCCACCGCCCAGGACGACGAACCCGACTCGGTGGCGACGCGCACGGGCCGGGTCAAGGCCCGTTCGTACGGTGTGCTCGGCGGCTTCACGACGATGGTCGCCAACGCGGGCGGCCCGGTGATGTCGATGTACCTCCTGTCTGCGGGCTTCAGGAAGCTGGGATTCCTCGGCACGTCTGCCTTCTTCTTCCTGATCGTCAATGTGTCCAAGGTGCCGTTCAGCGTGGGGCTCGGCCTGATCGACGGCCACTCGCTGCTGCTGGACGCCGCGTTGGCGGTCTTCGTCGTGCCGGGGGCGTTCATCGGCAAATGGGCCGTGAACCGAATCAATCAGCTGCTCTTCGAGCGGCTGGTCATCGCCGCGACAGTGGTGGGCGGTGTGCAGCTGTTGCTGCGCTGACCGCTACCGAGGAGGGGCGGAGCGCAGTTGTTGCTCCGGTGACCGCTACCCAGGCGTGGCGGAGTGCAGCAGGGCGGGGAGATCCGCGAAGGAGTCCAGGACGTGGTCGGGCTCGCCGCTCGCCGCCCGATGGCTCTCGGGCTGGTATTTGCCGGTCCTGACGAGGACACCGGTGATTCCGGTGCGCTGCGCGGCGAGCACGTCCGACTCGATGTCGTCGCCTACCATCAGCGCCTCACCGGGACCGACCCCGAGACGCGCCAGAGCCGTCTCGAAGAACGCCGGTGCCGGCTTGCCGGTGATCTCCGCCTCGGTGCGGGCCGCCCGCTCCAGGCCGAGCAGGAACGCCCCGCTGTCGAGCTGCAGCCCTCGGTCGGTGCGCCAGTAAAGGTTGCGGTGCATGGCGATCAGCCGGGCGCCGTGCTGCAGGTGACCGAAGGCCCGGTTGAGGGCGGCATAGCCGAACTCGGGTCCTGCGCCGCCCACGACGACGACATCCGGCACGGTGTCCGTGTGGCTGTCGCGCTCGCTGTCGTCGAGCAGCGTGATGCCCACGAGGTCCTCGGCGATGTCGCCGCTGTTCAGCAGGGAGCACCGGGCGCCCGGATGGCGGTCGGCGAGATACGCGGCGGTGACGGCGGGTGCGGTGAGGATGTCCTCGGCGTCCACGGGGAAACCGGCTTCGCCCAGCGTCGCGGCGATCGACGCGCGTGTACGGGACGTCGTGTTGGTGACCAGCGCGACCCCGAGCCCGGACGCACGGATCTCCCGCAGTGCCTCGACCGTGCCGGGCAGCGGTCGCCACGAGACCGTGAGCACACCGTCGATGTCGATCAGGACCGCACGTACCGACTCCATGTCCGGACGATACCGAGTAGCGCCCGCGCCCCGCATGCGGGCAGGGCTCCTGCGCGGACGGCTCACCCTGGCGGACCCCGAGGACGCCCGACGCGTCGGACGCAGGGCGCCGACCGGATCACATGACCTGGTCGGCGAGTGGGGAGACCCGCAGTATGCGCGGGCGGCCGGCTTGCCGAACTGATGCTCCCCGAGTGGGACCCGAAGCCCCGCGCCCTTCCCCCACCCTCGTACCCTCGACCCCATGTCCTCCCACGTCCTGGTCCTCGGCGGCACCACCGAGGCGCGCGAACTCGCCGCCGAGCTGGCGGCGCGTGAGGGCGTGCGGGTGACGACATCCCTGGCGGGGCGCGTTTCCCGGCCGGGGGCGCTCGCAGGGGACGTACGGATCGGGGGATTCGGCGGAGCGGAGGGGCTGGCGGAGTGGCTGCGCGAGCACGGCGTGGACGCGGTGGTGGACGCGACGCACCCGTTCGCCTCCGGCATCACCGCGAACGCCGCGCGGGCCGCGGCGGCGACCGGAGTCCCCGCGGTGGTGCTGCGCCGCCCGGGCTGGCGCCCCGGCCCCGGCGATCGGTGGCACTCGGCAGCCTCCCTCACCGAAGCCGCCGCGCTGCTCCCGGCGTTGGGCCGCCGCGTCTTCCTCACCACGGGGCGCCTGGGCCTCGCGGCCTTCGCGGACCTCGCCGAACTCCACTTCCTCGTGCGCTCGGTGGAGGCGCCCGAGCCCCCGCTGCCCCCCGACACCGAAGTACTGCTGGCACGCGGCCCGTTCACGGTGGACGGCGAGAAGGCGCTCCTGCGCGAGCACCACATCGACGTCCTGGTGACCAAGGACAGCGGAGGAGGCGCAACAGCGGCCAAACTCACCGCCGCGCGTGACCTGAGGCTTCCCGTCGTCGTCGTACGCCGCCCCCACCTCCCCGAAGGCGTGACCGCGGTACCGGACGTGGCGGCGGCCCTGACCCGGCTGGACCTCGGCCCGTGCTAGCGCCCCGGCAGGCAACGTTTGCCCGTCAAGGAGCGGCGTCCGGTGCGTGCTCTCGGTGTGCCGGCCGGAAGTGCTCGTACTGGCGGGCGCCCGTAGCCGGGGGTCACCCGCCCGGCGTCCCGCCGCCCGGGCGGGCGTTATCCGCGCGGATGCCTGCGCAGCAGATACGTGTCCATGATCCATCCTTTGCGCTCACGGGCCTCGGCCCGCAGGCGCTCGATACGGGGAGCCGCCTCGGCGAGGGGACCGGAGGCGAGGATCTCGTCGGGCGTGCCGATGTAGGCGCCCCAGTAGATGTCGATGTCCTCGTCGGCGTACTGCCGGAACGTCTGGTGGGCGTCGAGCATGACCACCACGTCGTCGACACCGTCGGGGAAGCCCTCGGCGAGGCGGCGGCCCGTGGTGATCTGGACGGGCCGAGCGACCCGGTTCAGCCCCGTGCGGTGCCGGGCGACGAGCGCGGAGACGCTGCTGATACCAGGCACGACGTCGTAGGTGAACGCCACCGCGCCCCGGTCCAGGATCTCCTCCAGGATGCCGAGCGTGCTGTCGTACAGCGTGGGGTCGCCCCACACCAGGAACGCGCCGCTCTCGTCCTCGCCCAGCTCCTCGGCGATCAGCCGCTCGTAGATGTCCGCGCGGGCGCTGCGCCAGTCTCCGACGGCCGGCGAGTACGCCGCGCCTCCCGCGGACCGGTCGCGGTCCGGGTCGCGGGCCTCGACCAGCCGGTACGCCCCCTGCGGTATGTGCGCGTCGAGGATGTCACGGCGCAGCTGGACGAGGTCCGACTTCACCTCGCCCTTGTCCAGGATGAAGAACACGTCGGTGCTCCTCAGCGCCTTGACCGCTTGCAGCGTGAGCTGGTCGGGGTCGCCCGCCCCGATCCCGATGACCTGAATCTTTCGCACACCGAGAGTCTGCCGTACGCCACTGACAGTGGACGCACCGCACCCGGGTTCGGCCCAGGCCTGCCGTGACGGTGCCCGGTCAGTCGACCCGCCCGCGCAGCCGTGGTGCCCACCCCGTCGCGCTGATCGCCTTGCCCTCCCGCTCCACGACCCCTGCCAATTCCCGTGCCCAGGCGCTCAGTTCCGCGAGATCCATCCCGTACGGCCGCCCCCGGCCGGTCTCCGACGCCCACTCCTCGACCGCGCCGGCACCGCGCCGCAGTAGCCTCGCGCCGCCCGTCGTGTTCCCCCGAGCCGCGTGGGTGAGCCCCACCGCGAGCTGGGCCAGACCCCGCCAGAGCGCGCGCTCGTCCTCGGGCCCGGACTTCCAGGCGTCCTCGAAGACCTCGTGCGCGTGGAACGGCTTTCCCGCCTCCAGCAGCGTCTGCGCCTCGGCGACGGTCTCCTCGGGGCCGCGTACGACGCCTTCGGGCTGGCGTTCCACGCCGTCCGCGCCGTACGGCAGGGGGCGTCC
This sequence comes from Streptomyces sp. NPDC050564, assembly GCF_044457265.1. Classification (NCBI taxonomy): domain Bacteria; kingdom Bacillati; phylum Actinomycetota; class Actinomycetes; order Kitasatosporales; family Streptomycetaceae; genus Streptomyces; species Streptomyces sp. NPDC050564. The sequence goes on along the minus strand of NZ_JBITGS010000008.1, from coordinate 128,909 downwards.
CAGCCCGTCGCGCGGCCGGGCGTTCCGCGCCCGCCCCGCCGTGTCCCGATCACGCCCGCCGCCCTGCCGAGCCTCAGATGTCCCACTCATACGCCGATTGTCGCGCGCGCCGCGCCCCCTTCGGAGCAGCCCACGACGTGGGGTAAAGTTCTGTTCGCACGATCACGCGGGTCACCGCGGGTGACCGCATCGGGACGTGGCGCAGCTTGGTAGCGCACTTGACTGGGGGTCAAGGGGTCGCAGGTTCAAATCCTGTCGTCCCGACTTTTGAAGTCGCAGGTCAGAGGCCGTATCGGAACATTCCGGTACGGCCTCTGACGCGCTTCTGGGGATCACGCAGTCACGTTCGCGCCCGGTGCTGATCATGCTCGGTGGCCGGGTCGCTGTGCGGACATGCGAAGCCTTCCGCAGGGTGCTGCAATGGTCACAAGGACCGTTTCGTCGCCGTCTGTCGTGGCGAGCGCGGCCGAACGCGGGCGGCGGGCGAGGCCCCGACTCCCCGAACCCGAGCCCCTCGTGAGGAGTGGCCATGAGCGACGACTTGGAACAGATGGGCCCCGTCGACTACTTGGTCGTCGAGTTTCCTGGCAACCGCATGACGGGCGAGGGCTTCCCGCTGCTGGTCGATCTGGTCGACCGCGGCATCATCCGCATCCTCGACCTCGTCTTCATCCGGAAGGAGAGCGACGGCTCGGTCGCGGCACTGGAACTGACGGATCTCGGAGACGAGGTGGACCTGACCGTCTTCGAGGGCGCCTCGTCGGGGCTGGTGGGCCAGGACGACATCGAGGAGGCCGGGAACGCGCTGGAGCCGAACAGCTCCGCCGGAATCCTGGTGTACGAGAACGTGTGGGCGGCACCCTTCGCCCGGGCCATGCGGCGCAGTGGTGCCCAGTTGGTGGCGAGCGGGCGCATTCCCGTCCAGGCCCTGCTGGCCTCGTTGGACGCGGCCGAAGCGACCCCGTGACGGACGAGGTCGCCGACTGGAGCGGCGGCTTGCGGACCGTGTCCGCGACGGTCCGCCCCCCGCATCGTGGGAGATGAGTGAACATGCCCGGACTTCTTCGTGGTGTTGCCCGTACCGCCGTTATCTCCGGAACCGCCACCGCGGTGTCCAACCGTGTGTCGCGTCGGCAGGCGGGCCGATGGGCAGAGCAGGAAGCTCAGCAGGCCCCGCCCCCGCCACCCGCACCGCCGCCGGTTCCCGGAGACGACATGACCCTCAAGATGGATCAGCTCAAGCAGCTGGGTGACCTGAAGGCCCAAGGAGTACTGACCGAAGAGGAATTCGAGGCGCAGAAGCGCAGGATCCTCGCTTGAACAGCTCGTGAGCCGGTCGTTTGAACAGCTCTGGGCAGGTCGGAGGCCGTTTTCTCGGCGATGGGAAGACGGCCTTCTCCGTGCCTCGTTCAGGGCAGGCAGCTCCCTGCCTCCGTTCAGGACAGGCAGCCGACATGTGCCAGGGCCTGCTTGAGCAGAACCCCGTGCCCGCCCGGCATCTCGTCGAGGACCAGCGGCGACGAAGCCTCCTCGGGGCTGACCCAGACCAGGTCGAGAGCATTCTGCTGGGGACGGCAGTCGCCGGTCACCGGGACGATGTAGGCGAGGGACACGGCGTGCTGGCGGGGGTCGTGGAAGGGCGTGACCCCCAGCGTCGGGAAGTACTCGGCGACGGTGAAGGGCTGCAGGGACGCCGGGACTCGGGGGAGCGCCACCGGGCCGAGGTCCTTCTCCAGGTGGCGCAGGAGGGCATCCCGGACCCGCTCGTGGTGCAGCACCCGGCCGGAGACGAGGGTCCGGCTGACCGTCCCGTCCGGACCGATGCGCAGCAGGAGTCCGATGTGGGTGACTTCGCCGCTGTCGTCGACGCGCACCGGTACCGCCTCGACGTACAGGATCGGCATCCGTGCGCGGGCCAGTTCCAGCTCGTCGGAAGTCAGCCAGCCGGGCGTGGTTTCGGTCATGTCAGACATTGGTTGATCATACTTTCAGTGTCGGCTGCCGCGTGCGTGTCGCATCAGGTCGACCATCGCCCCCGGGGCCGTCGGCGGAGGTACCTGCGGCCATCGAGGGGTGAGCCATTCGGTGTCGGACCAGCCCACCTCGGGTGGGATCCGGTTCGCGTACTCCGGATTTTCCTCCATCCGCGCCCGGATACTCGCGTGCACCTGCGCGCCCCGCGGAAGTCTCCGGCGCCGGTAGGTGAGCAGAGCCCAGATCCAGCCCATCCCGTGCACCTTCCCCAGGGCGTCCTCGGGCCCGAGGGTCACCTCGCGCGCATACGCCCCGCTCTTCAGCAGGAGGCCCTCCTCCAGGGCGCCGTCCACGATCCACTTGAGGGTGATGGTGGGGAGCCGGGGATCGTCGTCGAAGGTCCCGCCGACGTCGGAGTGCACCCCGGCGAACCACACCTGCTCGACCGTGCCGGGGGCGGCATCCTTCTTGTCGGGCGTGACCAGGTACTCGCGATAGGGCCTGCGCCTCTCGTCGATGGACACGGCATGGCGGACACGGCGGACGTTGGGGAGCTGACGGGTGTATGGCCATCGCAGGTTCCAGCGCAGCACACCGGACGCCTTCACGGAGTCCCAGATCCCCAGGTAGGCGACGGAGATGCCGACGCGCCCCTCGACCGCGTTGCTGAAGGCGCCCGCGAAATGGTGGAGTTGGTCCCAGTCCTGCCGGGTCCAGTCCTTGTTCCTGGCGTACACGGACACGGCATACGGGACGAGGTTCTCCATGCCGGGCCGCATCAGGCCGACCGCCTTCAGCATGCCCATGAGCGCGCGGGCCGTGTACGCGCCGCGGCTGAAGCCGAACACGTAGATCCGGTCGCCCGGTTGGTAACGCTCCATCAGATATGTGTACGCCTCGGCGAGGTTGGTCTTCATTCCGGAACCGAAGGCGAGACCGAGGAGTTTCGACAGGTGCCGCGCGACGGGTGTCCAGGCGCCCGCGGCGGAGAAGGTGCCGACGCCGGGGTCGTAGTAGGCGATCTGCCGGGCGGGATCGGAGAGGTCCAGCATTTCGTAGAGCCGGACGACGTTGGTGTTCCCTTTCGCCTTCAACCGATTGCCCGTGCCGTCCAGGCAGATGACGAGATTCTTGGGCATGCCGGGCCTCACGTTCGCTGACATACCATGACATATAGGTCTCGTAGAAATATAATAAGGGAAATACTGCTCGCGGGTGGTCTCCGGTCGCGAGCAGTCTCCGGCGCAGTCGGGTTCCGGAGGATCCATGGCCGGTTCCGTCATTCACCTCGAAGAGGACACCGGCCTTCCGCGCACCCACGCGCTGGTCATCGGCGTCGGGAAGTACCCACATCTCGCGGGCGGCGAGGCGCCGGTGGCAGACTCCGACGGAAGGCGGCAGCTCAGTTCGCCCCCTGTCTCCGCCTGTGACCTCGCGACCTGGCTCCTGTCCGAGTACAACGATCCCGAGCGGCCACCCGGCAGTCTGGCCGAGCGAGGAACAGCCGGCCCCGTTCGTCGACCCCCGCACCGGGATTCCGCACGACGTCGACGTCGCCACCATCGACAACATCCTCATCGTTCCTCTTCCCCTGCGGGGCTTCGGCTCCGCTGGCGCGCTGCGAGGTGGAAGCCGGCCGCTACATCGTGTCCGCCAGGCTGCCCTCCGGCGTCCTGCTCTCCAAGGACGCCGAGGCGCGGGAAGCCGCCGACACCCCCGTGACGCTGTGCACGGCACCGTCGCCGTACGAGTCGCACTCCTGGCAGTACCTGATGGGCAACATCGAGTCCTACGGGGTCTATCACGACGGCGAGGTGACACCGGTGCCCCGTTCCCGGGGATCGAGCTCCGTGGTCCGGGAGTGGTCCTCGGTCGTCGAACCCGGCCACGCCGCCTGGGTCGGCGACCCCAAGGCGGCGAGTTGGCAGTTCGCGTCCCTGCTCAAGTTCGCCGAGGAACCCCCGCGGGGACCGGTCGTGCTGGAGAAAGCGCGGAGTGTGCCAAGAACGGCCTGCTGCCGGGCCGGGACGCCGACGAACTCCCTCCGGTGGACGGCTTCGAGCACTTCGGCGTCCCGAACGTGGAGCAGCTCGCGGCGTCGCCCTTCAAGCCGGACACGTCGAAGACGAACCTCACCAGCATCGGGCTGCTCTTCGAGTTCGAGGACAAGCGCGTGGTCCTCACCGGTGACGCCGACGACCGCAGGCTCGTGGCGTCGATACGGCCCCGGGCCGAGGAGGAAGGCGGCCGCTTCCACGTCGACGTCCTCAAGGTGGCCCACCACGGCAGCGACCACAACCTCTCGAACGAGCTGCTCGACCTGATCGACTGTGACCGCTATCTGATATCCACCAGCGGCGCCCGGCACGACCATCCGAATGAGATCGCCGTCGCCCGCATCCTCAAGCACGGGGGCGACGAGAAGGAGATCGTCTTCAACTACCGTGACCGCGCGGCGATGTGGGACGTCGCCGCCCTGAGGAACCGCTTCGGCTACACCGTCACGGCGCCGGAGCGGGACGCCGAGGACGGGTTCGTCAGCTTCGAACTATGAGTTCCGACGGCCTCGTGGCTCGAGGGGCATGCCTGGCAGGATGACCAGCGTGACCAGGGGAGCGGCATGACCACGGATTTCACGACGGACATCACCGGCGCAGTCGTCGCCGGCCTCGAGGACACGGCCGATCCGCGGCTTCGTGAGCTGTTGAGCTCGCTCACCCGTCACCTCCACGACTTCGTCCGCGAGACGGAGCCGACGAAGCGGGAGTGGGAGGGCGCCATCGGCTTCCTCACGGCGACCGGGCAGACGTGCACCGACACCCGCCAGGAGTTCATCCTGTTGTCGGACGTGCTGGGCGTCTCGATGCTCGTGGAGACCCTGGGCGGCCACCGGGCTCCCGGCGCCACCGAGTCGACCGTCCTCGGCCCCTTCCACATGACCGAGTCCCCGGTACGCGAACTCGGTGCCGACATCGACCTGGTGGGCAGCGGCGAGCCGTGCGTGGTCAGCGGCCGGGTGCTGTCCCGCGACGGCACCCCGCTGCCCGGCGCGGTCCTCGACGTGTGGCAGGCCGACGCCGAGGGCTACTACGACGTCCAGCGGCCGGACGCCCAGCCACCCGGCAACGGACGCGGGCTCTTCACAGCGAACGCCGAGGGCCGCTTCTGGTTCCGCACCTGTGTGCCCAGCCCGTACCCGATCCCGACGGACGGGCCGGTCGGTGACCTCCTCCGGGCGACCGGTCGTCACCCCTATCGCCCCGCCCACATCCACTTCATCGCCTCGGCGGAGGGCCATGCCCCCGTCACCACTCACATCTTCGTGGCCGGCAGCCCCTACCTCGACTCCGACGCGGTGTTCGCCGTGAAGGAGAGCCTGGTCCACGACTTCGCCGAGACCGACGACCCGTCCCTGGCACGGGAGTTCGGCATCCCCAACCCCTTCCGGCACGCACGCTTCGACCTCGTACTGGAGCCCCGATGAGCACCCCGCTCGACTTCTCGTACGAGACCCGGCCCGCGCGAGTCGTCTTCCGCCCCGGCGCCGCGGTGTCCGCGACGCCCGGCGAGGCCGCGCGACTCGGTCTGCGCAGGGTCCTGGTGGTCTGCGGCAGCCGGGGCGAGGCCACCGCGCGGATGGTCGCGGACGCGCTCGGGGACGCGTGCGCGGGGCTGCACGCCGAGGCCCGTATGCATGTGCCCGTGGAGGTCGCCGACCGTGCCGTCGAGGTGGCGCGCGAGGTGGGCGCCGACGGGTGCGTCGCGGTCGGCGGCGGCTCCGCGATCGGCCTCGGCAAGGCGATCGCGCTGCGCACCGGCCTGCCGCTGATCGCCGTCCCGTCCACCTACTCCGGCTCCGAGATGACCCCCGTCTGGGGCCTCACCGAGCAGGGGGCCAAGCGCACCGGGCGCGACCCCGCCGTCCAGCCCCGCAGCGTCGTCTACGACCCCGAGCTCACGCTGGCGCTTCCGGTCCCCCTCTCCGTCACCAGTGGCATCAACGCCCTCGCGCACGCCGCCGAGGCCCTCTACGCGCCCGATGCCTCGCCCCTCGTCTCCCTGATGGCCGAGGAAGGCGTACGGGCGATGACCGGAGCCCTTCCCCAGGTGGCCGCCGCCCCCGGCGACCTCGATGCCCGCAGCCGCGCCCTGTACGGCGCCTGGCTGTGCGGTGCCTGCCTGGGCGCCACCACCATGGGTCTGCACCACAAGCTCTGCCATGTACTCGGCGGCACCTTCGGCCTGCCTCACGCGCAGACCCACACGGTGGTCCTCCCGTACGTCCTCGCCTACAACGCGTCCGCCGCACCCCGGGCGATAGGCGCCCTGTCACGCGCCCTGAACACCGACGACGTCCCCCGCGCCCTCCGCGAGCTGGCGGGAAGCCTCGGCGCTCCCCGCACGCTCGCCGAACTCGGCCTGAAGGAAGCCGACTTGCCGGTCGCGGCAGCACGGACCGCCGAGGAGTCCTACCCCAACCCCCGCGCGGTCACGGCGCATGGCGTACTGGGTCTGCTGACAGCGGCGTACGAGGGCTGGGAGCCCCGAACCTGAGGGCGCCCATTTCGAGTGCTGCGGTCAGCCAGGCGATACCGAACGCCCACACCGCCAGCGTTTCGCAGATGTAGACGGACGTGAATTTCCAGTGAGTGCCCCATTTTGTCAACTGCGCGATTCCGGCGATGGCCGTGAAAGCGACGATGGCCGCTCCGGCCGTCAGATAGAGGCGATTCACGTGGCGCTTGTCCGTCGGTGCCGGATCCCAGAAGGACAAGATGCAGAACATCGCCAGCATGAGGAGAAGCAGCGCGGCGCACACGAGATGAATGACACCGACGGCCTCTTGGCGTGCGGTCGGATGTTCGCCCGGTGACGTCGGCAGGAACGCGACGGCCAGGGCGAATGCGCCGGCCGCTGAGCTGAAGTGGTCGTCGCGTTTGTTGTAGCGATAGCAGATGAGGAAGACGCCCAGTGCGCACAGGCTGCCGACGAAGACATTCCGTGTGCCGGTGTAGTACGAGCCGCTGATGGAGTCGGGCATGATCGGCGTCTTGGATCCCAGCGCCCGGAGGATTTCGTTCCCCAACGGCACCGCCGGCGGAAGCATGATGCCGATGACTCCGACCCCGAGGCGTAGGCGTCCCACGGTCCTGTTGTCCTGATCGCGCTCCGGATCACGCTGCTGCCGTGAGGAGTTGTCCGCGAGCCAGTTGTGGATTCGGCTGCCCTGCGCGCTTTCACTCATGCGGCCTCCCGATGGTGCATCAGTTGTGTTGTGCCCCAAGGGAATTGGAGAAAACGGACCCCAGGTGCGCCCTTCAGTCACGCGTCTGTCGCCCGCGTGGCGCACATCACCTTCGCAGTGTGCGGAAACGTGGAGCAGAACTTCACAGGTTCATGACACGCTCACCCCTGGTTACCCGCTGGTAATCCCTTGCCACCCCCCACCCCCCTCAGGACTGACCTTGCGTATCCGCAAGCGGCCCTTGCGTGCCGTCGTGCCCGCGCTCGCCGCATCCGCCCTTTTCCTCGCCGCCGGTTGCTCCGCGGAGCCCGGGGCGCACTCTTCCTCCTCCGCCCCACGTGCTCAGGACGCCGAAGCCACCACCGGCGCCACCGCCGACGCCGGCCGACCGCTTGCCGTCGCCGCCGCCCCCGAGGCGGCAGCCACCTCGACCGCCGTCGCACGGCCGGACGCGGCGGGCGGAAAGGCCCAAAAGGCCGCGCTGAAGGTGAAGTCGTACGACATCCACACGCGACGTGCCGTCATATCTCCTACGGGTAAGGGAACTTCCGGAGATCCGGGGACCGCGTCACCGTCCCCGACCGCCGGGAACACCACGAAGCCGCACGCCACAGCCGTCGGCGACATCATCGCCAGCGCCCCCGCACCCGGCGCCCCGGACGGACTCCTCGCCAAGGTCACCAAGGTGATCGGCAAGAGTGGAGACGGCACCGAGGTTCAGACGGCGCCGACGACCCTGGACACGCTGCTCGGCGACGACGACGCGAAGGGCTCCGTCCCCGTCGATCCCGCCTCCTTCGATGTCGAGCGACTGTTGCCCGACGTGAAGGTCTCCTGGGCGAAGACGGGAGACATCCACTCCGGCCCCGAGGGCACGAAGGTCCCGCTCGGCAGCCTGCGGGTCGATGTCGGTGCGAAGGTCGGCACGGCGACGGGAGCACCCGCCTCCGCGAAGGCGTCCGTCTCCGGCTTCGTCCAGGTCGCGCCCGAGGTCGACTTCTCCTACGGCGGCGACTCGGCCGGCTCCGGCCCCGGGGCGGCGTACCTCGGCGTCTCCGGCGACTGGACCTCGCGGTGGGCGGTCAAGGGGCGCGCCGCGGCCTCGGCCGAGCCCGTGCGGGTGCCGTTCGCGAAGCTGCACGCCGACCCCGTGCTTCAGGTCGGCCCGATTCCCGTCGTGGTGAACCTCGATCTGACCTGCTTCTTCCAGATCGGCGCCGACGGCAGCGTCACCGTCGACATCGAGCAGGACCTCAAGGGTGACTTCAAGGCCGGTGGCACCTTCGGGCCGGCCAAGGGCTGGATGCCGGTCAACGAGTCGCACATGACGAGCTCACCGGTGCGCTCCGCCGTCACCGCGGTGGGAAACGTGAAGGCGTCCCTCGGCGCGGAGGCCACCGTCGGGCTGTACGGCACCGTCGGCGTCACCGCGGACCTGGCACCGTATCTCCGAGGTGAGGCGGCGGGCTCGCTCGACGCCACGTCTGCGACCGGTGCCACGGCGAAGACCGGTGTCGGAGCGTCAGGCGCCTGGGCCGTCTACGGCGGCGTCGACCTGACCGGCACCCTGCGCATCCAGCTGTCCATTTTCGGAACACCCGTGCTCCAACACAGCATCCCGCTGGGCACGTTGCACCGCGAGTGGAAGCTCGCCGACGGCAAGGTGTAGCCGTACGAGCAGATCGGCCCCCGACGGCCGTCGCCCTTCCGGGTCCGGTGGCAACCAGGCTGCCGTACCCGGGAGTTGGGCGCCGAGCGCATCCTCGACGCCCAACGGGCCGCCCCATTCTCCCCCTTGGTTGATCCTTCATCGCTCGGACACCTCCAGGCGCTGGCATTTTCAAGAACGGCCCGGAAAGCTGAGCTGGGCATGCCAACGTGACCGCCTGGCCTGCCCTGCCCCCACGCCGCGGTCGATCAGGAGGACGCAGTGAAGAAAAGCTCGCGGATCCGCAGGGTCTCGCTCATCCTCGGCAGCGCCGTCGCGCTGGTCGTCGCCTTCCCCGGCAGTGCTCTCGCCGACCCGCCGAAGGCCTTGCCCGCGAACGCGGACGGACTGGAGCAGACGTTCCAGCCCGCCTACGACTACGACACGGACGGCTGCTACCCGACTCCCGCCATCGGCCCCGACGGCACCATCAACGGCGGCCTCAAGCCGTCCGGCGCTCTCAACGGCCAGTGCCACGACTCCTGGGACCTGGACAACACCAACGGCTACTCCCGCGAGAAGTGCAACAACGGCTGGTGCGCCATCATGTACGGCCTCTACTTCGAGAAGGACCAGGCCGTCGCCGGCAGTGGCCTGGGCGGACACCGGAACGACTGGGAACACGTCGTGGTGTGGGTGCAGGACAACGAGGCCAAGTACGTGTCCACTTCGGCGCACGGAAACTTCAACGTCTACGGCCGGGACCAGATCCGCTGGGACGGCACGCACCCCAAGGTCGTCTACCACAAGGACGGCATCAGCACGCACTGCTTCCGCCCGGCCAACTCCAACGACGAACCGCCGGAGAACCACTACCACACCTGGCAGTTCCCCAGCCTGGTCGGCTGGAACGGCTACCCGGCGGGCCTGCGCGACAAGCTGAGCGCGTACGACTTCGGCAGTGCCGTCTTCGGTCTCAAGGACGGCAACTTCAACTACCACCTGGAGAAGGCCAAGCCGGCCGGTATCGCGTTCGACCCCAACGCCTGATCGGCGAGGCCGCGGGTGGGTGGCCCCTGACTCGCCACCCACCCCGGCTACGCGGCGACAAGCCGTTCCCGGTGGCGCGGCGGCCTGTCCTCCTGCCACGGTACGACACCCCGAAGGGCACGAGTTCGCCGTGCGCCGCCGCCTGCCCGTGCACGGCCATCCACCTGCGTGCGGTAGGGTTTACCTGCACGAACACGGGGAGCACCCCGGGTGAAACGCATCGGGACGTGGCGCAGCTTGGTAGCGCACTTGACTGGGGGTCAAGGGGTCGCAGGTTCAAATCCTGTCGTCCCGACGGTGCGAAGGGTCTTCGCAGGCGAGAGCCTGTGGGGGCCCTTTTCGTTTGGGCCGTTTCCGATCTTCGAGGTCGAGCATGCCGCTCATCGGCACCGCGCAGCGGCGCGGTATGCGGATCCAGGCCGGGTAACGGCACGACGCGATGTTGCTCGCGCCGTGCCGGCGCCGCGAGGACCGGCGGCTCACACCCGTTCAGGCACGGCCCAGCGGGGTGTCGACCAGAGGCTCGGGCAGGAACCATGCCTGCCGTTTGTTGGTCGGGTCACTTCACGAAGCGGTACTTCAGGTGGGTGGCGAGGGGCGTGTCGACCACCCTGACCGACTGGAGGTTCCGCCGCGCGGCGCCCAGTCCTTCGAAGAGCCGTAGCCCCTCTCCGAGGAGTGCGGGCACGACGTGCAGCTGCAGTTCGTCGATGAGCCCCTCGCTGAGGTACTGCTGCACCGTGCTCGCCCCGCCCGCGATGTCCACGTTCCGGTCCCCGGCGGCGGCCTTGGCCTGGTCGAGGGCGCTGTGGATGCCGTTGGTGACGAAGGTGAAGGTGGTGCCGCCCTCCTTGATGAGGGTCGGCCGGGGGCGGTGGGTGAGCACGAAGACCGGGGTCCGGAACGGCGGGTTGTCGCCCCAGAACTCCTCGCCCGTGTCGTACATCATCCGCCCCATGACCACCGCTCCGGTGGCGTCGAACCACTCGCGCATCAGCTCGGAGTCGCGGTTCTCCTCCCCGCCGGTCATGCCCTGGCGCTCCCGCCAGCTCGCCAGGTTGTGGATCCACTCGAAGAGCGGCTCGGCGCCGTCGCCTCCCGGGTTGTCGATGCTGACGTCGGTGCCGGCGATGTAGCCGTCGAGGGAGATGGCCATATCCGCGGTTACGGTCACGATGGGGTGCTCCTGAAATCCTGGGAAGTGCTGCCTTCACCCTCACGTCGATCGGGAACCGGTGCCTTCGACATTCCCCGCGACACGCGACGGTCCCCGCCCGCAAGAGGCGGACGGGGACTGGGGGAGCCCCTCTGTCACGGCCTTGACCATCACATCGGGTTCATCTGTGGGTCGGCAGAAACCCCACACCGTCCCGGAGAATCGCGACCAGGTCGGTCACCGTGTGCAACCAGGTAGTGCCAGTCGGCCGGCCGCCGACCGACTCACCCTCGTACGGCAGGCACTATGACCCCATCTCACACACGTCTTGCTCGGGCGGCGGAGCGGTGGTGCGGCGCGGTACGAGCGTGGGGGAGAGCCTGACCTGGACCGACGGCTTGCCGCGGTCCGCGACCCGCTCAAACGGAGACGGGCGGCGTTCCTGCCGATCTCAGGGCCCGCCTGGTCGACGCTCGTCAGGGAGATCGGGCCGAGCGCGGCGAAGGTCGTGTTGTCGTGTCCCGCTACCGAGAGGTCCCCAGGCACCGACTGCCCGGCTCCGGCGACGGCCTCCAGTACGCCCATGGCAACGATGTCCGCGCCCGCGAAGACAGCCGTACCGCTGTCGGCATCTCGGACACGCCGTGGTCAGACGAAGGGTCCGGGTTCGGCATAGCGGAGCAGAACGCCCACGCCCCCGTGCAGTCTCAGCTGCTTCACGGGTACGAGGACGAGTTCGGCCTTGGTGCCGACCAGGGCCCGAGTGAGCACTGCGTCGGCACGCTCCTCGCGGACGTCCTGGATGCCGTAGGAGCGCAGTTCCTGTGCGGTGAGGGCGAGTTGGCCGGGTTCCGGGCCGGCCCACAGGCGGAGCGGTGATTCGGGGTGGTGGTTGAGGAAGAGGGCTTTGACCCCGCCGCGTTGCAGGGCCGACACCGCTGCGGCAACGCCTTCCGCCGAAGCTCCGTCGTGAGCGCGCTGGGCGAGGAAGGCTGCCAGCAGGGACCGGTCGTGCGCGGCCATGCGTCCGCTGAAGAGACTTTCGAGCCGGTGCTCCAGCAGCGCCCGTCGCGGCTGGGACTCACCGGCGCCCTCGACGGTGATGACCTGCCCGCGCAGGGGGGTGGGAAGCCGGCGGACGAGGATGCCACGGGCCCAGACGTCCCCGGCGACGACCACCGCTTCGGCGTGGACACGCCGCGCGTGGCCCTCCAGCTCCCGGCCTTTCAGTTCGGCGGCGTTCAGCCAGTCGGTCACCGGGATCTCCTCGTGGAGTCGGTGTCCCGGCGTGACCTTGGTCAGTGGCCACACGCCGACTTCGGCGTCGATCCGCACGGTGCCGGTGGCGTCCGTGGAGTGACGGCCGCCGTAGTGGACGTGCGCCGCCACGTAAGGGATCTCGGGGGAGTGCTGGACGATCAGCGGCAGGGTGTCCGGCAGCGTCCCGAAGTGCGCGGTGTCCCGTGTGGGCGGGTCGGGAAGCTCGTCCAGCAGGGCCAGTCGCCCGTGCGCGGTGAACACGGCCTGCCCGTGGGGACCGGGGACGTCGACGTCGCTGCCCACGGCCTCCGCCACCGCGGTGAGGGAGTCCTGATCGGCTCCCTCGGACGTCAGGGCGTCCCGGAGGTGGCGCCAGCGCAGTTCTATGGACGCCTCGGGATCGTTGACGGCGCTGTCGCGGGAGGTGTCCAGATAGACCGATGCGAACGGGCCGGTCTCCTTGTACAGGGCTTCGAGGAAGGAAAGTCTCATGCTCCCCCCTGAGGACACTCTCCACGGGAGTGCCACTGGAGGTCCGGTTTCGAGGTCAGGGAAAGACGGTCTGTGCCTGCCCGGCCCGATGCGCCGCCCGGACCGGGGACCCGGTGAGCAGGCGCTCAGCCTGTGCCGCGGCGTCGGCGGCGTTGCGTTGGCCCATGAGAACGCAGAGTGTGTAGGCGGCGTCGTCGAGCCGACGGTAGCGGAGCGGGTCCGCTGGATCACGCAGCAGACCAGCCTGTGCGTACCGGTAGGCGCGCAGCGCCGCGGTGACAGACCTGACGTGGGGCACCAGCATCTTCATGTCCATTCTCCCCGCGCCGGCCGATCGGCCGGCGCACGGCAGCCGGGAGAGGAGCCGAAAGGCTCGACTGCCGCACGATGGCATCGTGGCGCACCGGACCGGACCCGTCAGGTCCCGGTGATGTCGATGTGCCGCGGCTTGGTGGCGTGCGCCCTGGGGGCGGTCACGGTCAGGACGCCTTCGCTGAGGGTTGCGCTGACCTCGTCCGACGTGACATGGGTGGGCAGGAGGGCCCGGTCCTCGACGTGGCCGGTGCGGCGGGCGCTGCAGCACGGGACGCGTTCACGCTCCCGCTCCTTGTCATCGACCGGTTCACCCCGACCGAAGGCGGGCAACGACCTCCCTGGCACGCTGCCAGGCCGGTCTCGTACAGGCAGCGTCATCGCGGTTCACCTCCGTGAGAGTGTGGAATCCGGGTCGATTTCCATAGTGCGCGTCTGCGCGGAACCGGGCGACTCAACCACAAAGGCCCGCCCGGTCCTGCCTCAGCTGAGGTCATCGAGACGCTTTGCCGCCCTCGTGAGGGAGCGCCTGCAGCGGCTGAGCCCCTTCCACGGGTCCCCGTATGTGTCGAGGCGTTCGGGCAGGGCGCGCAGCGTCCACCGCTGCGCGCTCAGCCCCGGCTCGTCGAGTTCGTCCCAGTCCAGCGGAGTCGCGACCGGGGCGTGCGGGCGGGCGCGTACGGCGTAGGGGGCGACCGAGGTCTGGGCATACGCGTTCCGCTGCGTGTCCAGGTAGAGACGGCCCCGGCGCTTGTTCTTGCGTGGCTCGGTGGTCAGCCGGTCGCTGTGGCGTGCCGCGAGCACATCGGCGACGCGCCGGGCGAAGTTCCGTGCGGTACCGAAGTCTGTGCGCCGGTCGCGCAGCACGAGCAGATGCAGGCCGCGCGATCCGGTCGTCATCAGCGCGGGGCGAAGCCCGAGTTCGGTGAGCAGGTCGCCCAACTGATGCGCGCTCCACCGTACGGTCTCGAAGGCGTCTCCGCCGCCCTCGGAAGGATCCAGGTCGAAGACCAACCGATCCGGGCAGTCCAGGCAGTTGGCGGGGCTCAGCCACGGATGGGGCGTGATGCACGCCTGGTTGGCGAGGTAGACGAGGGTGGCCGTGTCGTCGCAGACCGCCATGGTGAGGCTGCCGCCCTCCTTGGGCACGCGAACGGTATGGATCCAGTCGGGGAAGTAGCCGGGAACGTCCTTGTGGAAGAAGGACTTTCCCCGGTAACCGTCGGGATGGCGCTCCATCACCAGCGGCCGGCCCTTGAGATGGGTGAGCATGGGGCGCGCGACGGACCGGTAGTAGTCGATCAGTTCGGCCTTGGTGATCCCGTCGTCCGGGAACAGCTCCTTGTCCGGGTTGGACAACGGCACGCGCCGACTGCCGACACGCATCTCGTCCTTCGTCCTCGCCTCGGCACTCATGAGCTGTTCCTCGCCTTCTCCCCGGGCCGCTCCCGCACCACCCTCTTCGCGGGTTTGTCTCTCCGCAGCCCGATGAACCGCGGGTGGCGCGGCTTCCCGTCGTCCGTCCACTCCGCGAACCCGATCAAACGGCTGCCCGCGCGCTGTCCAATCCGGATCGGAGAAGTAGCGCTCCGTGAACGTGGCCGGCCTCGGCCTGGGGCTTTCGGGCCGAGTCGCTCGCCGCAATGCCGTCCCCTCTTGGGACGGCACACCGTCGAACAGCTCCGTCACCGACGCGGAGCCGGGCATCCGCCTCACCCCTTCCGGCGGAGGGACGGCCAGTCACCCTCTCCGAGTGCCCGTCGGACGAAGCCGCATGCAGGCCCCAGCGGGGAGGCGCGGGGTGGTGGGTGCCAGCGAGGTCGCCCTCCCGATGAATGATCAGGCTCGATAAAATGAGACGGAAGGGGGTTCGATCATGGCAAAGCAGATCAAATACCGCAGAGTCTATGAGGAGACCTCGCCGCGCGACGGCAGACGGATCCTGGTCGATCGTGTCTGGCCGCGGGGCATGCGCAAGGAGGAGGCGGACATCGACGAGTGGCTGCGCGACGTCGCGCCCTCGACCGAACTGCGGAAGTGGTACGGCCACCAGCCCAGCCGCTTCACGGAGTTCCGCCACCGCTACCTCGATGAACTGCGCGACTCCGAGCACCGAGAGGCGGCCGGGCACCTGCGTGACCTCGCCGACCACGACAAGCTCACGCTGCTGACCGCCACCAAGGACGTGGACCACAGCCAGGCGGCCGTCCTCGCCGAGTGGCTGACCGGTGCGGCCCGACCCACGTAGCGCACGCGCTACGCGATCATGCGACGAGGACCACCGCCACGCCGACCGGGGCCGCCAGAGGGGAGTGGGAGCCGTCCATCGAGTACGCGCCGCGCCTGCCGGAGTCGGACCGGAGCACGCGCCGCACAGCCGCACAGCACGCACAACGGAAGCCGGAATCCTCGGGGGTTCAGCCCGAGCCGCAAGTCGATGCGTGCACTCGCTGTCCTCCTCGGAGAGCTCGTTCAGAGTGCGGCCAGTGCGTACGGAGTCGGGGTCGGTGCTCACCGGGTTCCGGCGGGCGTCGGCCCCTTCGTCGGACGGCTTGATCATGATCCAGCGCTCACGCTCGCCATCATGTCCCGTCCGGGTCAGCGCAGAGTCGCCGCGCAGCTTCTCGCCCTCCAGCCACACCTTCACGGACCGCGCGGGACGGCGTATTCGGAAAACCGGTGAAACGTTGAATCGGTGAATTGGTGAATTGGTGATGACTACGAAGACCGATGGGAAGCCCGGCAAGAAGGCGACCCACGCGACAGACAAAGCAGTGGTGCGCGCACTGCTCGACCGACAGCGGCGCACTTATACGGCGCGGGCCGGAATACGACTGCGCAATACCCCGGCCCCCCTGTACCAGACGCTCGTGCTGGCGATACTCCTCAGCGCCCGCATCAGGGCCGACATCGCCGTGGCCTCGGCCCGGGCGCTGTTCGACGCCGGGCTGCGCGACGCGCGGTCGATGGCGGACGCATCCTGGCAAGACCGTGTCGATGCACTCGGCAAGGGCGGCTACCGCCGCTACGACGAGCGCACTTCCACCCTGCTCGGCAAGGGAGCGGAACTGTTGCTGGAACGCTACGACGGCGATCTGCGTCGCCTGCGCGAGGAATCCGATCCGAAGAAGGCCCTGTTGGACATACCCGGGATCGGGCCCACGGGCGCCGACATCTTCTTGCGCGACGTGCAGGGAATCTGGCCCGAGTTAGCACCGTACATCGACCGCAAGGCCCTGGACGGCGCTCGACGACTCGGACTCCCCGCCTCGCCGAAGAAGCTGAGCGGCCTCGTCGCCGAGCGCGATATACCCCGCCTGGCGGACGGCCTCGTCGACGCGGCCCTCGACAAACCGCTGGCCGACGAGGTGCTCGCCGCCGCCGACGCAGCGTGAGCCGTCCCCGGCTGGCCCTCTGGAGCGCGAGCCGTCCTCGGCTGGCCCTCTGGAGCGTCAGCGGACGGAGTCCCGGTGACACGCCTCCACAATGCGTGGGCTGGACGGGTGCGAGCGGTTCGAGGCGACGCGCGCGGTGACCCGGGCCGAGATCGACGGCGGCTTGCGGCCTGCGCGGACGGGAGGGCAGGGCCGCGGTCCTGTGTGTCCGCGTGTGCCGGAGGGTGAGGACGTGCTGGAGCGCCGGTGAGCGACGTGGCACGTCAATGACGTGCCACCCCGAACACCGGCGCTCCATCGGGTTGATCGCCCGGCTTGTGGGGTCAGCCCCGGTCCAGGATCGCCATGAGGGCTTGCTCCAACGCCGTCTTCGGGTCCGCCGACGGCCCTTCCGACCGCCACGCGACGAACCCGTCGGGGCGGACCAGTACCGCACCGTCCGCGGTGACGCCGTGGACCTCCGCCCAGTCCATGCCGTCCTCGGGGGACAGCTCCGCGTCGGACCCGCTGCCGATCCGGTACGAGTCGACGGGCACGGACAGCCGTTGCGCGACGTCCTTCGCCGCGGAGTGCCACCCGCCGGCGCCGTCCGCTGAGCTCAGGAGCACCATCGACCGCTCGTACAGGTCCAGGGTGGAGACCCGGGTGCCGGACCGGTTCAGCCACATGTGGGGCGCCCGGCTCCCGGGCTCGCCGGTCAGCCGCATGCCGTCGGGTACGACGGGCATCGCCGGGTCGGCACCCAGAATCGCGCCCCGCCGATAGCGGTAGCCCAGCGCCACGTTGAGGATTCCGTTCTTCCCGCCGGGACCGCCGGGACCGCCGGGACCACCAGGACCGCCAGGACCGCCGGGACCACCAGGGCCCCCATTGCCACCGGGCCCACCGACGCCGGGGCCGGGGGTGAACCCGGGGTGGCTGTGCTCGACCGAACGCGACGAAGCGCGGGCGCTGGTCGCCTCCGCGACCGGCCGGCGCTCCGCGTCGTAGGACCTCAGCAGTCCGGGACCGGCCCAGCCGCCCAGCACGGCGGCCAGCTTCCAGGCGAGGTTGTGCGCGTCCTGGATACCGGTGTTGGAGCCGAACGCCCCGGTGGGGGACATCTCATGGGCCGAGTCCCCGGCGAGGAACACCCTGCCGTCCGTGTACCGCTCGGCGACCCGCTCGGCGGCGTGCCAGGCGGCTCTGCCGGTGATCTCCACATCGAGATCCGGCACTCCGACGGCCCGCCGGATGTGCTCCACGCACCGCTCGTCGGTGAACTCCTCCAGGGTTTCGCCGTGTTCGGGATGCCAGGGAGCGTGAAAGACCCAGTGCTCCTTGTTGTCGACCGGCAGGAGCGCCCCGTCGGCATCCGGGTTGGTCAGGTAGCAGCAGATGAAGCGCCGGTCACCGACGACGTCCGCCAGAGCGCGGGACGTGAACGTGAGGCTCACGTTGTGGAACAGGTCACCCGGTCCGGTCTGCCCGATGCCGAGCCGCTCGCGGATGGGGCTGCGCGGACCGTCCGCGGCGACGAGGTAGTCCGCGCGGATGGTGGTGTGCTCGCCGGAGTCGCGGCTCTTGACCTGTGCGGTCACCCCGCTGGCGTCCTGGTCGAACGACATCAACTCCGTGGAGAAGCGCAGATCTCCGCTCAGCTCCCGCGCACACTCCAGCAGCACCGGCTCGAGGTCGTTCTGGCTGCACAGACACCACGCGCTCGGGCTGAAGCGCGCAAGCCCGCCGCCGGGGTCGATCTCCTTGAACAGCCACTCGCCGGCATCGCCCACCAGGGTCGGCGTCTGCATGATGCCGTGGTTCTCCGCCAGGATCGATGCGGCGTCCCGGATGCGCTGCTGAGCCCCGGCCACCCGGAACAACTCCATGGTGCGCACGTTGTTTCCACGCCCACGCGGATGGATCGACGTGCCCGAGTGACGCTCGACGAGCATGTGCGGCACGCCAAGACGCCCCAGGAACAGAGAGGTGGACAGGCCCACCAGAGAGCCGCCGACGATGAGGACGGGCGTGTGGTGACCGACCTCGCCGGCCTCTTCCGATCGGTTCATTGAATGCCTCCAGCGTCACCTGCGAGGTGAGTCAGGGATGGGATGCAGTTTCCATGCCCTGTGCTGACCGGTTCGCTCGCTCGGGGCACCCGGATGGCACGCGGTTCACTCGTCCGCCCCGTGGGGCTCGCGCACTTCGGAGGTCCCGTCAACGATCGGCTCATGGCGACCCCGGCCTTTCGGGACACGGCGGTCGTTCCTGACCTTCCGTAATGAAGAGGAGAGGTGTGCCGGATGACCACCACGGGACGTATATCGCAGTCGGCGTTCGACGGCTCCAGGCTGCGGGTGATCCTGCTGCTCGATCTGTACGAAGGAGCCCAGCAGCAGTTCCTCGACGCGTATGAGCACATGCGCAATCAGGTCGCGTCGGTGCCCGGTCACCTCAGTGACCAGCTCTGCCAGTCGATCGAAAACCCTTCGCAGTGGCTCATCACCAGCGAGTGGGAGAGCGCTCCGCCCTTCCTGGCCTGGGTGAACAGCGAGGAGCATGTCGAAACGGTCCGGCCGATGCACGACTGTGTCCGGGACACCCGGTCGATGCGCTACAGCATCCTCCGGGAGACCAGCCCGGCTCAGCCGCTCACGCCGGAGTCGGCCAAGGCGGCCATGCAGGTGGAGGCCCGAGTGGGCGACGGTGTGGCACGCCACGCGCTCACCTTCACCGTCAAGCCGGGCTCCGAATCGAAGGTCGCCGAGATCCTGGCGGGGTACAAGTCCCCCCAGGCCCAGGTCGACGACACCACGCGGCTGCGCCGTACTTCACTGTTCATGCACGGCAACCGTGTTGTGCGGGCGGTGGAAGTGGAGGGCGACCTCCTTGTGGCCCTGCGCCACGTCGCGCGTCAGCCCGAGGTGCGGGCGGTCGAGGAGGCCATCAACCCGTATCTGGAGCAGGAGCGGGACCTGACCGACGACGGCTCCGCGCGGGTCTTCTTCACCCGGGCGGCGCTCCCGGCCGTGCACCACGTGGTGGCCGGTCGGCCGGAACCCGCGAACCTGCGGCGGCATGCGCTGTACTACCCGGCCAAGCGGGGCTGCGGGATGGAGCTGGCCCGGTTGCTCGCCCACCAGGACGAGGCCGCGGCGGACGACCCGAAGAGCCCGGTGTACGGAAGCACCGTCTTCCAGCGTGACGACACCGTGGTGCGCCTCATCGACCTGGTGGGCGACTTCGACGCGGACCCCGTCGCCTCGCTGGGCCTCAAGGGTCCCAAGAAGGCGGCGGAGCTGGAGCGCCTCCTCGACGGTGCCGCGATCGGCGTCGAGGGCTCCCTGGAGACGGAACGCAACATCAACCGCCTCCTGTCGCACGCCGACATGATGCCCATCACCGACCGCAGCTCGGCGGATTCCTGACGGAACGGCCGCGGGCCCCTGGCCCGCGGCCGCTCCACCCGGACGTCCCAGCCACACCCGGAGGTATCAACCATGATCAAGCAGCATCCACGCATCGTGGACCTGAGCGAGACGGAGCCCAACCGCAGGCGCGGAGGTGACATCCGGGCCATGCTCACGCCCGCCACGGCGGGTTCCACCAGCGGCTTCATGGGCCTGGCCCTCATCCAGCCCGGCGAGCGCATCGGCGAGCACTACCACCCGTACTCCGAGGAGTTCGTGTACGTCGTCACGGGCGCGCTCGAGGTCGACCTGGATGGCGACACGTACGCGCTGAAGCCCGATCAGGGCCTCTTGATCCCCATCAACATGCGGCACCGTTTCCGCAATGTCGGCGACACGGAAGCCCGCATGGTCTTCCACCTGGGCCCGCTCGCCCCGCGTCCGAGCCTCGGTCACGTGGACACGGAGGGGACCGACGACACCGTGCCCAGCCGCGAGTTCGCCACCGCAGGGACGGATCTGTCCGCGTCGGACCACGGACAGCCGTCCGAGCGAAGTGGGGCCATAAAGTGACCCGGCGGGTGGCCGTCACCGGTATCGGTGTGGTCGCTCCGGGCGGCACCGGGGCGACGGCGTTCTGGGACCTGCTCTCCCACGGCCGCACCGCGACCCGCGGCATCACGCTGTTCGATCCGGCGGGCCTGCGCTCGCGGATAGCCGCCGAATGCGATTTCGACCCGCTCGCGCACGGTTTGGACCCGGAGCTGCGCGACCACGCCGACCGGTACATACAGTTCGCCGTGGTCGCCGCCGGAGAAGCCGTACGCGACTCCGGCCTCGACTCCGGCCGGGAAGACCCCTGGCGCGTCGGAGTGTCGCTGGGCAGCGCGGTCGGCGGCACCACCCGCCTGGAACACGACTACGTCCAGGTCAGTGAGCGCGGCCGGCGGTGGGACGTGGACCACCGCGCGGCCGACCCGAAACTGCACCTGGCGTTCTCGCCCAGCACGCTCGCCTCGGTGGTCGCCGAGCAGTTCGGCGCTCAAGGCCCGGTACAGACCGTATCCACCGGCTGCACCTCCGGACTCGACGCGGTCGGCTACGCCTTCCACACCATCGAAGAGGGCCGGGCCGACGTCTGCATCGCCGGGGCGTCGGACTCGCCGATATCGCCGATCACCATGGCGTGCTTCGACGCCATCAAGGCGACGTCGCCCAACAACGACGACCCCGAGCACGCCTCCCGGCCCTTCGACGCACACCGCAACGGCTTCGTCATGGGCGAGGGCGCCGCGGTGCTGGTCCTGGAGGAGTACGAGCACGCCCGAGCCCGCGGCGCGCACGTGTACTGCGAGATAAGCGGCTACGCCACCTACGGCAACGCCTACCACATGACCGGTCTGACCGGTGAGGGGCTGGAGATGGCCCGGGCGATCGACACCACGCTCGACCAGGCCCGCCTCGACCCCACGCTGATCGACTACGTCAATGCGCACGGCTCGGGCACCCGACAGAACGACCGGCACGAGACCGCCGCGGTCAAGCGGTCCCTGGGCGCGCATGCCTACGACACGCCCATGAGCTCCATCAAATCCATGGTGGGGCACTCGCTGGGCGCGATCGGGGCGATAGAGGTCGTCGCCTGCGTCCTCGCCCTGAAGCACCAGGTCGTGCCGCCGACGGCGAACTACGAGACTCCCGACCCCGAGTGCGACCTGGACTACGTGCCGCGCACCGCCCGCCCACGGAAGCTGAAGAACGTGCTCTCCGTCGGCAGCGGATTCGGCGGCTTCCAGTCCGCGGTGCTCCTGACCGGGCCGGGTGGGAGGACACCATGAGCACTCAGCGCCCACCTCGTGCGGCCATCACCGGAATCGGTGTGATCGCGCCCAACGGCCTGCGCGTCGACGCGTACTGGAAATCCGTCAAGGAAGGCCTCGGCGTTCTGGACCGGATCACCCGCGAGGGGTGCGAGCATCTGCCGCTCCGCGTCGCTGGCGAGGTCCGGGCCTTCGACGCCGCGGCCCTCATCGAGGAGCGATTCCTCGTCCAGACCGACCGGTTCAGCCACTTCGCCATGGCCGCGGCCGCCCTCTCCCTCGACGACGCCGGGCTCGCCAACGGTGACCCCGCGGAGCCCTACGACATAGGCGTGGTCACCGCCGCCGGATCCGGCGGCGGCGAGTTCGGGCAGCGGGAACTGCAGAAGCTGTGGGGACAGGGATCCCGGTTCGTCGGCCCGTACCAGTCCATCGCCTGGTTCTACGCCGCCAGCACCGGCCAGATCTCCATCCGGGGCGGCTTCAAGGGGCCGTGCGGAGTGGTCGCGAGCGACGAGGCGGGTGGTCTGGACTCCATCGCGCATGCGGCCCGGGTGGTACGGCGCGGAACCGCCGCGGTGGTCGTCGGAGCCGCGGAGGCGCCGCTGGCCCCGTACTCGATGGTCTGTCAGCTCGGCTACCCCGAGCTCAGCACCGTCGAGGACCCCGAGCGCGCCTACCGGCCCTTCACTGCGGGAGCCTGCGGCTTCGCTCCGGCGGAGGGCGGCGCCATGCTCGTCGTGGAGGACGAGACCCGCGCCCGCGACCGCGGGGCGGCCGTCCGGGCCACCGTGGCCGGCCATGCCGCCACATTCACCGGCGCCTCCCAATGGGAGCGGTCCAGAGAGGGGCTCGCCCACGCGATCCGGGGTGCCCTCGACGAGGCCCACTGCGCCCCGGAGGAGATCGACGTCGTGTTCGCCGACGCCCTGGGCGTACCGGAGGCGGACCGCGCCGAAGCGCTGGCCATCGCCGACGCGCTGGGGGCGCACGGTACCCGCGTGCCCGTCACCGCGCCCAAGACCGGAATGGGGCGGAGCTACTGCGCGGCACCCGTACTGGACACCGCGGCCGCGGTGCTCGCCATGGAACACGGCCAAGTACCCCCTACTCCGAACGTGTTCGACATCTGCCACGACCTCGACCTGGTGATGTCTCGCGCTCGCCCCGCCGAACTGCACACGGCCCTGGTCCTCAGCAGGGGACTGATGGGCTCCAACGCGGCGCTGGTCGTGCGCCGCGGCGGCGACTCCGCCCGGTAGTACCGGGCGGGAAGGAGAACAACATGATCATCGAAGTGACTGTCGACGAACTGGCCAGGCTGATGAAGAAGGCGGCCGGCGTCACCGTCGACCCCAAGGACCTCGCGCACTCGTCGGACTCGCCCTTCGGCACCCTCGGCCTCGACTCGCTCGGCCTGCTCGGCATCGTCGGCGAGCTGGAGAACCAGTACAGCAAGCCGCTGCCTCCCGACGCGGAGCGCTGCAAGACCCCCCGTGAATTCCTCGACCTCGTCAACACGACCCTCAAGGCTGGAGCCTGAAGTGGTAGGACACACCGAGAACAGCATCACCATCGACGCCCCTCTCGACTTCGTCTGGGACATGACCAACGACATCGAGAACTGGCCCCAGCTCTTCAGCGAATACGCCTCGCTGGAGGTGCTCTCCCGCGACGGCGACACGACGACCTTCCGGCTGACCATGCACCCGGACGAGAACGGGAAGGTCTGGAGCTGGGTCTCGGAGCGGACCATGGACCGCGCCAAGCGCACGGTCCGGGCCCGCCGCGTCGAGACCGGCCCCTTCGCCCACATGAACATCCTGTGGGAGTACAAGGAGACCCCGCAGGGCACCCACATGCGCTGGGTGCAGGACTTCGCGATGAAGCCCGAGGCCCCGGTCGACGACGCCTGGATGACGGACAACATCAACCGCAACTCGCGCGTCCAGATGGCCCTCATCCGGGACCGGATCGAGCAGGCCGCCCGCGACCGTCAGGCCGCCCCCGTCATGCCCCGCTGATCGCCGGCCCAGAAAGGACACTCGATGCACCACGCCCTGATCGTCGCCCGCATGGCGCCGGATTCGGCGCCGGCGATCGCCGACGTCTTCGCCGCATCCGACCGCGGCGAACTCCCTCACCTGATCGGCGTCAACCGTCGCAGCCTCTTCCAGTTCGGCGACGTGTACATGCACCTGATCGAAGCCGACCAGGACCCCGCGCCCGCCATCGCGAAGGTGGCCGGACACCCCGAGTTCCGGAGCATCAGCGAGCAGCTGTCGGCGTACGTGAGCGCGTACGACCCGCAGACGTGGCGCAGCCCCAAGGACGCCATGGCGCAGTGCTTCTACCGCTGGGAGCGGGACGCCTCCGCTTCCTGAACGGGCGCCCGAGAGAAAACCCGAGGCCGCCGGCTCCGCGACAGACGCGGAACCGGCGGCCTCGGGTTTTCTCCGGGGCAGAAAAGCTCAGCTGGGGATGGTGCACTCGAAGGCGTGGAGGTAGGCGTTGACCGGGCGGATCTCGCCGATGACCAGGCCGGCGTCCGTCAGCCGTTCGACCATGCTCTTCTGCGTGTGCTTGGCGCCGCCGACGTTGAGCAGCAGCAACAGGTCCATGGCCGTCGTGAACTTCATCGACGGGGTGTCGTCCACGAGGTTCTCGATGACGACGACGCGGGCACCGGGCCGGGCCGCCTTCCGGACGTTCGCCAGCGCCCTGCGGGTGCTCGCGTCGTCCCACTCCAGGATGTTCTTGATGATGTACACATCCGCCTGGACCGGGATGTCCTCGCGGCAGTCCCCGGCCACGATGCGCACCCGATCGGCCAGCGAACCGCCGCTCCGCAGACGCGGATCGGCGTTCTCCACCACACCCGGCAGGTCGAGCAGCGTGCCGTGCATCTTGGGGTGCTTCTCCAGCAGACTGGCCACGACCTGCCCCTGACCGCCGCCGATGTCCGCGACCGAGGACACGTTCCGCAGGTCGAGCAGGTTGGCGACGTCCCGCGCCGACTGCTCGCTGGACGTCGTCATGGCCCGGTTGAAGACATACGCCGACTCGGGGGCCTCTTCGTTGAGATACTCGAAGAACTCCCTGTCGTACACGTCCTCGAAGACGTTCCGGCCGGAGCGCACCGCCTCGTCGAGCTTGGGCCAGACGTTCCACGTCCACGGCTCGGTGCACCACAGCGCGATGTACCGCAGGCTGTGCGGATCGTCCTCGCGCAGCAGCCGGGACATCTCCGTGTGCGCGAAGGTGCCGTCGGGGTGCTCCATGAAGACGCCCTGGCAGGACAGCGCGCGCAGCAGCCGGCGCAGTGTCCGCGGCTGGGCCTTCACCGCTGTCGCCAGGTCCTCCACGCTCATGGGCGTTTCTTCCAGGGCGTCGGCCACACCCAGGCGGGCGGCCGCGCGTACGGCGGCGGCGCACGCCGCCCCGAAAACGAGCTCGCGCAGCCGCATGGGCGGCGGGGGAGCCGGATCAACGGTCGTCATCTGTTGCCTCGCTTCTGCTGTCGTGCTGTAAGTGGGGTGGGGAGCGGACCGGTCAGCACATTCCGGCGGGCTCGGAGACCGCGCACGTGTTGCCGTGGAAGGTGTTGCCGCTGCCGGTGTCCCTGTTGGCCAGATCGGCGGTGCCGTTGCGCATCGCCACGTTGTCGCGGATCTCGTTGCGCTGGTTGTGGGCGCCTACGAAGCTCTTGAACAGCACGATGCCGCCCGACAGCGGGGAGGTGCCCACGTTGTCCTCGACCCGGTTGTCCGTCACCCGCGTGTCCTCGGCGCCGGTGAGGACGATCCCCGACCCCTGCAGGAAGGGCAGCCGGGCGGTCTTGGGACAGTTCTTGTTGTTGGCGTGAAGGTAGTTGTGGTGCACGCTCAGGGCCCCCACGGCCGGCTTGTTCTCGTCGCCCACGACGAACAGCGCGGTGCAGTTGCCGGTCGCTTCGTTGTGATCGACGGTCAGGTTCCGCAGTCGCCGCACCGTGACACCGATCCGGTTGCCGACCAGACGGTTGTGACTGACCACCGTTCCCTTGGTGTCGCGGGCGCCCTCCTCGGTGTTGACCGTGTTGGACACGAACAGGCCCGCGTCGCCGTTGTTCTGGGCGGTGTTGTAGCGGAACACGCCGCGGATCGACTTCTCCTGGGCGATGCCCCACTGACCGTTCTTCTCGGCGGTCACGTTCCGCACGGTCAGCCGATCGGTCCCCGACGCCCACAGGCCCTGCTTGGCAAAGCCTCTGAGGGTCAGTGAGCGTACGGTGACGCCCGCGACGCGCTTACTGTCGGTCCCGGTCACGCAGATGCCGTTGCCGGCCTTGGCACATGCGCTGTCGGCGGAGGCGGGGCCGGGCACGATGACGGTGGACTGGGCGTCGGAGCCCCGCAGCGTCAGGTTGGACACGGTGATGCTGACGCTCTCGTGGTAGGTGCCGGGGGACAGGATGATGGTGTCCCCCGGTTTGGCGGCGTTCGCAGCCTTCTGGATCGATTCGCCGGCGCTGACCCGGTGCACCGTCAGGCTGTGGGCCGGCGGGGCGCAACCCAGTCCCGACGCCACGACAGCCGCGATGCAAGCGAGGTAGGCCATCTGTCGTTTGGTCATAGGCCGAAGCTATGAGCGGGAGTTCCGGCTCGCCACCGCTGATCACCCAGGTGGGCAGCCCCCGTCACAGAGCCAGAGCCAGGGCGGTGACGCGGTGAGAAAACGGGCCGCCGAGTGGTATGCATCGCGTGAGCACCCCCGGAGCGGCCACAGGCCGAGTCGTCGGCACCGCTTCGGGTGAAAAGAGAGACGATCATGGCTACAGGCACCGTGAAGTGGTTCAACGCCGAGAAGGGATTCGGATTCATCGCCCAGGACGAGGGCGGCCCTGACGTATTCGCCCACTACTCCAACATCAGCGCATCGGGCTTCAGGGAGCTTCAGGAGGGCCAGAAGGTCGAGTTCGACGTCGTCCAGGGCCAGAAGGGTCTGCAGGCAGAGAACATCCGCCCGATCTGACGGACCTCGTCCTCGGTCTGCAACCGACCGTGCAAGAAGGTCGGTTCGTACGAGCGCAGGGCCTGCGTCGGACTCCGGGCCCGCATGCCGGACGGGTGTGACCCCCGTGTCATGCGGCGCACACGGTTGAAGACATGAGGCCGACCGAGCACCCGTCATACGCAACCGCCCCGACCGGAGGATCCGGCCGGGGCGGCACCGTCACGGACCGGGGTCCGCGGGGTGGTGCGTGTGTCAGGCGAGGGTCGCCAGCGCCTGGTTCCAGGTCGTCGACGGGCGCATGACCGCCGCGGCCTTGGCCGGGTCGGGCTGGTAGTAGGCGCCGATGTCGGCCGGGGAGCCCTGGACCGCGATCAACTCGTCCACGATCGTCTGCTCCTGCGCGGTGAGCGTCTCGGCGAGCGGGCCGAACGCCTTGGCGAGGTCGGCGTCGTCGCTCTGCCCCGCCAGCTCCTGAGCCCAGTACAGGGACAGGAAGAAGTGGCTGCCGCGGTTGTCGATACCGCCGACGCGACGGGTCGGGGACTTGTCCTCGTTGAGGAAGGTCGCCGTGGCGCGGTCGAGGGTGTCCGCGAGGACCTGGGCGCGCGCGTTGCCCGTGGTCGTCGCGAGGTGCTCGAAGCTGGACGCCAGCGCGAGGAACTCGCCCAGGCTGTCCCAGCGCAGGTAGTTCTCCTTGACCAGCTGCTGCACGTGCTTCGGTGCGGAGCCGCCGGCGCCCGTCTCGAAGAGACCGCCACCCGCCATCAGCGGGACGATCGACAGCATCTTGGCGCTGGTGCCCAGCTCCAGGATCGGGAAGAGGTCGGTCAGGTAGTCACGCAGCACGTTGCCGGTGACGGAGATCGTGTTCTCGCCGCGGCGGATGCGCTCCACGGAGAGCTTGGTCGCCTCGACGGGGGACAGGATGCGGATGTCCAGGCCCTCGGTGTCGTGCTCCGGCAGGTACTGCTTGACCTTCTCGATGAGCACGGCGTCGTGCGCGCGGGTCTCGTCCAGCCAGAAGACCGCCGGGTCGCCGGTCGCGCGGGCGCGGGTGACGGCCAGCTTCACCCAGTCCTTGATCGGGGCGTCCTTGGTCTGGCAGGCGCGGAAGATGTCACCGGCGGAGACGACCTGCTCCAGGACGACGTTCCCGGCCTCGTCGACGAGGCGGACCGTACCGGTGGTGGGGATCTCGAAGGTCTTGTCGTGGCTGCCGTACTCCTCGGCCTTCTGCGCCATCAGACCGACGTTCGGGACCGAGCCCATCGTGGCCGGGTCGAAGGCGCCGTTGGCACGGCAGTCGTCGATGACGACCTGGTAGACACCGGAGTAGCTGCTGTCCGGCAGAACAGCGAGGGTGTCGGCCTCCTGGCCGTCCCGGCCCCACATGTGACCGGAGGTGCGGATCATGGCCGGCATCGAGGCGTCGACGATGACGTCGGACGGGACGTGCAGGTTGGTGATGCCCTTGTCGGAGTCGACCATCGCCAGCTCCGGGCCCTCGGCGAGCTCGGCGTCGAAGGAGGCCTTGATCTCGGCGCCCTCGGGCAGCGCCTCCAGGCCCTTGTAGATGCCGCCGAGACCGTCGTTCGGGGTGAGGCCGGCGCCGGCGAGGATCTCGCCGTACTTCGCGAACGTCTTCGGGAAGAAGGCGCGCACCACGTGACCGAAGACGATCGGGTCGGAGACCTTCATCATCGTGGCCTTGAGGTGCACCGAGAACAGCACGTCCTCGGCCTTGGCGCGGGCGATCTGCGCGGTGAGGAACTCGCGCAGCGGCGCGACGTGCATGACGGACGCGTCGACGACCTCGCCCGCGAGGACGGGTACCGACTCGCGCAGCACGGTGGTGGAGCCGTCGTCGCCAGTCAGCTCGATACGGAGCGTGCCCGGCTCGGTGATCACCGCGGACTTCTCGGTGGAGCGGAAGTCGTCGACGCCCATGGTGGCGACGTTCGTCTTCGACTCCGGCGTCCACTTGCCCATGCGGTGCGGGTGGGTCTTGGCGTAGTTCTTGACCGACGCGGGGGCGCGGCGGTCGGAGTTGCCCTCGCGCAGCACCGGGTTCACGGCGCTGCCCTTGACCTTGTCGTAACGGGCGCGGATGTCGCGCTCCTCGTCCGACTTCGGGTCGTCCGGGTAGTCCGGAAGCGCGTAGCCCTGCTCCTGCAGCTCGGCGATCGCGGCCTTCAGCTGCGGGATCGACGCCGAGATGTTCGGCAGCTTGATGATGTTCGCCTCGGGCGTCTTGGCCAGCTCACCGAGCTCGTGAAGGGCGTCCGCGATGCGCTGGCCCTCCTGGAGGAACTCGGGGAAGAGGGCGATGATGCGCCCGGCCAGCGAGATGTCACGGGTCTCCACAGTGACACCCGCCTGCGAGGCGTACGCCTGGACCACCGGCAGGAACGAATACGTCGCCAGGGCCGGGGCCTCGTCAGTGTGCGTGTAAATGATGGTCGAGTCAGTCACCGGGTGCTCCGCTCCACGTCTGCAACATTGCTCGACATCAAGATATCTCGTGAGCGGCCCCGACTCGACAGGGGTCCGCGCCGGGTTGGTCGGGCGGTGTCCTCCGACCGCCGCTGATCAGCGGCCGAGGCGCCAGTGAAAACACAAGCGCAAGTGAAAGCGGGAAGTGGTGCGCCGCGGGCAACCGCACTGCCCGCTCTCGCGTACCTCAGGTAGATCACCCGCCTGATCCGACGGCAGGGCCACCGGCCCCGACCCCCCCGAACGAAAGCGAACCATGAGATATCGCACCAGAGTGACGGCCCCCGCGGCCGCCTTTGATTGGCGGGATTCCGCCGTGGTGACGTGAACCACACAGTATGGTGATCGCGTGGTTACGGAATGTGTGCAGGAGCAGCGGCAGTTCGGGCATCGCGCCCGACTGGCGCTGACGCCTGCGCAGATCCGGCTCATGGACGATCAGGCGCACGCGGCCCGCACGATGTGGAACTGCCTGCACGACTGGTGGACGATGCTGCCGAAGCAGAAGCGTTCCCTGGCCGCGGCCGACGCGGCGATCCGCCAGGCCCGCAAGGAGATCGACTGGCTCGGCGTGCTTCCCGCCCAGGCCGCGCAGGCAGTACTGAAGACCTACTTCCAGGCGTGGAAGAACTGCTGGGACCACCACGCCGACGCACCGAACTTCAAGGCGCGCCTGCACACGGTGATGTCGGTGGACATCCCGCAGGGCCGGGACCTGAACATCACCCGTGTGCACCGCCGCTGGGGCATGGCCAACATTCCCAAGATCGGCCGTATTCGCTTCCGCTGGACAAAGGATCTCCCGGTCGGCCGGCACGCCGACACCGACAACCGCATCACCGGGGCCCGGCTGGTCAAAGACGCGCTCGGCTGGCACATCGCCTTCCGCGTCCAGACCTTGGAGCCGAAGCCCGAGCCTCACCCAGGGCCGGAGGTCGGTATCGACGTCGGCGTCACGGTGCCTTTGGCCCTCTCCGACGAAAACCACCAGGACCACGGGCGCCCGGCCAGGACCCGGGACGGCACGGCCGACCGGGACAAGTGGCTGAACGCCGACGAGAAGGCCAAGCTGCTCCGCCTTCAGCAGCGGGCCGCACACCGCAAGAGCTTTGGCAGGCCGGGGCAGAAGACCTCGAACCGGCTGCGGGCCACCTACGACCAGATCGCCAGCCTTCGTGCGAGAGCCAAGCGCAGGGCAACCGACTGGCAGCACCGGACCACCACCCAACTCGCCCGCACGTGCGGCGTGATCGTGGTGGAACAACTGGACATCACGAACATGACCAAGAGCGCCAGGGGCACCGTCCAGGAACCCGGGACGAGGGTCGCTCAGAAGTCCGGCCTGAACCGCTCCATCAGCCAGGAGGCCTGGGCCCGCACCATCACGATGCTGACGTACAAGACCGCCCGCCAGGGCGGCACCCTGCACAAGGTCCCCGCCCCCGGCACCTCCCAGCGCTGCTCCGCCTGCGGCGCCACCACACCGGGCAACCGGGAGTCCCAGGCCGTGTTCGTCTGCAAGAACGAAGACTGCGGATGGCCCGGCAACGCCGACCACAACGCAGGCCGGAACATCTTGCACCTGTACCGGATGGGCCACACGCTCATCCCGGCTGCCGGGAGTGCAGTCGTCAGGCGTCCCCGCGGCGTCAAGCCCGCCACAGAAAGGTAGGCAGGAATCTCCCGGCTTCAACCGAGAGAGCACTTCAAGGACTGCTCTACCGCTACGAGCGGGGCTGGGCCGACTCGCTCGGCCTGACCAGTATGGAAGCCCGCATGAAGGACACCTACGCCAAGGGCGACCTGTGGCGACAGTCCTCCGGTCCTGTCGCCGCGCCGAACGCCGCCAACCTCTTCGACAGCCAGCGGTACCTGGGCGGCGTCCTGGTCCTCTACGCGCTGCGCGAGGTCGTCGGCGAGGACGTCTTCAACCGCATCGAGCGCACCTTCCTGGAGTGTCACCGCAACTCCGCCGCGACCACCGAGGACTACATCGCGGTCGCCTCCGAGATCTCCGGCCAGGACCGGTCCGGCTTCCTCAGGGACTGGCTTTACGGCACGAGGACACCACGTATGCCGAACCACCCCGACTGGCCGGTCACCCCGGTGACCCCGAGCCTGGTCGCACCCCGCCACCGTGAGCCCGGCCACTACCCGGACTCGTCGGCCACGCTCTGAGCCCTGACACCGGAGCCGGGCGGACGAGCTCCGTCCGGCTCCGGTGCCGTGTCGTGCTCTACGTGCGTGCCGTGGCGTCGCGCTGATGGGGGATGACCGGCTCGAGGAGCCCGGCGCCGCCCGGCTGCAGCGCCACCGTCCGCGCGGGCGACGGAATCCGGATGCCCTCCTCCCGGTAGCGCTTGTGCAGGCGCTTGATGAACTCGTGCTTGATCCGGTACTGGTCGCTGAACTCGCCCACGCCGAGGATCACCGTGAAACCGATACGGGAGTCGCCGAAGGTGTGGAAGCGGACGGCGGGCTCGTGGTCCGGGACGGCGCCGGTGATCTCGGTCATCGTCTCGGTGACGACCTCGTTGGTCACGCGCTCGACATGCTCCAGGTCGCTGTCGTAACCGACCCCGACCTGGACGGTGAGGGTCATCTGCTGCTCGGGCCGGGTGAAGTTGGTCATGTTGGTGCCCGAGAGCTGGGCGTTGGGGATGATGACCAGGTTGTTGGAGAGCTGACGGACCGTGGTGTTGCGCCAGTTGATGTCGACGACATAGCCCTCCTCTCCGCTGCTCAGGCGGATGTAGTCGCCCGGCTGGATCGTCTTCGAGGCGAGGATGTGCACGCCCGCGAAGAGGTTGGCGAGGGTGTCCTGGAGGGCGAGGGCCACCGCCAGACCGCCCACGCCCAACGCCGTGAGCAGCGGGGCTATCGAGATCCCCAGCGTCTGCAGCACGACGAGGAAGCCGATCGCCATCACCACGACCCGGGTGATGTTGACGAAGATCGTGGCCGAGCCGGCGACTCCCGACCGTGACTGGGTCACGGACCGGACCAGGCCGGTGATCGCCCGGGCCGCGGTGATGGTGGACGCAAGGATCAGCAGGACGGTCAGCGATCGGTTGACGGTGCGCCCGACCTGCGCGGTCAGCGGCAGCACCGCGGCTGCCGACGCGAGCCCCCCGGCGATCGCGGCCCAGGGCACCAGCGCGCGCAGCGCGTCCACGATGACGTCGTCGCCGCTCCAGCGGGTGCGCGAGGCATGCTTGCCCAGCCAGCGCAGCAGCATGCGCAGCAGGAACGCGGCCACAAGGCCCGCCGCGACGGCGATTCCGGCGACCATCAGGTCGTCCAGGGTGAGGGAGCGCTTCACCGGTGACCTCCCTGGTGACCGGAGAGAAGGCCCGCGGGCCGGATGTGCTGTGTCGTCACTTGCCACCTGCTCGAATCCGGGAATGCACGATCAAGCCCGGACCGGTGTTCGTCGTCCGGGGCGACCGCTCATCCTGCCGCATCCACCTGCCCTCCCGTCACCGGGCCGCCGCGGACCCGCCATTGACGGCCGGGGGCGCCCTGAAGCAGGCTGGCAGGCGGTGATCACAGGGGAGGGTCATGTCCGGTTCGGTGCTCGCGATCGACCAGGGGACGTCCGGGACCAAGGCCCTGGTGATCTGTCCCGACCGCGGTGTGATCGGTTCCGGGACCGCTCCCGTACGCCCCCGTCATCTGCCCGGCGGGCGTGTCGAGGTCGATCCGGTCGAGTTGTACGAGTCCGTCGTCGACGCCGGGCGCCGGGCACTTGCTCAGGCGGGCGAGTCCGTGGCGGCGGTCGGGCTCGCCAACCAGGGGGAGACCGTTTTCGCCTGGGACCCGTCGACCGGCGAACCACTGACCGACGCGTTGGTGTGGCAGGACCGGCGGGCGGAGAGCGTGTGTGCCGAACTCGCCCCGCACGCCGAGGAGTTACGCCATCTCACCGGCCTGCCCCTCGACCCCTACTTCGCCGCCCCCAAGATGGCCTGGATACGCCGTCACCGGACCCGGGCCGGAGTCGTCACGACCTCCGATGCCTGGCTCGTGCACCGGCTCACCGGCGCGTACGTCACCGACGCCGCCACCGCGGGGCGTACCCAACTCCTCGACCTGGACCGGGTGGGGTGGTCGCGCGAGGCGCTGGACGTCTTCGGACTCTGCGACGAGCGACTGCCGGAGGTCGTCGACGCGGACACCCGGGTCGGCACCACGTCCGTCTTCGGGAGGGAGATTCCCCTCACCGGTCTGCTCGTCGACCAACAGGCAGCGCTCCTCGCCCAGCGCGTCACCGAGCCGGGAAACGCCAAGTGCACCTACGGCACCGGGGCGTTCCTCCTCGCGCAGACCGGAACGACACCTCGGCGCGGCGACTCGGGCCTGGTGAGCTGTGTCGCGTGGCGCCTCGCGGGGCGGACGAGCTACTGCGTCGACGGCCAGG
The DNA here is from genome assembly GCF_044457265.1 of Streptomyces sp. NPDC050564. Taxonomy (NCBI): domain Bacteria; kingdom Bacillati; phylum Actinomycetota; class Actinomycetes; order Kitasatosporales; family Streptomycetaceae; genus Streptomyces; species Streptomyces sp. NPDC050564. The sequence goes on along the minus strand of NZ_JBITGS010000008.1, from coordinate 95,257 downwards.
TGTACACCGCCGCGTCCGCCGTCCGCTGGCTCACCGACCTCGGCGTCATCTCCGGGGCGGCCGACCTCGACCCGGTCGGCGGCGCGGTACCCGACAGCGGTGGTGTCACCTTCGTCCCGGCCCTCGCCGGGCTCGCCGCACCCTGGTGGCGGGGCGATCTGCGCGGCTCGCTCACCGGGCTCGGCCTCGACACCGCGCCCGGGCATCTGGTGCGTGCCCTGTGCGAGGGCATCGCCGCCCAGGTCGTCGAACTCGCCGACGCGGCCGCCGCCGACCTGGGCGCACCGCTCACCGCGCTGCGCGTCGACGGCGGTCTGACCCGCTCGGCGCTGCTCATGCAGACCCAGGCCGATCTCCTCCAACTCCCCGTCGAAGTATCGGCGTTGCCCGACGCCACCGCCCTCGGTGCGGGTGCCGTGGCCCGGCTGGGCCTCGATCCGGCACTGACCGTGGACGAGGCGCTCCCCGACCGGAAACCCTCCGCCGTGTACGAGCCGCGCATCAGCCGGGACGAGGCCGCCGAACGCCTCGCCGGCTTCCGCTCGGCCGTGACGGCCCTGCTCGACCGGACCCCCGCATGACGGTCACGGCGCACGGCTCGCTGCCGGACGTGACGTACGACGTCGTGATCGTCGGCGCGGGTGTCGTCGGCTGTGCCATCGCCCGGGAACTCGCCCGCCATCGGCGGCTGCGCATCGCGCTCGTCGAGGCGCAGGACGACGTCGGACAGGGCACGTCGAAGGCCAACACGGCCATCCTGCACACGGGTTTCGACGCCGTCCCCGGCTCGCTCGAAGCCCGCCTCGTACGAGAGGGCTCCGGTCGACTCGCCGGGTACGCGGCCGAGTCGGGGATTCCCGTCGAACCCGTGGGTGCCCTGCTCGTCGCCTGGGATCGTGAACAGCTCGCCGCATTACCGGAGTTGGCGGCCAAGGCGGAGAAGAACGACTACCGCCAGGCCCGCATGCTCGACCCCGACGAGGTGTACGCGCGCGAACCACACCTGGGGCCCGGCGCGCTCGGCGCGCTCCACGTCCCCGGCGAGAGCATCATCTGCCCGTGGACCACGACGCTCGCCTACGCCACCCAGGCGGTACGCAACGGCGTCGACCTGCACCTCGACTGCCGTGTGGAGAGGGCCGACGGCGGGGTTTTGCGCACGAGCCGTGGGACCGTCCGCACGCGCCACCTCGTCAATGCCGCGGGCCTGTACTCCGATGAACTCGACCGACGGCTCGGCCACCGCGACTTCACCGTCACCCCGCGCCGGGGCCAGCTCCTCGTCTTCGACAAGTTCGCCCGCGAACTGGTCCGACACATCCTGCTGCCCGTCCCGACGGCGCTGGGCAAGGGCGTACTGGTGGCACCCACGGTGTACGGGAATGTGCTGCTGGGGCCCACGGCCGAGGAGGTGGACGACAGGACAGCCACCGGATCGACCGAGGCGGGCCTCGCCCTGCTGCGCGACAGGGGGCGCCGGATCCTGCCGGATCTGCTTGACGAGGAGGTCACCGCCGTCTACGCCGGGCTCCGCGCCGCCACCGAGTACGACGACTACCGGATCCGCGCCCACCCCGACCAGGCATACGTCACCGTCGGCGGCATCCGCTCCACCGGCCTGACCGCGTCCATGGCCATCGCCTCGCACGTCACCGGCCTCCTCGCCGACTGCGGCCTCGACCTCGGCGAGGCCGACGACCTGGAACCCGTCCGCATGCCCCACCTCGGCGAGGCCTTCCCGCGCCCCTACCAGCGCCCCGAACTCATCGCCGCCGACCCGGAGTACGGCACCCTGGTCTGCCACTGCGAGCGCGTCTCGCGCGGCGAGATCCGTGACGCCCTCGCGAGTACGATCCCGCCGCGCAGCCTGGAGGGGCTGCGGCGCCGGACGCGTGCGCGGGGCGGGCGCTGCCAGGGGTTCTACTGCGGCGCCGCGTTACGAGAGCTGTTCGAGGGGCGGGCATGAGTCAGCGGCATGTGGACGTCCTGGTCGTCGGCGCGGGACCTGCCGGTCTCGCTCTCGCCGCCCGGCTCGCGGCCGGGGGAGACACCCGCGTCGAGGTGCTGGAGCGCGAACAGGAAGCCGGCGGGGTGCCTCGCCACTGCCGTCGCCGAGGCTTCGACGGGCCGGGCTTCGCGCGGCGATACGCCGAGGCCGCGATCCGGGCCGGGGCCGCCCTCCGCACCGGGGTCACCGCCCTCGGCTGGTGCGGACCGCTGGCGTTGGACACCGTCGGCCCGGCGGGACTGGAGACGGTCACCGCCACGGCCGTCGTCCTCGCCACGGGAGCCCGCGAACGGCCCCGCGGCGCGCGGCTGGTGGCCGGGACCAGACCCGCAGGAGTGTTCACCACGGGAGAGCTTCAGCAGGCCGTGCACCTCTACGGGCAGCGCATCGGCCAACGCGCGGTCGTCGTCGGCGCAGAAGCCGTCAGCTACGCCGCCGTGGACACCTTGCTGGATGCTGGGGTCGACGTCGTCGCGATGGTGACCGACCTGGCGCGTCACCAGGGCAACCGACTGCGGGCGGTCAACTCCCGCCTGGGACAACGGATTCCGCTCCTCACCCGAACGACCGTCATCGAACTCTGGGGGCGCGGACGCCTGAGCGGAGTCGCCCTGCGCCACCACGACGGCCTGACCGCGAGCCTCGCATGCGACACCGTCGTGTTCACCGGAGACTTCGTGCCGGACCATGAACTCGCCCGGCGCGGCGGCCTCACCCTCGACACGGGCACGCGCGGACCCGCGGTCGACGGCGCCTTCCGCACGTCACGCGAGGGCGTGTTCGCCGTGGGCAACGTGCTGCACGCCGTGGAGAGCGCCGCCGCCGTGGCCCGCGAGGGCGTACGGGCGGCGCGGTACGTACGAGATCACCTGGCGGGCGCGCCCTGGTCCCCGACGGTTCCGCTCCTCGTGGCGCCGCCTCTGCGCTGGGCCGCCCCGAACCGGCTCGCGCCCGCGATGCCGTACGGCCCCTTCGTGCTCGGCGCGGCGGAGTTCCTCACCCGGCCGGTGCTGGCCGTCACGCAGGACGGTCGGGTCCTGCACCGACAACGCCTTCTCACCACCGTCGTACCGAATCGGCCGCTGCGTCTCGACGGACGCTGGGTCGGTTCGGTCGATCCGGCCGCAGGCCCCGTCCGCGTCACAGCTCGCTGAACGAACCGTGCCGACCGGCACCCGACGCGAAGCGGGCGGCGCCTTCCAGGCTCTCGGCCAAGACGTCCATGCCGTAGTGGAGTTCGGTGCGCATGGCCACCTTCTCGACCAGGCCCTCCTGGTCGAGGACGGAGGCACGGTCGCTGCGCAGACAGGACTGGGGGAACTCGGCGATCTCGGCCGCCAGGCGCTCCGCCTCCGCGCGGGCGCGGCCGGCCGGGACGAGGCGGTTGGCGAGCCCCATCTCGTACGCCTCGGGAGCGGGGACCGGGCGGCCGGTGAGGATCATGTCCATCGCGCGGCTGGTACCGATGAGACGGGGGAGCCGGACCGTGCCGCCGTCGATGAGCGGCACACCCCAGCGGCGGCAGAAGACCCCGAAGACGGCCTCCTCCTCCGCGACCCGCAGATCGCACCAGAGAGCCAGTTCCAGGCCGCCGGCCACGGCGTGTCCCGCGACCGCCGCGATGACCGGCTTGGTCAGGACCAGCCGGGTGGGGCCCATCGGTCCGTCGCCGTCCTCGGTGACCTGGTTGCCGCGTTCGGTGCCGATCGCCTTGAGGTCCGCGCCCGCGCAGAACGTGCCGCCCTCGCCCCAGAGCACCGCGACCCGCGCGCCATCGTCCGCCTCGAACTCCCTGAAGGCGTCGGCGAGTTCGGCGGCGGTCGGTCCGTCCACCGCGTTGCGGGCCTCGGGCCGGGAGAGGACGACCGTGGTGACGTAACCCTGGCGCTCGATCCGGACCGGCATCGTGGTGTCCCTTCTCCGACGGTGTACGCCGAGGTTACCCCTCGGTAGCGCAGCTTCGGGTGGCATGGACGGCCCGCGCCGGGAACGGGTCGTCGTACACCGCTTTCGCGGACAGCTCGTCCTCGGTCAGCAGGCACCGCGACAGCGCGAGCGGCAGCGACCGGTGCCGGGGGCCGGCAGGAGGTCGTCGCCCTCGACCGGGGCGATCGCGCCGTACATCCGGAGTTCGCCTCAGATCACCTTCCAGCGGACCAGCGCCCCGAGCGTCAGGGCCCCCGGCAGCAGCGGGACCCACACCGTGATGATCCGGTACGCCAGCACCACCGCCGTCGCCACGGCCACCGGACCGCCCGCCGCGACCAGTGCGACGACCAGCGCGGCCTCCACCGAACCGATCCCGCCCGGCGTCGGCACCAGTGCGACCGCGACCGTCGCCGCCAGATACGCGACCGCCATGTGCACCGGCGGTACCGGCAGCCCCAATGCCTGCCCCACTGCGGCCAGTCCGGTCGCCTGGAGCAGCGGGAAGGCGAGCGATCCGCCCCACAGGGCGAGTGCGCGGGACGGGCGGGAGTGCACCGAGCGGGCCTCCCCGAGCGCGGTGCGCAGGAAGGAGAGGACGGCCGTACGGAGCCGTCGTAGGAGGAGGAGTGTCGTCACGGCGGCGCACAGCACCAGGCCGACGCCGAGCAGCAGGGGGCCGATCGCCCCGTCCGGCAGGAGGCTGCCGAGCCGCAGCGCCCCCGGGAACGCGATCAGCAGGCCGAGCAGCAGGCTCAGCCGGGCGATCGACTCCGCCAGCATGTACAGCGCGAGCGCGGCCGACGAGCGGGCGAGCGGCACACCGCACACCGTCATGAACCGCAGATTGACCGCGCCGGCGCCCAGGCCCGTCGGCAGCAGATGGTTGGCCGCGCCCGCCGCGAACTGGGTGGCGAGCAGCCGGCGCGCGGGCAGCCGCTCGATGACCGCCCCCTGGCGGGTGAAGGCCGCCGCGACCCAGGTCAGGCAGGTCGCCGCGGCCGCGGCCGCGAGCCAGGGCCACTCGGCCGACTTCAGGTGGCCGAAGCCCTCCACGAGTACGGAGCGGTGGCGTACCGCGACCACCAGCACAAGGGCGAGCGGGAGCAGACACAGGACCGGCCGGACGGCAGCCCGCAGGGGCGGGCGTCGGGGGAGTCCCTCGGGGAGGCGTACCGCTGTCACATCGGGAGAGGGTTTCCACACCGCACCAACGTGGGGTTGCGGGCGCGGAGACGGCGGCTGACACGCCGGGCAAGGGGAGGGAGGTGGCGCCAGGCGGTTGACCCCAACTTCGCTTGAGGTCTTAGTGTCTCTTGCATGAGCATGGAGACCACAGCCTGGACACAGCTGCACAGCGTCATGAACGCGCAGCAGGAGCGCCGTCCCTTCGCCCGCGCGACCCTGCGCCGCATCGCCGCCTTCGCCCGCCCGCACCGCCGCCGCATCGGGCAGTTCGTGGTGCTCAGCGTGGTGACCGCGCTGCTGGCCGTCGCGACGCCGGTGCTCGCGGGGCACGTCGTGAACGCGATCGTGTCCGGCGGCGACGAGAGCACCGTCGTCCGCCTTGCCGTGCTCATCGCCGTCATCGCGCTCGCCGAGGCGGCACTCGGGATCCTCGGCCGCTGGCTTTCGTCGACGCTCGGCGAGGGACTCATCCTCGATCTGCGGACGGCTGTGTTCGATCATGTGCAGCGCATGCCGGTCGCGTTCTTCACACGTACACGTACGGGCGCACTCGTCAGCCGACTCAACAACGACGTCATAGGCGCCCAACGCGCCTTCTCCAACACGCTGTCCGGAGTCGTCAGCAACGTGGTGACGCTGCTGCTCACCCTCGTCGTGATGCTCACCCTGTCCTGGCAGATCACGCTGCTCGCGCTCGTGCTGCTGCCGGTGTTCGTGATCCCCGCCCGGCGGATGGGCAGCCGGATGGCCAAGCTCCAGCGGGAGGCGGCCGACCTCAACGCCTCGATGGGCACCCGGATGACCGAGCGCTTCTCGGCACCCGGCGCCACCTTGGTGAAGCTCTTCGGGCGGCCCGGGGAGGAGTCCGCCGAGTTCGCGGAGCGCGCCCGGCGGGTGCGGGACATCGGGGTCCGCACTGCGATGGCGCAGTCGGCGTTCATCACGGCCCTGACACTGGTGTCGGCCCTGGCGCTCGCCCTCGTGTACGGGCTCGGCGGCTGGTTCGCGCTGCGCGGCAGTCTGGAGCCGGGCGCCGTCGTCTCACTGGCCCTCCTGCTGACCCGGCTGTACGCGCCGCTCACCTCGCTCGCCGGGGCGCGCGTCGAGGTCATGAGCGCCCTCGTGAGCTTCGAGCGCGTCTTCGAGGTGCTGGACCTGAAGCCGCTCATCGAGGAGAAACCGGACGCGAGGAAGGTGCCGGAGGGGCCGGCGGCCGTGGAGTTCGAGGACGTCCGCTTCGCCTACCCCTCCGCCGACAAGGTCTCCCTGGCCTCCCTGGAGGAGGTCGCCGCCCTCGACACCCGCGGTGGCACGGAGGTCCTGCGCGGTGTCTCCTTCCGTGCCGAACCCGGCCAGACCGTCGCGCTCGTCGGCTCCTCCGGCGCGGGCAAGTCGACCATCGCGCAGCTGCTGCCGCGGCTGTACGACACCGACGAGGGCGCCGTACGCATCGGCGGCGTCGACGTCCGTGAACTGAGTGCCGACTCGATGCGCGAGACCCTCGGCATGGTCACCCAGGACGGGCACCTGTTCCACGACTCGGTCCGGGCGAACCTGCTCCTTGCCCGCCCGTCCGCGACCGAGGACGAGCTGTGGGACGTACTGCGCCGCGCCCGCCTCGAAGACCTCGTGCACTCCCTGCCCGACGGCCTCGACACCGTGGTCGGCGAGCGCGGCTACCGGCTCTCCGGCGGCGAGCGCCAGCGCATGACCATCGCCCGGCTGCTGCTCGCCCGCCAGCGCGTCGTCATCCTCGACGAGGCCACCGCCCACCTCGACAACACCTCGGAGGCGGCCGTCCAGGAGGCGCTCACCGAAGCGCTGGAGGGCCGCACGGCCGTGGTGATCGCGCACCGCCTGTCGACCGTGCGGGCCGCCGACGTGATCCTCGTCGTCGAGGCGGGGCGGATCGTGGAGCGGGGTACGCATGAGGAGCTGCTGGCGGCCGACGGGCGGTACGCGGAGCTCTACCGCACGCAGTTCAGTAAGCCCGGGACGGGCGACGCGGCGCACACCGCCGACGTGACGGACATCGCCACCGCGGGCGAGGCCGTGGCCTGACCGAGGCCGCGGCTGCCGGAGAGGCCGTTGCGTACCTACTGTCCTTCCAGGGGCGGAGAGTCCATGACGACGGGCTCGCAGGTCCGGCACACCGCAGCCGCCGCGGCCGGCCATTGGGTGATCTGCCGTCACGGTCAGGCGTCGCCGGGCGACGCCTGACCGTTCTGGGCGCACCGTGCCGCCCACCGGCGGCTCAGCCGGCCAGTTGCTCGTTCTTGGGGCCCACTCCTCGTTCTTGGGGCCCACTCACTGACGCACCGCGATGCGGCCGCTCTTCGTGACGCCGGTGTCGAGGGGAGGCGCCGTGGTGCGCGGGGGGGGGGGGGGGGGGGGGGGGGGGGGCGGGGCGGCGCCCCCCCCCCCCCCCCCCCCCCCCCCCCCCCCCCGCGAACGCCGTTCACCACGCCGACCGGGCGGCGCATCCGGAAGATGCCCATCATGATCGAGGACCCGCTCCGGCAGCGGGCCACCGGTGTCCGGCGCCGTCGGGGCCGCTCACGCGTTCGCCGGAATCCGGCCCCTTTGGGCAACGACCATGGCCATGTCGTCGTCCATGCGACCGCCGGCATATTCCTCCAGGTCGGCGGTGATGGCTTCGACCAGCGCTCCGGGCGCCTGATCCGCCCAGAGCGCGACACGTTCGGCGAGCGGATAGAAGCGGATAGAAGTCGCCCCTTTGGTCGCGGGCCTCGGTGACCCCGTCGGTGTAGAGGATCAGGCGGTCGCCCTCCTGGAAGGGGAAGGTGGCGGGGACGTACGCGCTGTCGGACATGTCGCCGAGGGCCAGGCCGAGCGGCGGCGCGGGCTCGGGCACCTCGAGCGTCGTCACGGTGGCGCCCGACTGGCGCAACAACAGGGGCGGCGGATGCCCGCAGCTGACCACCTGCACCACCGGCTCGTCATCGGGGATGTCCACCATGACGGCGGTCACGAAGCGCTCGGCGAGGTCCGTCTCGGACGCCGAGAACTCCGCAAGGCCCCAGCGGACCGCGTCCTCCACGTAGGCGACCAGTTCGGGCAGCGGGATGTCGCGATGGGCGGCGGCGCGGAAGGCGCCCAGCACTATCGCCGTGTCGCTGATGGAGGCGAGGCCCTTGCCGCGGACGTCCCCGATGATCAGCCGGGTGGAGTGGGCGGTGCGGAACAGAAGGACGGAGAGCGCGGCGAGGGCGCACAGTTCGACCAGAACGCTCTCGGTCGTCAGGGCGTGCCGCTCCACCCCGGCGGCGACGAGCGCGAGCAGCGCGACGAAGCAGATCAGCGTCGTCGCGCGCGTGCCGGCGCCGATGGCGGTGACCGCAGTGGCGACGACGAGCAGGTGGGCGAGGTGGATGTCCGCAGGCAGGAACGCGTCGGCCACCGGAACGGCCACGATCACCATCAAGGGACCAACCAGCCACAGTGGATGCGGCGCCACCCGCCGACAGGCCCGCGAGAGCCCGGCCGCCAAGGTCCTGATGGTCGCGGTGCTCATTTCGCTGCTCCGGCGGGCGTCACTGTGTGGCGAGGCGGACATGGTGCGGGGCTGTCCCGGAGCGAGCAGGGCGAGCGCGACTGATCGACCACCGCGGCCAGGAGCGGTCCTTGTCGCCGAAGAGCCGGCAGATGACCGGTTGCTGTACACCGGCCTTCTCGGCGACGCTGCGGGTCGCTCAGAGCCATGGCATCCGCGTCCGGAAATGGTCAGTATGAGGCCGGGCGGTGTCCCGGGAGACGGGTGCCACCCGCTGCCGAGGCCCGGGGCGCCAATGGCGAGGGCATCATGGCGGACGGCCCTGTACTGACTGTCGCCGATGAAGATCTCGCGCTTGAGGTCGTCATGATGGTCGGCTACAGCTTCAGAAGCCCGGACGGTGACTGTCGGCCGACTCCGCGCGGACCTGCGCGGTCAGCCGACGTCGATCACGACCTTGCCCTGCGCGGTGCCACCCTCAACGGCCGCGTGGGCATCGGCGACATCGGCGAGGGTGAAGTGCCGGGGGTCGAGCAGGGGCTTGAGCGCCCCCGCCTCGGCGAGCGCGGCCGCCTCGCGCATGATCTCGCCGTGGTGCTCCCGCCCGCTCCCGGTCAGCAGGGGCAGCAGGGTGAAGACTCCGGAGTAGGTCGCCCCGCGGAAGGACAGGGGCGCGATGCTGTGGGTTCCCCAGCCCAGCGCGCTCACGACGTGACCCGTGTAGGTGCGCACCGCCGTGAAGGAGGCGTCGAGCACGGAACCGCCGACGGTGTCGAAGACGACGTCGAAGCCCTCGCCGCCGGTGTGCTTGGCGACGTACTCCTCCACGGCGGTGGTCGTGTAGTCGATCGGGTGGGCCCCCAGGCGCTCGATCACCGCCAGTCGAGCGGGCGACCCGGTGGCGAAGACCTCGGCGCCGCGGGCACGGGCGATCTGCACGGCGACCTGGCCGATGCCGCCGGCCCCGCCGTGGATGAGGACCTTCTGCCCCGCGTGGACCCCTGCCCGGTCGACCAGTCCTTCCCAGGCCGTGATCACGACCAGGGGCAGGGCCGCGGCCTCGCGCATGGTGAGCGCGGCCGGCTTGCGGGCGAGGAGGCGGGCGTCGACGGCCGCGTACTCGGCGAGCGAACCCTGCACGTCGCCGACGCCACCGGTCATCCCGAAGACCTCGTCGCCGGGCGCGAAGGTGTGGACGCCGGGGCCCACCTCCTCGACCACGCCGGCCAGGTCCAGGCCGAGGACGGCCGGCAGCGTGCGCTTGGCGTGGGCGGCCTTGCCGGCCCGGATCTTGGTGTCCAGCGGGTTGACGCCACTGGCCTTGACCTCGACCAGCACCTGGCCCGGGCCGGCGGTGGGCTTGTCGATCTCGCCGAGGACCAGCGGGGTGTCGAATTCATGGAGAACCACTGCGCGCATGACTGCGCCTCTTTCCTGTCGTGCTGGGTGGGTGTGGGGCCGGCGCGGCGATGCACCGGGTGGATCAGGTGTGGGCGGCGACGAGCAGGCGCGCCGCGGACTTCGCCTCCTCCACGACTGCGCGGTCCTGGAGGAGGCGTCCCGAGGCCAGGGCGCCGTCGATCAGCAGCCCGATGTGCCGGGCGAGCGCGCCGGGGGCGTCCGCGCCGGCCTGCTCGCTCAGCTCGGTCAGCCATGCCTGACGGCGCCGCGTGTGCTGCACGGTGATGGCCCGCGCCTCTGAGTCGAGGTCCGCCTCGACCGCGGCGCTGACGAAGGGGCAGCCGAAGAAGCCGTGCCGCTCGAAGGCGTCCGTGAGCGCGTCGAACAGTCCGACGAGTTGCTCGCGAGGGCCGTCCCCGCTCCGTGCGGCGGCGTCCTGCAGCTGTGCCGTCCAGGAGTCGTCCGTCCTGCGCAGGTACGCCGCGACGAGCTCCTCCTTGGTGCGGAAGTGCACGTACAGCGTCGACTTCGCGACGCCCGACGCCGCGATGACCTGATCGATGCCGACTCCCCGCAGCCCGTTCGCGTAGAACAGCTCCGCCGCCGCCATGAGGATCCTCTCCTCGGACTTCGTCTTCCTGATCCGCGTCGCCATTACCGTACCTCCTTAATCAAACAGACTAGTCTGTTCGATTAAGGGCTGCAAATGAGGACTCCGGGCACGGGCGGGGGGTGTCCCGCAGGTCGGTGACCTCTTGTTCCGTGGGGTGGGAGGACCGTAGTTCAGCTCGTCGGGCCGGCGGTGCCGAGATCGTCGGCGAGTACGGTCCGGATCTCGGTCCGGGAGACGATGCCGCGCTTGGCGAAGACCTTGCGCAGGTGGTACTCGACCGTGCGCGGGCTCATGAACAGCCTGCTGCCGATCTCGGGATTGGTCAGGCCCTCGCTCGCGAGCCTGGCGATCTGCAGCTCCCTCGGGGTCAGGTCGCCGCTGGTCTCGACGGTTCTCCTGCGGGCGGTCTCCCCGGTGGCCCGCAGCTCACGTGCCGCGCGCTCGGCGAACGCCTCCATGCCTGCCGCGGTGAACATCTCATGGGCGCGGCGCAGTTGCTCACGGGCTTCGAGCCGGCGCTGCTCCCAGCGCAGCCATTCGCCGAACAGAGGTGGGCGCGGGCGTCTCCGACCGCAGCCGGGTGCGGCCGCGCCGGTCGATCGCCTCGCAGTGGAATGCCTCGGCGTCCGCGCCGTCCCCGACGAGGGCGTGCGAGCGCGCCTCGATGCCCCGCGTCCATTGCGTCCGGCTCGCCTGCGTGGTCTCCAGCAGCCGCTCGAGCGCGCCGGAGGCGAGCCGGGTGTCACCGCAGCGGAGGGCGCCTCGACGAGTTCGATGGGAGCCCACTGGGCCGCGACGCCCGGTGCCGGAGGGTCCGCGCAGGCCTGCCGGGCGGCGTCGCGGGCCTCCTCGTACCGGCCCAGGCCGTTGCAGAGCACGGCGCTCGCCCAGTGGGCCACGCTCAGGCCGGCCCCCTCACCGCGCGACGTCGCTTCGCTCGCGGCGGCCCACTTCAGTTCCTCGGCCTTCGCCGCGCGGCCCCGCCACGCGGCGGGCGCGACGGCGCCGTAGTTGGTGATCTGCCGTGCTCGTGGCCGTGGCGGACGATCCAGCGGGCGGTGGCGTACCCCTTCTGTTCGAGGGCGATCGGGTAGCGCGCCTCGGGGGAGCGCGTGTACTGGACTAACACGACGGCGGCCCCTGCCCCGACGGCGAGTTCGCGGACCAGCCGGTCGTGGGTGCCGGCGTTGCCGAGGATCCACCCGCCGCCGTGCATGCACAGCACGGCCGGCAGCGGCTGCGCCGCGTTCTGGGGGCGCACGACGCGCACCCGCACGTCGCCGGCGTCGGCGGGGACGGTGATCCACTCCGAGTCGACCGGGAGCTTCTCGACCGGTTCCGCCTGAAGGTCGTCGAGCACCTTGCGGGCCTTGTCGACTCCCAGCTCGTACAGGAAGGGCGGCTGCGAGGTGGCGTCGGCGAGCTGCTGCGAGGCGGGCTCCAGCACGATGTCATGCGCGGGCTGAACGGTCATGAGGGAACCCCTTACTCGTGGGCGGCGGATGCGGCCACGGCCTCGCGGACGAGGCCGACGACGGCGGCGGCCTCCGGGCTGCCGACGGTGTGGGAGCCGTCCGGCAGCTCCACGGTCCGCCGGGATCCCGCCCGCTCGGCCATGAAGCGCTGGGACGCGGCGGGGATGTTCTTGTCCTTGCCGCCGATCAGGAACCAGGACGGGATCGTCCTCCACGCCGGCTCGCCCGAGGGCTCGGCGAGCGCGGACTCGGCGATCGGGCGCTGCGTCACGGCCATCACCGCCGCCTCGCGCTCGGGTGAGTCGGCGGCGAACTGCGCGTGGTAGAGCTCCTGCCGTATGTACGGGTCCACCGAGCCGTCGGGCAGTTTGACGGGCGCGAGCGTCTCCCCGAGGGTGCTGCCCGGGTAGCGGCCCGCGAGGTCGGCGGCGCTCTCCCCGGCGTCGGGGGCGAACGCGCCGATGTAGACCAGCGCCTTGACGTCGGCGTTCCCGGCGAGGACGCCGCGCAGATGGTCGGCGTCGTCGACGACCCCGCGCAGCGGGTTCGCGACGGCGAGTGTGCGGGGAAGCCCTCGTCGAGCAGTGCGGGGATGACGCCGTTCCGGCTCGACCACTCGGCGCACGCCCCGTGTGCGAGCACGAGGGTGGGCTTGGCCGAGGTGGTCGTGGTGATGCTCATGGCCTGCTCCTCTTCGTCTGCGCCGGCATGCGCCCACCCTGGTCCCGGCGCCGTGCCGCTCGCATCCGTGGGTCCCTGGCGAAGTCCCCGGTGTGTCCGTGTCGCAGCACCGGTCCCGTTGCGCTGGACGTGATCTTAGACATGCTGTTAGACACTGTGTCCAACCTTTGTCTAGGCTTCGGCTGCAGCGCAGTTCAGTGCCCTCTTCCTCCGAACTCGAGAGTGGAATCTCCGTGACTGCTGGTGGTACATCCCGTCCGACCCTCCTCCTGGTGCACGGCGCGTGGCACGGCTCGTGGTGCTGGGAGCGACTGACCCCGGTGCTCCGTGCCGACGGCTGGAACACCCGGGCGGTCGACCTGCCCAGCGCCGGCTCGCAGGCCGGCGTGCGGGACGACGCGCGCGTGGTCCTCGACGAACTGGCGCGCACCGACGGCCCGGTGGTCGTGGTCGCCCACTCCTACGGCGGTGTGCCGGTCACCCAGGCCGTCGCCGAAGCCGCCGAAGCCGCGGAGGTCGTGCACGTCGTGTACCTGGCGGCGTACCAGCTCGACATCGGCGAGAGCCTGCTGGGCCATCACGGCGCGCCGGTGCCGTCGGAGCCCGACGGCTTCCAGGCCGTGCCGGACCGGCCGGTCCCGCTGTTCTACGCGGACGCCCCCGCGGCCGACGCCGAGGCGGCCACCGGGCGGCTGGTGCCGCAGAGCACCAGGTCCTTCAGCGACACGCTGACCGCGGCCGGGTGGCACACCGTCCCCTCGACGTACGTCGTCTGCGAGCAGGACCAGGCTCTGCCGCCGCACCACCAGGAAGAGCTCGCCGCCAGGGCCGGCTCGGTCCACCGGATCGCGAGCGGCCACTCACCGTTCCTGTCGATGCCCGGCGAGTTCGCGGCGCTCCTCGCGAAGATCGCGTCCGAGTCGGCCGGCTGAGGCCCCGCGCCCGCCCGCAGCCCCCACCCGAGCCCGTACCAGCCCGTACAAGGAGAAACCGGTGACCAACCATCGCGACGCCACAGCCGGCGCACCGTCGAAGGAAGAGCTCAGAGCCCGGCTTGTGGCACGCGCCGCCGCCCTGCGGCCGTTGCTGCGCGAGCACGCCGGACGCGGCGAGACGGACCGCGTGGTGCCGGCGCAGGTCGTCGACGCGCTGGGGGAGGCCGGCGTCTTCCGGCTGCTCACGCCGCGCCGCTACGGCGGTCCTGAGACCGACCTGCGCACGCTGACCGAGGTGTCGGAGACGCTCGGCGCTGCCGACGGCTCGTCCGCCTGACCGGCCTGATCGTCGCGGTGACGAACTGGCCGGCCTGTCTGTTCCCGGACAAGGCACAGGAGGAGGTCTTCGGCGCCGACCCCGACGCGCGCGTGACCGGTGTGGCGGCGCCGACGGGAAGGGGGGAGAAGGCACCGGGCGGCTGGCGGGTCAGCGGCCGCTGGTCCTACAACTCCGGCTCCCCCTACGCCACATGGGCCGCCGTCGGCGCACTGCTCAAGGACGACCGCGGCGCGGCCGCCGACCAGGCGCTGGTCCTGATTCCCGCCGGCGACCTCACCGTCGAGGACACCTGGCACATGGCCGGCATGCGGGGCACGGCGGCAACACGCTGATCGCCCAGGACGTGTTCGTCCCCGAACGCCGCGTGCTGTCCGTCCCCGCCACCGCCGAGGGCGCCCGCGTGCGCTCCCGCACGGAGGAGACGCTGTACGGCTCCAAGTTCGGCCCCATGCTGCTGCCGTGCCTGGTGGGGCCGCTCCTCGGGCTGGGCAGGGCGGCCCTGGACACCGTGCGGGAGGCGGCCGGGGCCAAGCCGCTGTCCTTCACCACCCATGCCCGGCAGGCGGACTCCGTGGCGGTTCAGATACAGGTGGCAGAGACGGCACTGAAGCTGGAGACGGCCCGGCTGCACACCTACGACGCGGTCGACCGGGCCGCCCCCTCGGGCCCCCTGGACTACGCGGCACGCGCACACGTCAGGGCGCAGGCCGGCCACGCGGCCCAGCAGGTCCTCGGGGCGATCGAGATCCTGCTGAACGCGCACGGTTCGTCCGCGTTCGGCGACGGGCACCCGCTGCAGCGCATCTGGCGCGACGCCGGTGTCGCGGCCCGGCATGCGGGCCTCGTCCCGGCCGTCGGCCTGGAGGTGTACGGCAAGTCGCTGCTGGACGTCGATGAGCGCGTGAGCCTTATGGTCTGACCGGCCCCGAGCCGTGCCGCCGCCCCCACGAGAGCCGTTCCGGTCGCTCCGTAGGATGGCGGCATGGTTTCCACCACGCGACGACGTTCCACCGCGACCGACCGACGGGCCGCACTCGAGGAGCGGATCGTCTCCGCGCTCGAGGAACTGCTGCGGGGTGGTCCGACCTACACCGAACTGAGCGTGGAGCAGATCGCGCACGCGGCGGGCATCTCGCGGTCCACCTTCTATCTGTACTTCCGCGACAAGGTCGACGTCCTGCTGCGGGTGAGCGGTTCGCTCAGGACGCGGAGCTACGAGATCGCGGAGGCGTGGCAGCCCTGCGGCCCGGACGGCGGCGCCGACGGCCTGGCCCGCACCTACGAACAGATCATGCGGCACTACCGCCGGCACGCTGCCCTGCTGTCGGCCATCCACGAGGTGGCCGCCTACGACCCCGCGGTCCGCGACTCGTGGGCGGCCCACCAGGACCGCTTCGTCGACAACGTCGTGGCGGTGCTGAAGGAGGAGCGGCGGGCGGGCCGCACACCGGCGGACATCGACCCGCAGCTCGCCGCGCGGCTGATCGTCCAGGGAGGCGGTGAGGTCATCACCCGGCAGGTGGTCG
Source organism: Streptomyces sp. NPDC050564 (assembly GCF_044457265.1). Taxonomy (NCBI): domain Bacteria; kingdom Bacillati; phylum Actinomycetota; class Actinomycetes; order Kitasatosporales; family Streptomycetaceae; genus Streptomyces; species Streptomyces sp. NPDC050564. The sequence goes on along the minus strand of NZ_JBITGS010000008.1, from coordinate 79,650 downwards.
GCGGCGACGGCAGCGACGACGCTGTCGTGGCCCGGGAACTGGCCTACGGCTACTGGCACGGCGTGTACCGCCGCCCGGCGGGGCGGCCCGCCGACTGATCCCGGTCCCTTCAGGGGGCTTGGAGTTCGAACTCCGCGCGGTCCGACGTCACGCCGTTGATCTGCAGGGCGAGGGCGTGCGGGCCCGGGTGGTAGCGGCGGGTGGTCAGGAGCCGGAAGGAGTGGTCCCGGCTCACCTCGATCGTCTCGTCCGGGCCCAGGGTGCGGGTCGTGAGCTTGAACGTCTTGTTGCTCTGCGAGCCGTTGGCCTTGTGGTGGTGGACCACGTAGTCGATCGCCAGCCGGGCGTCCTCGGCACCGATGTTGCGGATGGTCGCGGTAAAGCGGACGCTCCCGCCGATTGGCACGCGGGTGCGATCGAGCACCGGGCCCTCGATCTCGAGCGTCGCCGGAGCGAAACCGAGCAGTCCGAGGGCGCCGGGGTGACCGCGTTTGACGAGCGTGCGCAGCCCGTGGCGCACCAGCCGTCCGCTCGTCGGGGCCGGGTCCGGGGCCTCCAGCCAGCGCCGGGCGGTTGCCACGGCCTGGTCGGCGTGGTCCCGGCTGAGGTCGTTGAGGTGGTTGGCGACGGAGCGCCGGACGTACTCGCTCTCGTCGTCGTGGAGGGCGTCGAGGAGGGGTACGGTCGCGCCGGGGCGGGCGAAGAGTTCCGGCACCCGTGCCGACCAGGGAAGGTAGGGACGGGTGCCCTCCGAGGCGAGGCGGCGCACATCGGTGTCGGGGGACGCCGTCCATCCGGCGATGATGCCCAGCGCCCGGTCCAGATTGTGCCGCAGCAGGACGCGCAGGGCGAACTCGGAGGTGAGCCGTCCGGTGAGCTCGGCCAAGAGCGCCATCGCGTCGTCGAAGGCGGCGTCCGTGCCCTCGGCGACGGCCTTCGTGGCGACGGCACTCGTGACCGGCCAGATGAGCCATCCGCCGAACTCCGGTACGCCGTCCCGGGCCGCCCGCACCACGCGTGCCAGCTCGGCGTAGTCGCCCGGTACGTCCGCGAGGAGGGCATCGCGCAGCAGGTCGGCCCGCTCGCGCAGCGAGAGGGGGTCCAGGTGCCGTGCGGCCGCCCGCAGCGCGGCCAGGTCCGCGCCGGGCAGCGCGACGAGGACGGCCCGGGTCAGCGACTGCGCGGTGCGGCCGTTGACGAGTTCGTCGGCGAAGGGCATGGTCGTCCGTTCCAGTCTTCCAGGTGGTCAGTGCTCGACGTGCTGGAGCACGGTCGTGAACTGCCAGTCGACGGTGCCGTGGTCGATCGCCTCGTGCACGGGCGAGCCGCCCATCTCGCCGGTGATCCCGGCGGCTCCGGAGCGGGCGTGCTCCATGCTGTCGTAGGCGACGATGTCGAGGATCGTGCCGTCGTCGCGCACTACGATCCGGCGCCACTGGAAGCCGGGGCGGGCTTTGAGGTACTCGTTGATGTCCGCGTTCGCCGCGCCGAAGTCCTCCGGCGTGAGGCCGGGCGCGGGGCGGAGAGTGGTCACTTCCAGGATCTCAGGCATGACGGGGCGTCCTTGTCCGATGGTGGGTGAATGCCGCGGCTCGGCGGATGTCGTCCGCCGGCGTGCGGGGCGGGGCGGTGGGCGGGGACTGCTTGGGGGCACGGCACCCGGGAAACGGCCGTGAGCCGGGCGGGGCGGAGCGGCGGACGGTCAGGCGGGCCCCGCCATCGAGGCCAGATACGTCAGGGCCTCCTCGCTGCGGCTGCCGGGCTCGGGGGTGCCGACGAGCAGCAGCTGCCCGGGAGCGTCCACCACGTCGAACGTCTGGTAGGTCAGCTCGATGCGGCCTGCTTAGGGGTGGACGAACACCTTGAATGCCCGGGTGAGGCCCGCGACGTCGTGGTCGGCCCACAGCGCCCGGAACTCCGGTGAGTCCTCGCCGAGTTCGGCGACGAGGCCGATGATGTCAGGGTCGTTCGGGAACCGTCCCGCGTTCAGGCGCAGCGCGTACACGGTGCTGCGCCGCAGCAGCTCCCAGTCGGTGAACACCGCCTTGGCCCGGGGGTGGGTGAACAGGATGCGCGGCATGTTCCGCTCGGTGCCGAACGGCGACAGCAGCGCATCGGCGACCGCGTTGGTCGAGAGCACGTCGAAAGCCGGGCCAGCACGTACGCCGCCGCCTGGGGAAAGGCCTCCAGCAGACGCAGCAGCGACGGGTGCACGAGGTCCCGCGTGCTGTCCGGGCCCAGCCGGGGATTGAGCCCCGCCAGCCGGAACAGGTGCTCGCGCGCCTCGGGCGCAAGGCGCAGCGCGTGCCCGATGGCCCTGATCACCTGCGCGGAGGGATTGCGCTCGCGCCCCTGCTCAAGACGGGCGTAGTAGTCCGCTCTGACCCCGGCGAGCACCGCCACCTCCTCGCGGCGCAGGTCGCCGACGCGCCGCCCGGAGACCCCGTCGGCCAGCCCGGCGTCGGCCGGGTCCACCCGCGAGCGGCTCGCGCGAAGGAACACACCGAGCTCGTTGTCGCGTGGCGTCATGGCCTCGATGCTAGCCGCGCCCGCCGGATCGCCGACCCGGCGGTTGAGGACCGTCAACCGCGTGATCACGGGTGCTCCCCGGTCCCGCGCCGCCGCGGCGCCCAGGTCAGACCCGGGAATGACATACGGCATGTCCAGCAGGATGCGGTGCCCCACGATCTTCCACTCGCCGTCGATCCGGCGCAGGTCGGTGTCGTAGTACCCGGACTCGATCGGCTGCACGGTGCCCTGGGCGCCGAAGGTGCCGTCCGCCCAGCCGCTCTCGGGACGCGCGGCGGCCTGGATGCGGAAGACAACGAACTGGGCGTTCATAGGGGCGCGGTCACTGTTGACCTCGATGATGTGGTCGGCGGTCAGGTGGTGGCTGGAGCCGCCCGCCGGATGCGGGGCCATGTCAGAAGAATCAAAGACCGTCCTGATCACCGGGGCCAGCAGCGGTATCGGCGAAGCCACCGCCCGCCGGCTCGCGGAGCTCGGCCACCGCCTGCTCCTCGGCGCCCGCCGGACCAGCCGCCTGGCCGCCCTCGCCGAGGAACTGCGCGCGGCCGGTGCCTCGGTCGCCCACCGAGAGCTGGACGTGACGAGCCTCGACTCCGTACGTGCCTTCGCCGCCGCCGGAGTGGAGGAGTACGGCCGTATCGACGTGCTGATCAACAACGCCGGGGTGATGCCGCTGTCCCCGATCGAGGACCTGCGCATCGCCGAATGGGAGCAGACGATCGACGTCAACCTGCGGGGTGTGCTCTACGGGATCGCCGCGGTGCTGCCGCAGATGCGACGGCACGCGGGCGGGCACATCGTCAACGTCTCGTCGGTGTCGGGGCACCGGGTCGACCCGACCGCCGCCGTCTACAGCGCCACCAAGTTCGGTGTGGCAGCGCTGTCCGAGGGGCTGCGCCAGGAGAGCCGGGAGATCCGTGTCACCGTCGTCAGCCCCGGCTTCACGCAGAGCGAGCTGACGGATTGCCGCGGCTCAGCGGAAGCGCAGGGCGCTGCCCGCGCGGCGGCCGAGCAACTGGCGATCCCCGCCTCGGCCATCGCGCAGGCCATCGCCTTCGCCATCGATCAACCGGCGGACGTCGACGTCAACGAACTGATCGTGCGTCCTACGGCACAGGGCTGACGACCGCGACCGCCGGTCCGGCGCGGCGACAGCATGTGTGCCTTCCGGGGCGGGCCGCAGACCGGACATGTCGGTGCAGGTGCGCACGCGGCGCGCGCCGGGCCGATCGTCCGGCCACCGGAACGCGCAGGTGCCGAGGAACACGGCAGCGAGTGATCCCAGGCCGCCTCCTGGCCGCACAGGGCCGGACCTCGGCCCGGCAGGTCTCGCTGATCGCGGTGGGTTACTCCTCAAGTACCCGGTCGGGGACTGAGTGGTCCGAAGCGAGTCGGCAGAAACCGGCACCGCGGCCGGGGGCATCGCCGTCGCCGAGGTACCAGGTCGAGCCCTCGCGGCCCTGGCCCACCCGCAGCTGGCGCAGCCCGCCCGATGACAGGTCACGAAAGTCAGCAACCGGTCAGTGCAAGCCCTGGAACAGCTGGCGACAGCTTGACCGGACATGCGAAACGGCAGTATTCAAGTCCAAGATCTAGCATCTGGACGTTTGTGCAGGTCAGAGCCCTGTCGGCTCGCCCCGGGTCAGCACAAGGTCAGTCACCCTGCCCTGCTCGGTGCGGGTAGCGATGACGGGCCCGCTCCGTGGCGGTGCCCCTTCGCCGTCAACTGCTGGGCGCCGGGATCGTCCCAGCTAGCCGGAGACGGCCTTCGCCCAGCCCTGGGTGACCGTCTCCTTCGCCATATCCAGTTGCGCGTCCGTCGGGAACTGCGGCGTTCCCTCAACCGTCGGCAGTCGTGCAGCGGCGGCCTTGTCGAGGGTGCCATCCTGCCTCATGGCGTCCATGAGCACCGGGCGCGCATAGGCGCGCAGCCGGAGGTTCTGGCCCTCTGGGCTGAAGAGGTACTCCTGCCACAGGCGGGCAGCCGCCGGGTGCGGGGCGTTCTTGTTGATCGCCAGCGCGAAATACTGGGCGAAGCTGCCGTCGAAGGGGATCGAGACCTGCAGGTTCACGCCTTTGTCGCGGAGTTGGTCGGTGTAATGGAGGTTGATGTAGTCCCAGCTGATGCTGATGGGGGTCCAGCCGCTCGCGACCGTCGCCGAGTTGGAATTGAGAGGATTGAAGTTGCCGCGATTCTTGAGCTCGGCGAAGAAGTCGAGACCCGGCTGGACGTTGTCGAACGACCCGTTGTTCGCCAGCGCGGCCGCGTAGACACTGGCGAAGGCAGTGGCCGACCGGGGCGGGTCGCCTTCGAGTGCGACCTTGCCCTTGTAGCCGGGCTTCAGCAGATCGGCGAAAGTCTCGGGACAGGGTTTGACCCGGTTGGCGTCGCAGCCGATGGAGATGTAGCCCCCGTAGTTGTTGGACCAGCGGGCCTTCGAATCCTTCTGATTGCCGGGGATCGAATCGAAAGCGGCTACCTTGTACGGCGCGAGAAGATTCTGCGCCGCTGCTTTCCGCGCGAACGTATCGCCCACGTCGACCACGTCGGGCGCGGTCGGCCGGTTCCCCCTCTTCCTCAGGGCGTCGATCTCGTCCTCGCTGTGGCCCAGCGGATCCTCGACCGTGACCTTGATCCCGTACTTCTTCTCGAAGCCGTTGATCAGGCCGCCGTAGTTGGCCCAGTCATGCGGCAGTGCGATCGCTCTGAGCGTGCCCTCCCGTTTCGCTGCGGCGATCAGTGCGCGCACGCCGCCCATGCTCTCGGCGGACGTGGCCACCGACGGCTGTGCGAGGCCGGCGGTCGGTGTGTTCTCGCAAGCGCTCAGGCCCGGTGCCACAAGAGCGAAGCAGCCGAAGACCGCGGCTGCTCGGGCACACGGTGTAGTCACGGCTGCTCCCGGACGTGGGGGGCGAGGTGGTCACCTCGACCGGCTGTCGGCAGTGCCACTGGGCCCGGAGTGGCGGGCCTTCCGCTGTGCCTCCCGGCTTCCTCGGCTCCACGGCGTCGGCGAAGTGGTCATCAAGGCCAGAGTACCCGGCAGCCTGGATGGCGGAATGTCGTCCGGGAAGCCCGCGATCACCGTCTTTGCCCCGGCACTCGGCTTCGCCGTACGTCCCGGGCCCGGCCGCGCCCATGCCGGCACGCGGCGTGCGCGACGGCGGAGGGAAGGGATGTACCGGCGTACCTCACAGCGCGGTGTCGTCCCATTGGCCGAGCAGGATCTCGCCGAGATCGTCGCCCTCCAGCGTGGCGCCGTGGTGCAGGGACTGTTCGGCCCAGATGACCTTGCCGGTGGGCGTGTAGCGGGTCCCCCAGCGTTCGGCGAAGCGGGCGACCAGGAAGAGTCCGCGGCCGCCCTCGTCGGTGACCTTCGCCCGGCGCAGCCGCGGGGAGGTGCTGCTGCCGTCCGCGACCTCGAAGATCAGGGTGCCCGCATCGGGGCTGCCGATCGGCTCCGTGCGCAGCACCCGCACGGTGATGGGTTCGGCACCGTAGCGGACGGCGTTGGTGATCAGCTCGCTGAGGATGAGTTCGGCGGTGAATCCGACCTGCTCCAGCCCCCACTCCGTCAGCCGACGGGCGCAGGCGCTGCGCACCGGGGCCACCGCCGCCGGGTCACGGGGCACGTCCCACTCGGCGACCTGCTCCGGCCCGAGCCGGCGCGTGCGGGCCACCAGCAGCGCGATGTCATCCCTGGGCCGGTCGGACAGCATGGCCTCCATCACCGCCGCACAGGTGGCCTCGGGCGTGCGACCCGGCCCTGTCAGAGCATCGTGCAGGGCCTCCAGACCGGCGTCCAGGTCGCGGGTGCGGTCCTCGATCAGTCCGTCGGTGTAGAGCACCAGTCGGGAACCCTCGGGCACGGTGAGCTCGGCGGTCTCCACAGGCAGGCCTGCTCCGAGTCCCAGTGGCGGGGAGACGGGCAGCTCAGGGAAGTCGACGGCCCCGTCGGGCCGGACCACCGCCGGTCCCGGATGGCCGGCGGTGGCGATGGACAGTCGCCCGGAGGTGGGGTCGTAGACGGCGTACTGGCAGGTGGCCCCTGTGATCATCCCCTGCTCGTCCTCGGCGGCGCCGGCCTCCTCGGCGTCGATCTGCGCCACCAGCTCGTCCAGCCGGCCCACCAGCTCCTCCACGGGCATGTCCAGGCTGGCGAAGTTGTGCACGGCGGTGCGCAGCCGGCCCATCGTCGCCGCAGCGTGCAGACCGTGGCCGACGACGTCGCCCACGACCAGCGCCACCCGGGTACCGGACAGCGGGATGACATCGAACCAGTCCCCGCCCACTCCGGCCTGGGCCGGCAGATAGCGGTAGGCCACGTCGAGGGCGGACCGCTCGGGCAACGCGCGGGGCAGCAGGCTGTGCTGCAGGGTGACGGCCATGGCGTGTTCGCGGGTGTAGCGGCGGGCGTTGTCGATGCACACCGCTGCCCGGGCGGCCAGCTCCTCGGCGAACGACACGTCCTCGTCCTCGAACTGCGGGGAGTCCTGCGCGCGCCAGAAGTCCACCACTCCCAGCACCACGCCGCGGGCGCGGAGGGGCACCACGAGCATGGAGTGGATGCCGCGATCCAGGATCCGCCGGGCACGTTCGGGCTGCTGGGCCAGCCAGCCGTCGGAGGCGCTCAGGTCCCCGACCAGGACCGGTCGGCCCTCGGCCATCGCCGTGGAGACGGGGTGGTCCGGGACGAACCGGATGAGCTCGCGGACGGGATGGAGGTGATGGTCCGCATCGAGACCGGCGACGGCACTGCGGCGCAACTCGGTGATCCCGGCGGTCGCACCGGAGGACTCCTCACCGCGCAGGACCGGGTCCAGCAGCTCGACGGTGACGATGTCGGCGAACCGGGGCACCGCCACCTCGGCCAGTTCCTCGGCTGTGCGCTTCACATCGAGCGTGGTGCCGATCCGCAGCCCGGCGTCGTAGAGCAAGTTCAACCGTCCGCGCGCCACCTCCGCCCGGCCGGAGAGGGCCCGCAGCTCGGTGGTGTCCCGGAGCGTCACCACGCTGCCGGCCGGTCCGTGAGGTGCGGTGAGCCGCTTGCTGACCGCGAGCAGCCGGTCGGCCGCCAGGCACACCTCGTCGGTTGCTGGGCGATCGGAGGCCAGCAGCCCGGCGAGGTCCTCATCCAGCCCCAGATCGGTGATGTCTCGCCGCTCCGCGTCCGCCGGCAGGTCCAGGAGCCGTCGCGCCTCGTCGTTGGCCAGCAGCAGCCGGCCGTCACCGCCGACGATCAACACTCCTTCCCGCACCGCATGCAGCACCGCGTCGTGGTGCTCGTACACCCGGGTCATCTCGGTCGGCCCCAGCCCATGGGTCTGCCGCCGCAGCCGCCGGCTCACCAGGCCCGACCCGCCCGCGGCGACTACCAGGGCCGTGGCGGCGCCGCCGAGGAGGACCGGCAGCTGCATGTTCAGCCTGTGCTGCACCCTCTCGACCGTGACGGGCACGGAGACGATGGCGACGACCGAGCCGTCGGGACCCCTGACGGGAACCGCCGAGATCACGGAGAGTCCCAGGGACCCCTGGAAGGTACTCGTGAAGGGCTTGCCCGTCGCCGCCTTCGCATAAGGCCCGATGATGTGTTTCCCGACCTGATGCGGGTCGCTGTGGGTGAGGGTGATCCCGTTCAGCCCGTACACGATGATGGCGTCGACGCCTGCGGCCTTCCGGGCCGCCTCGGCCTGTGGCTGCAGCACGGCGGTCGGGTTCGCGCTGTTCAGTGCCGCCACGATCCCCGGGGAGTGCGCGAACGTCTGTGCCGTGGCGAGCGTCCGGTGGCGGGCGTCTGCCATCACGTCGCGTTGAGCCTGCACCACGAGCGCCACCAGGGCGGCGGCGACGAGGAGCATCACAACGGCCAGCTGGAGCAGGAACACCTGGCCTGCGAGGCTGTGCACGCTCAGCAGCGAGCCCGACCGCCTCGCCTTCTCCGCCCGACGGGGCCGACCGGGCCGATGAGTCCCCACGGACACATCCTGCCCGGATTGATCCGAAACTCCACTCATATCCCCTTTCTATCGTTTCTGGGTGGCCGACCACGACGCGACCGGGACGGACTGGTCCGCTCAGGGACGGCGACGAGCGCATGAGCCCTGCCGGAGGGCTGCGGTCACACACCGCTTCTGAGGTCTGGTCCGAGCCCACACGGCGACGTCATTCGGCACCAGGGCCAGCCGGTCGGCCGACCTTTGAAGGCGGCTTCCCTACGGCGCGAGCTGCACCGACGTGGGCGCCCGGCCGGTACACCGGGTCGGCGCCGCGTCCGCGGTACCGGCTCGTGCTGCACACCGACGGGCTGATCGAGGCCCGGGACCGCGACATCGACGAGAGCCCGGCGCGGCTGAGCGCAACCCCGGTGCAGGTCTGCTCCTGGCAGACAACCGGTTCGCCGCCCGTGGGGGGGTGCCCTCCGATCCCGCCGCGGTGGCCGATGTGCGGACCAGGGTCAACCCATGCTGTCAGGTTGGACGTTGGACGCGTCGCCCGGCTCGCGGCCCAGTGGCGGACCCGGTACCTGTCCACCGGCAAGATCATCTGGGCTGGGCAGACGTTCCCGGTACCGATGGCGGACACCGCCGGACCACACAGAAGGCGACTGTCGGCGTACCCCCCGTGCGGTGCTGCCGCCGGCATCGCCGGCCTGTGTGTCAGCAGTCGGTCCAGGTGTGTGCTGCCTGGGTCTGGGCCGACCATGGATGAAGGCAGAACACCCGCCGGTACGGCAAGAGCCGGGGCGCCGAGCGGGAAGGAAAATGAGGCATGGGTACGACTGACTCCTCCCGAGCAGGCCGCGGCCGGTCGGTGGCAGGTCCTGCCGCGCCGCCCAGTGGCCTGCTCGATCTGCTCAGCGTCGCTGCGGTGGTGCTGAATGCGCAGGGCCAGGTGGTCTTCTGGAGCCCGAAGGCCGAGGAACTGTTCGGCTATACCGCGGAGGAGGCGCTGGGTCAGCACGCGGCCCGGCTGACGGTCCACGAGGAGCACCAGGACGCGGTGATCAAGCTGTTCGCCGAGGTCATGGAATCCGGCACCGACTGGGCAGGGGCGTTCCCGATCCGGCACAAGGACGGCAGCACCCGCTTGGTGGAGTTCCGCAACATGCGGCTGCTGGACGACCTCGGTGACGTCTACGCCCTGGGCCTTGTTGCGGACCAGGCCGCTGTGGAGCGTATCGAGCGAGATGCCGCCCTGGCGATGCGTCTGGTGTCCCAGTCCCCGGTCGGGCTGGCCATTCTGGACCCGGAGCTGCGGTACGTGGCCGTGAATCCCGCTCTCGAACGCATCACGGGTCAGTCCGCCGCCGAGCGTCTCGGCCGGCCGGTCGGCGAGGTCCTGACGTTCCTGGACACGGACCCCGAGGCACGTCTGCGCCGTGTCCTGGAGACGGGCGAGTCGGTCGTGGACCGGGACATCGTCTGCCGTCCCCCCGCCGATCCGGACCACGAGCATGCCTGGTCCGTCTCGTACTACCGGCTGGAGGATTCCGGTGGGCGAGTGCTGGGCCTGGCCTACTCCGTCATCGACGTCACCGAGCGTCATCGTGCCGCTGCCGAGGCGGCACAGGCCCGGCAACGGCTGACGCTGATCGCCAGGGCTTCCGCCTCCGTGGGTACCACCCTCGATCTGGAAAGGACAGCGCGCGAGCTTGCCGACGTCGTCGTACCGGTCCTGGCCGATGTGGCAGCCGTGGACGTACTCGAGAGCGCCCTTGACGGCCGGACCGCGCCGCCGGAGGGACCCGCCCTCTTCCGCGCCCTCGCGGTCAGCGCGTCCCAGTCCACCGATGCGGTCCGCGCGGCCGATCCGCCAGGGGGACTCGCCCCCTACGACAGCGATCGCCTGATCACCCAGTGCGTGCGCATTCGCCAACCGGTACTGGTGCCCCACACCACCCGTCAGGATCTGGAGCGCATCGCCCGACATGGCGAGGCCGCCTCCCTCCTAGCGGCGGCCGGCGTTCACTCCTACCTGGCCGTACCGCTCCTGGCACGGGGCGAAGTCCTCGGCGCTCTCGACCTCAAGCGCACCCGGAACCCCGCACCCTTCGATGACGACGACGCGTTCCTCGCCTGGGAGTTGGCCGCCCGAGCCGCGGTCTGTATCGACAACGCCCGCGGATACCAGGCGCAGCGCCAAGCGGCCCTCACCCTCCAACGCAGTCTGCTTCCGGAGCGCCCCTCGCACCTGCCCGGCTTGGAGGTTGCCTGCCGCTACCAGCCGGCCGGCGCCATGAGCGAGATCGGCGGCGACTGGTACGACGCCATACCTCTCCAGGGTGACAGAACCGCCCTGGTCGTCGGGGACGTCATGGGCAGCGGCATCAAAGCCGCCGCCACCATGGGTCAACTCCGCAGTGCTGCCCGCGCCTTCGCCGAGCTCGCCCTCGCCCCCGCCGAGGCCCTTCATCACCTGGATCACCTGACCGAAGGTGTCGAGCAGACCATCACCACCTGCATCTACTGCGTCTACGATCCTCACCAGGGCACGTGCGAGATCTGCCTCGCCGGCCACCTGCCCCCGGCCCTGATGCGGCTCGGCCACGCAGCGCAGCTTCTCGACCTTCCCACCGGCGCGCCGCTGGGCGTCGGCGGGGTGCCCTTCGAGGCCGCCACGATCACCTTCCGCCCCGGTGACGAACTGGTCCTCTACTCCGACGGCTTGGTCGAAACCCGAAGCGAACCCATCGACGCTCGCCTGGACACCCTCCTCGACGCCCTCACGGCGACACGTGGCCACGATCTGGAAGGCACCTGCGACCGCATCCTGGAGACTCTGCGTTCGCCCGGTGGTGAGGACGACGTGGCGCTGCTCATCGCCCGAGCCCGGTCCTGAGGATCGCCGTACGCGAGGCTTCGACGGGCACTACGCCGTGTCCGGTGCCCAGCCGGACGAATTGTTCCTCCAGGTACTCGACATCGCCTGGAACGGAAAACGCGCCGAGAAGCCCTGACGCGCGTGCGCACGTGACTGCGTCGCAAAGGTCAGCAACGGGTCAGTGTGAGTCCTCGAACACCCGGGTACAGCTGACCGGACATGCGAATCGAGGTAGCCTCCGGAGACCGCCCTTGACCTGCAATAGCAGGCAGGGAGCAGACGAATCGGGAGTTTCTTCGTGTTTCGTACAATGTTCAAGTCCAAGATCCACCGCGCCACGGTCACCCAGGCCGACCTGCACTACGTCGGGTCCGTCACCATCGACACCGACCTGCTCGACGCCGCCGATCTGCTGCCGGGCGAGCTCGTGCACATCGTCGACATCACCAACGGCGCCCGGCTGGAGACGTACGTCATCGAGGGCGAGCGCGGCTCCGGAGTCATCGGCATCAACGGAGCGGCGGCCCACCTCGTCCATCCCGGGGATCTGGTGATCATCATCAGTTACGCTCAGGTCTCCGACGCCGAGGCGCGGGAGCTGCGGCCGCGGGTCGTGCACGTGGACCGCGACAACCGGATCGTGGCCCTCGGGGCCGATCCGTCCGAGCCGGCGCCGGGCTCGGACCAGGAGCGCAGCCCGCAGGCCGTCACCGTCTGACTTGGCGGAGGAATCGGCGGACCCGTGGACCCGAGGACCCGAGGAGTGCCCATGAGTGACATCGAGATCCGCGACGACCGGGCGGGCGGCCGCCTGGAGGCGGTTGCCGGGGATGAAGTGGTCGGCCACATCGAGTACTTCGTGCTCGAAGCGCCCGCGCGGGCGCTCGTCCCTGTGCATACCATCGTGGAACCCGAGCACGAGGGAAAGGGGATCGCCGGTTCCCTCGCCCGTGAGCTGTACGCCATCGCCGCGCGCGAGGGCGTCGTGGTCGCGCCGCTGTGCCCGTACGTCGTGAAGTGGGCGGCGCGTCACCCCGAGGAGGCTCCGGCGGCCGATCCGCAGCTGCTGGAGGCGGCGGTGGACTGGCTCAAGGCGCACCCCGGGCGCTTCTGAGGACGGTGCCCCTGATGCCCCGGTCCGGCCCGCTCGCCCTGCTGCACACCTCGCCCGTGCACGTCCCCGTCTTCGACGCGCTGCGCGACGAGGCCCACCAGGGGCTGGAATTGCGGCACTTGGTGGCCGAGGAGCTGCTGGCCCGCGCCCGGAGCGAGGGCCCCGACGCGGTGGCCGACGAGGTGCGGGCGCTGCTCGACCGGGCCGTCGCTCAGGGCGCGAGGGCGGTGCTCTGCACCTGCTCGACCATCGGCGCCGTCGCCGAGTGCGCCGGCGCCGGGGTGCCCGTGCTCCGCGTGGACCGCCCGATGGCCGCCGCCGCGGTGGCCGCGGGCCCGCGTGTCGTCGTCCTCGCGGCGCTGGAGAGCACCCTGGAGCCGACGGTCGCCCTCGTCGAGGAGGAGGCCCGCAGCGCGGGGCGCCCTGTCCATGTTCGTACGGTGCTGGTCGAGGGCGCGTGGGCCCTCTTCGAGGCGGGCGACAGGGACGGGTACGTCCGCACGGTGGCAGCGGCCGCCGACGCGGTCACCGGCGCCGACGCGATCGTCCTCGCCCAGGCATCCATGGCTGCGGCCCAGCGCCTGACCGCGACCTCGACCCCGGTGCTGTCGAGCCCCCGCCCGGGGCTCGCCGCCGGAGCGGAGGCGGCGTGCGGCGGTCGGTCGGCCGCGGCGGCGCACGCCGAGTAGGACCACCTGGTCTCCATCCCCCGCGCGACGGGGTGAGTGGGTGCGCGGGGGCCGGGTACGCGTGGGACAAGTCCAGGGCCGACGTATCGACTGGCTGGAGGACACCATGACGCATCCGTTCCCCGACCCGGTGAAGCCGGGCCCCACTCCGGGCCCGGGCCCCGACCGCCCGGAGCCCTTCCCGGAGCCGTCCCCGGACCCGGGCCCCCACCCCTCCCCGGAGCCCGTCCCGTCTCCGTCCCCGATCCCGAAGCCACCGGGCCCCGACCCGGTACCGGAGCCGGAGCCCCAGCCGGGGCCGATCTCCTGAGCGGGCACCCGACCAGACACCCGACGGCAACGCGGCCGGCGCGTACGACGCGCCGGCCGCCCCCATCGACCACGACGAAGCCGTCACGCCCCACTCCAGGGACGTGACGGCTTCGGCCGTGCGGGCGCCTACGCCTCGACCTCCGACCGATCGTCGCCCCACAGCGTGTGGAACGACCCCTCCCGGTCCGTACGGCGATACGTGTGCGCTCCGAAAAAGTCGCGCTGCCCCTGCGTGAGGGCGGCGGGCAGACGCTCGGCGCGCAGGGCGTCGTAGTAGGCGAGGGCGGCGGAGAAGCCGGGCGTCGGCACGCCCTGGCGGGTGGCGGCGACGAGCACCTCGCGCCAGTCGTCCTGGGCCGCCGCGATCTCCTGCGCGAACGTCTCGTCCGACAGCAGGCTCGGCAGGTCGGGCCGGGCATCGTAGGCGGCACGGATGCGGTCGAGGAAGGCCGCGCGGATGATGCAGCCGCCGCGCCAGATGGAGGCGACGGCGCCGAGGTCGATGTTCCAGTCGTACTCGTCGCTGCCCGCGGTGATCTCGTGGAAGCCCTGCGTGTACGAGACGATCTTCGACGCGTACAGCGCCTGCTCCACCCGGTCGGCGAACGCCGCCGCCTCGGCCTCCGCGAGCTGCGTGGCCTTCGGACCGTCGAGTCCGCGCGAGGCGGCCCGCAGATCGGCGTGCCCGGACAGCGAGCGCGCGAAGACCGCCTCGGCGATACCGGACACCGGAACCCCGAGGTCGAGCGCGATCTGGACCGTCCAGCGGCCCGTGCCCTTCTGCTCGGCCCGGTCCTCGACGATGTCCACGAACGGCTTGCCCGTCGCCTCGTCCACGTGCGACAGGACCTCGGCGGTGATCTCGATCAGATACGAGTCGAGCCGTCCGGTGTTCCAGGTGCGGAAGATGTCCGCGATCTGCGCCGGGGAGTAGCCCGCCACATCGCGCAGCAGCTGGTACGCCTCGCCGATCAGCTGCATGTCGGCGTACTCGATGCCGTTGTGGACCATCTTCACGAAGTGGCCCGCGCCGTCGGGACCGACATGCGTCACGCACGGAGCGCCGTCGGCCGCCTTCGCGGAGATCTTCTCCAGCATAGGACCGAGGGACTCGTACGACTCCTTCGAGCCGCCCGGCATGATGCTGGGCCCGTGCAGCGCGCCCTCCTCGCCGCCCGAGACCCCCGTGCCGACGAAGTGGATGCCCTGCTCGCGCAGTGCGCGCTCGCGGCGCCGGGTGTCTGCGAAGTGCGCGTTGCCACCGTCGATGATCATGTCGCCGGGCTCCAGAAGCGGTGCGAACTCCTGAATCACCGTGTCCGTCGGCTCACCGGCCTTCACCATGATCATCAGGCGCCGCGGGCGCTCCAGCGCCGCCACGAACTCCTTGGCCGTCTCGGCCGCGACGAACTCGCCTTCGTGACCGAACTCCTCCACCAGCGCGTTCGTCCGTGCCACGGTGCGGTTGTGCACGGCGACCGTATAGCCGTTGCGTGCGAAATTGCGGGCGAGATTGCGCCCCATGACCGCGAGACCCGTGACGCCGATCTGGGCTGAAGTGCTCATACGGTTGGCTCCCAAAGCTGCTGGAATCGGTAATGCCGTTCTGCCCGCCAGTATTACGCCACCGCGACCCCGACTCGCCGATTCGCCGTCCGCGTATCCTGACTTGCCGACGTTGTGTACGCACAAGGTGCCCCAGCTGCCTCAGTGACCCGAGGAACGCGTGGTGAATCCCGGTCACTTGGGGCGCGGGGACGGCCGATTGCCCCCTTGTCATGGCCTGTTCGCAGCGCTTACTTTTGCCGCTCCTGACGCATGTCGAGGGGGGCTCGTTCATGGCCGTACGCGGTCGGCACCGCCGGTACCAGCCCAACAGGATCAACCGCGCCTCACTCACTGTCACGGCAGGGGGCGCGGGTATCGCGCTCCCGCTCGTCGGAACCAGTGTTGCCCACGCGGCCGATGTGGGCACCTGGAACAAGGTCGCCGCCTGCGAGTCCAGCGGCAACTGGAGCATCAACACGGGCAACGGCTACTACGGCGGCCTGCAGTTCACCCAGTCCACCTGGGAGGCGTACGGCGGCAAGGTGTACGCGCAGCGCGCGGATCAGGCCACCAAGGACCAGCAGATCGCCGTTGCCGAGAAGGTGCTGAGGGGACAGGGCCCCCGGGCCTGGCCGGTGTGCTCGGTCCGTGCCGGGCTGACCAGAGGCGGCGACACCCCCGACATCAGCCCGTCCGGCACCACGCCCCAGTCGACGAAGCGCTCCGTACGGGACGTGCAGCCGCAGACCACGCCCCAGTCGCAGGCGGGAACCGCCGAGATGTACACGGTCGTGCACGGCGACACGCTCTCCGGCATCGCCGACTCCCGGCATGTCCAGGGCGGCTGGCAGCGGCTGTACGCCGCCAACCGCAAGACCGTGGGCTCCGATCCGGATCTGATCCTGCCGGGCCAGCGGCTGAACCTGCGCGGCAAGGCCCAGGCGCCCACGCACACGGAAACCGCGCCGGCGCCGACGAAGAAGCCCTCGGCCGACAGGACCACCTCGGACACGGCCAAGAAGGCGCCCTCCTTCGTCGCCCCCGTGAACGCGGCGACGGGCACGCCCTACCGTGCCGCCGGTTCCTCCTGGTCGAAGGGCTACCACACGGGCGTCGACTTCCCCGTGCCCACCGGGACCTCCGTGAAGGCAGTCGCGGCCGGTCAGGTCGTCAGCGCGGGCTGGGGCGGCTCCTTCGGCTACCAGGTGGTGATGCGGCATGCCGACGGCCGCTACACCCAGTACGGCCACCTGTCCGCGATCTCCGTGAAGGCGGGGCAGAGCGTGGTGAGCGGACAGCGCATCGGCCGCTCGGGGTCCACGGGCAACAGCACGGGCCCGCATCTGCACTTCGAGGTGCGGACGGGGCCCGGCTTCGGATCCGACATCGACCCGGTGGCCTACCTGAGGGCGGGCGGGGTCAGGATTTGACCCTCGTGCGGTGATGGTCCACGAAGGGCATCGGCACGTACGGCCCGCCGCACAGGACGGTGTAGTACGGCAGTGCGTCCACCGGTGCGCTGTCCTGCGAGGTGTTCTCCGCGGCCGGCACCGGCATGGGCCCGGGCAGGAAGACCCCCTCGTCCGGCGCGAAGACGTCCACGTCGGCCCCGATGAGGTCCTCGCCCGGTACGAGCAGGTCGTCGGCAGGTCCGAAGACCTCCTCGCGGACGCCGGCGACCGGCTGGTCGGGAAGGCCCACGAGCAGCCCGTCCACCTCCGATTCGGCGATGGTGAGTGCGGCGAGGTCCGACCCGGCCCCGACGGGGACCGGGACCGTCTCGATCGTGAACGCAGCCGTGTCGGGCCTGCCGGCGGCGAACGTCGACCCGACCGAGGACTCGGCCGGTACGGTCGTCGGCCGTGTGCCGCCGATCCGCTCCGTCGTGAGCAGGATCAGACCGCCGGCGGCGACGACTCCACAGCCCAGCGCGAGGGCGGTACCCGTCGAGCCGTAGCGGAAGGTTTCGCCGAACATCGTGATGCCTACGGCGGCCGCCACGACGGGGTTCACGACCGTCAGCGTGGCCAGCGGCGCCGCCAGGCCGCCGCCCCGGTAGGAGGCCTGCGACAGCAGCATCCCGGCGGTCGCGAAGACACCGATCACGGCGAGGCTGGACAGGTCGGAGAGCGAGGCCTGCTGCGACCAGTCCACCGCGACCGTCTTGGTGAACACCGAGGACATGCTGAAGGCGATGCCCGCGGCGACCGCGAGCAGCACACTGCGCACCGCCGGGTGGCGGTGGGCGGCACGGCCCGCCACCATCAGGGCCGCCACCGAGCCGCCCGCCACCACGGCCAGTGCCACCCGCTGGGCGCCGCCGAGCGACTGCGCCTCGGAGGCGCCGACCAGCGACAGCAGGCCCGCGAGGCCCACGGTGGCCATGATCGCGCCGCGCCAGGCGGTCGCTCCGGCCCTGCGGCCGACGAACAGAGCCGCCATAGGAAGGGCGAAGACTATGGTCAGCGCGCCGAGCGGCTGTACAAGGCTCAGCGGGCCGTAGGCGAGGGCCACCACGTGCAGCAGCCCGCCCAGGCCGTTCAACGCCACGGCGGCCCACCAGGTCGGCCTGCGCAGCGGTGCGTAGGTCTGGCCGGGGGAGGTCAGGGCGACCTGCTCCTGGACGATCGCGCCGCCTGCGTACGCGACGGCGGAGACGAACGAGAGCAGCACGGACAAAGCGAGGGCGCTCATGAGTCCCTCCTCTGCGTACGGCGGGCGCGTTCTGCCCGGTGCGACGAACGGTCGGCTTCCATGGAAACAACGATGCCTCGCGAATTAGTTCACGTCGTCGTACCTGAGCAGGCATTGAGTCCTACTGCCGATGGAGTACGAATCGCCCACTGTCCTCCCCAAGGTGGGTTACACGGTCGGCCGACCCGCTGGTGGAATCCCCTAGGGGGCTTGGTACTACTGCTCTTCGTGGACCTCGACCCGGAACTCGCGGCGCTCGGCCCGCTCGGCGGCTTCTTCGTACTACGCACCGGCGTACCGTCGCGCGGGCCGCTGCCGACCCTCGCGCAGGCCTACGCGACGCCACGACCTGAGGCCCAAGATGATGTTTACCCGGATCCGATAACTTTTCGTGTCCAGAAAGTCACACAGAGTCTCCATGCGCCGGAGCCGCGGATCGCGGTCTCGATCGCCCACCAGGCCCTCGCCGCCCGGCTGTGGTCGATCGCGCTCGGCGCCGCCACGCTGTACGGGCAGGTGCCCGACCTCGATCCGGAACTCCTGCGCTGGGATCCGGACGCAAGCGCCCCGCAAGACCTGTGGCTGTCCGAGGTGCGCGCCCTGCCCGCCACGGCCGTCGACGAGGTCGTACGAGCCGGTCACCTCGCCCCGCTGGCTGCCGCCCTGCACTCCCGGTACCGCATCTCACCACGCCTGTTGTGGGGCAACGCGGGCTCCGCCCTGGCCGGCGCGGTACGCCAGCTCGACCGCTGGGCGCGTGCCAACGGCCGTACGGACGTGGCCGATCGGGCCCACGCACTCGCCTCCCGTCTCTTCGCGCACCCCGACCTCTCCACCGCCCTCGACCCCCACACGCTCCGCCGCCGCAGCTGCTGCCTCTACTACCGCCTGCCCGGCGGTGGACTGTGCGGCGACTGCTGCTTCGACCGGCTGCCGCGGCCGGGGGCCGACCGTTTCTGACAGCCGTGGTCTTCGCGTGGTCTTCCCCAACTGCCCCATCTGAGTGACCATGAGGAGCACCAGCCGCTATGACGGGGGGTTCTGTGTGCGCGTGGGACTGCTGACCCGGGAGTACCCGCCGGACGTGTACGGCGGTGCGGGCGTCCATGTCGAGTTCCTCGCCCGGGAGTTGCGCAGCCTCACGGAGCTGGACGTGCACTGCTGGGGCGAGGGCGCCGCGGGCGGAGTACTGCGCCACCGGCCCTGGTCCTCGCTGGACGGCGCCAACGACGCGCTGCGCACCTTCTCCGTGGACCTCTCCATCGCGGCCGCCCTCGAAGGCCGCGAACTCGTCCACTCACACACCTGGTATGCCAACCTCGCGGGCCACTTCGGCAAGCTGCTGTACGGCATCCCGCACGTCATGACCGCGCACTCGCTGGAACCGCTGCGCCCCTGGAAGGCCGAGCAGCTCGGCGGCGGCTACGCCCTCTCCAGCTGGGCGGAACGCGCCGCCATCGAGGCCGCGGACGCGGTGATCGCGGTCTCCGGCGCGATGCGCGAGGACATCCTCGGCTGCTATCCGGCGCTGGACCCGGCCAAGGTGCGCGTCGTGCACAACGGCATCGACACCTCCCTCTACCGGCCCGACCACGGCACGGACGTCCTCGACCGTATCGGTCTGGACGCCAGCCGCCCGTACGTTCTGTTCGTCGGCCGCATCACCCGCCAGAAGGGTGTGCCCCAACTCCTGCGCGCGGTGCGGGACATCGACCCGGCCGCTCAAGTGGTGCTGTGTGCGGGCGCCCCCGACACCCCCGAGATCGACCGGGAGTTCCGTGACCTCTTCCGGGAGCTGAGCGGCGTACGCGAGGGAGTGCACTGGATCCCGCAGATGCTGCCGCGCCCGGACGTCATCCAACTCCTCACGCACGCGGCCGTGTTCGTCTGCCCCTCGGTGTACGAGCCGCTCGGCATCGTCAACCTGGAGGCGATGGCCTGCGGTACGGCCGTGGTGGCCTCGCGCGTCGGCGGGATCCCCGAGGTCGTCGAGGACGGACGCACCGGGCTCCTCGTGCCGGTCGAGGAGGACTTCGAAGAGCGGCTGGCGCGCGCCCTCGACGCGCTGCTCGCCGACCCCGAGGCCGCCCGGCGCATGGGCGAGGCCGGGCGGGAGCGCGCCGTGGGGGAGTTCGGCTGGGACGCGGTGGCCCGGCGGACCGTCCAGTTGTACGAGGAAGTCCTCAAACCGGGGTAGCCATCGGACAGGCGTAGTTCAGCGACACGGGGTTCGGCCCGACACGGGGCAGGGCCCGACCGGGCGTAGAGGGGCGGCGGCATGCGGCGCGGTGGACCTTCGGTGCTGGGAATCGTACTTGCGGGTGGAGAGGGCAAGCGTCTGATGCCCCTCACCGCGGACCGCGCGAAACCCGCGGTCACCTTCGGCGGCACGTACCGCCTCGTCGACTTCGTACTGTCCAATCTCGTCAACGCCGACATCCTGCGCATCTGCGTCCTGACGCAGTACAAGTCGCACTCGCTGGACCGGCATGTGACCACGACCTGGCGGATGTCGAGCCTGCTCGGCAACTACGTCACTCCCGTCCCGGCTCAGCAGCGGCTCGGCCCGCGTTGGTACCTGGGCAGCGCCGACGCGATCCTGCAGTCGCTGAACCTCGTGTACGACGAACAGCCCGACTACATCGCGGTGTTCGGCGCCGACCACGTCTACCGGATGGACCCGAGGCAGATGCTCGCCCAGCACATCGAGGGCGGCGCGGGCGTGACGGTGGCCGGGATACGGGTGCCGCGCGCCGAGTCCTCCTCCTTCGGGGTCATCAGCCCCGGCTCGGACGGCCAGACCGTGCAGGGCTTCCTGGAGAAGCCCGCCGATCCGCCCGGGCTGCCCGACGATCCCGAGTGCGTCTTCGCCTCGATGGGCAACTACCTCTTCACCACCAAGGCGCTGGTGGAGGCGCTCCAGCGGGACGCCGAGGACGAGCGCTCCGTGCACGACATGGGCGGTTCGATCCTGCCCATGCTCACCGACCGGGGCGAGGCGCAGCTCTACGACTTCAGTGCCAACCACGTACCCGGCGAGACCACCCGCGACCAGGGCTACTGGCGCGATGTCGGAACCCTCGACGCGTACTACGACGCCCACATGGATCTGATCGCCGAGCGCCCCGCCTTCAACCTCTACAACCGCAGCTGGCCCATCTACACCCACTCCGGGCAGCTGTCGCCGGCGAGATTCAACGCCGGTGGCATCGCGAGCGAGTCCATCATCAGCGCGGGCTGCCTGATCCGCGGGCAGGTCACGAGGTCCGTGCTCTCGCCGGGCGTTGTCGTCGACCCGGGAGCCGTCGTCCAGGGTTCGGTCCTGCACGACAACGTCCACATAGGACGGGGCGCGGTGGTGCGCGGCGCGGTCCTCGACAAGAACGTCGAGGTGCCGCCGGGCGCGACGATCGGCGTCAACCCTTCGCGGGACGCGGAGCTCTACACGGTCTCCAAGGGCGGGGTGATCGCCCTGGGCAAGGGGCAGCTCGTGTCCTAGACGTACGGCAACGGCCCCGGTGCGCCAATGCCCGCGATGACCGCCGGGGTGGACCCGGGCGCCGCGTCCCGCGCCGAGTACGAGCGCGAGATGAAGCAGATGATCGATGAGCACATCAGCAGCCCGTCGGTGGTCATGTGGGTGACGTTCAACGAGGGCTGGGGCCAGTACGACGAGGCCCGGATCGCCGAGCAGGCCAAGGCGTGGGACCCGACGCGGCTCGTCAACAGCATGTCGGGCCTCAACCTCGGGGTGGACGGCGGCACCGGCGACATCATGGACGAGCACGGCTATCCGAGCCCGGCCCTGCCGCCTCATCCCGACGGGAGACGCGCGCTCGTCAGCGGCGAGTACGGCGGCCTCGGGCTCGCCGTGCCCGGACACGCCTGGTCGGTGCAGCAGTCGTACGTGGACGTCGACCCGGCGACGTACACCGACGGCTATCTGACCCGCCTCGCCGAGGTGCGCGCCCTCGTCTGCCGGGGGAGCGACGGTGCCGTCTACACCCAGATCTCGGACGTGGAGGGCGAGCTCAACGGGCTCCTGACCTATGACCGCAAGGTCGTGAAGCCGGACGTGCGGCGGCTCAAGGCCGCACACGACGCGCTGATCCGCGACGCGTCGCAAGCGGTACCGGCAGGTTGCCGGGGAAGCTGACACCCCACCGCGATCATGAGGGCACCGATGTCAACTCTCCGGAGGTCTCCCGCATGAGATGGACCCGGCGCCTGCGCCTGTGCACGGCCGGGCTGGTGACAGCGTCCGCCCTGATCGCCGTGCCCACCGCCCGGGCCGCCGAGCCGCGGGACGGCCAACTCGCCGATCTGGTCGACCCGTTCATCGGAACGGAGAGCGGGGGCAACACCTATCCCGGTGCGGCCGTGCCGTTCGGCATGGTGCAGTTCTCGCCGGACACCGGTCACCCGACCGGCTACCACTACTCCCAGAACCACATCCGCGGCTTCTCCCTGGTGCATCTGTCGGGCGTCGGCTGCCGCCTCGGCGGCGACCTGCCCGTGCTGCCGACGGTCGGTGACGTCACTCGGACGGACTACGCCCAGTACCAGGCCGAGTTCGGCCACGACGCCGAGACGGCGAGCCCGGGCTACTACAAGGTCGGACTGAAGACCGGCATCGACGCCGAGCTGACCGCCACCGAGCGCACCGGCGTGCAGCGCTACACCTTCCCCGCCACGGACAAGGCGAATGTCCTGCTGAACGCCGGCCAGTCGCTGCACAAGACCGTCTCCACCAAGGTCGAGATCCTCGACGACCGGACCGTGCGCACGACCATCACGGGCAGCGGCTTCTGCCGGGCCACGAAGCCGTACACGGTGTACACGATCACGCGCTTCGACAGGCCCTTCACGACCTCGGGCACCTGGAACGGCGACACCGTCACCGAGGGCTCCAAGGAGTCGGTGAGCACAGGGCGCAACGGCGCCTTCGTGCGCTTCGACACCACCAAGGACCGTACGGTCGAGGCAACCACCGCCCTGTCGTACGTGGATGCCGGCGGCGCGGCCGTCAACCTCCGCTCCGAGGGCGGTCGTCCCTTCGACGCCGTCCGCGCCGCGGCCCGTGGCGCGTGGGAGGACCGGCTCGACGACGTACGGGCACAAGGCGGCAGCGACACCCTGCGCCGCGCGTTCTACTCGTCGCTCTACCGGTCCTTCCTCGCCCCCAACATCGGCAGCGACGCCGACGGCCGCTACACCGGCTGGGACCACAAGATCCACCGCGCCCAGGGCTTCACGTACTACCAGAACTGGTCGCTGTGGGACACCTACCGCACCCAGTCGCAGCTCCTGGCCCTGCTCGCGCCGCGCGAGGCACGGGACATGGCGATTTCCGTCATCAAGATCGACGAGGAGAGCGGCTGGCTGCCCAAGTGGGGCTACGGCACGGTCGAGACGAACGTCATGACCGGCGACCCGGTCACCCCGTTCCTCACCAACGCTTACCAGCAAGGGCTGCTCAAGGGGTACGAGGAGCAGGCCTACCGCGCCCTGAAGAAGAACGTCGACGGGGTGCCGCCCGCCGACTCCCCGGCGGTCGGTCGCGATGCCAACAAGGAGTACATCGCGAACGGTTTCGCGCCCTACATCAAGGGCCGCCCGCACACGAAGCAGGGCGACTCGGACTACGACCACGGCGCGTCCGCGACGCTGGAGTACGCCCTGTCGGACGCGATGCTCGGCGCGATGGCGCGGGACCTGGGCCATGACGCGGACGCGGCGCGTTATGCCGCGCGGGGCCAGAACTACCGCAAGATCTACGACAGTTCGACCGGGTTCTTCCGGGCGCGGGACGCCGCCGGGGCCTTCACCGGACCGGCGGACCCGGCCCAGAGCGAGGGCTTCCACGAGGGCACGTCCTGGCAGTACCAGTGGCTCGTGCCGCAGGACCTGCCGGGCATGGTCGACCTGATCGGCGGCAAGCAGGCCGCCAACGCCCGGCTCGACTCGTTCTTCGCGTACGAGCAGCTGCTGAAGGACCCCGCGAAGACCGCCCGTGAGGTGTGGGTCGACGGCGCCTACGCGTACTACGACGCGGACAAGTACAACCCTCGGAACGAGCCCGACCTCATCGCGCCGTACGCCTACCTCTCGACCGGCATGCCGTGGAAGACGACCGATGTGGTGCATGCCGCGTTGACGCTGTTCACGGACACGCCGAGCGGAATGACGGGCAACGACGACCTGGGCACGATGTCCGCCTGGAACGTGCTCTCGTCCATCGGGATCTTCCCGGTCCAGCCCGGCTACGACACGTGGGGCCTGTCGACGCCGGTCTTCGAGCGGGTCGACCTGACGCTCGACCGGCTCTACTACCCGCACGGCGCTCTGACGGTGACGGCGCCGGGCACCTCGGACAGTGACCGGTACATCCGGTCCGCCCGGGTGGACGGGGCTTCGTACGGTCGTACGTATCTGACGACCGAAGCGCTGCGAGGTCTGCGCTCGCTGTCCTTCACGGTCGGTACCGAGCCGTCCGAATGGGGGACTTCGGCCGGGGCCGCGCCGCCTGTCCTGAACTGACCGCGGACGGCCCGGACATACTCGGACGCACCTCGGACGCACATCGCCCGCACCTCAGGCACCCCTTGAGGCCCATGAGTCCCGCCCCTCGCACGAGGGGCGGGACTTAATCTGCTGTTAACTGTGCGTAGCTTGATCGTACTTGACCGTAATCGCTTATCCGAGGTTGACTGCTTGCCCACCCACCGTCGACGCGAGAGCAAGCCTTTGACTTCTGACCTCCTCGCACCACTCGACCTGGCGTTCTGGAACATCGAGTCCGCCCAGCACCCCATGCATCTGGGCGCTCTCGGTGT
The DNA here is from genome assembly GCF_044457265.1 of Streptomyces sp. NPDC050564. Lineage (NCBI taxonomy): Bacteria > Bacillati > Actinomycetota > Actinomycetes > Kitasatosporales > Streptomycetaceae > Streptomyces > Streptomyces sp. NPDC050564. Next base: position 55,110 of record NZ_JBITGS010000008.1, on the reverse strand, counting down.
CTTCGTGGCCCACTCGCCCACCGCGGGCGCGCACGCCGCCGATCTGCTCGCGGCACGCGCGGCCGCGGTGCCGGGGCTGCGCATGCGGATCCGTGACGTGTGGGAGCCACTGGCCCCCCTCGCCTTCGGGAGCGCGACCCGGGAGCCCGCGCCCGACTTCGAGCCGCTCGACCATGTCCGGCTGCACGCGCCGACCGGGGACTTCCACGCGGTGGCGGGCCGGCTGATGGAACGCCCGCTGCAGCGCGGCCGGCCGCCGTGGGAGGCGCATGTACTGCCCGGCGAGGACGGTGTGTCCTTCGCCGTGCTCTTCAAGTTCCATCACGCGCTGGCCGACGGACTGAGGGCGCTGATGCTCGCGGCCGCCATCATGGACCCGATGGACATGCCGGAGCCCCGCCCGCGCCCGGCGGAGCCGCCCCGGGGGCTCTTCCCGGACGTGCGCAAGCTGCCGGGCCTGGTCCGCGGCACCCTCTCCGACGTGGGCCGCGCCCTCGACATCGGCACCTCCGTGGCCCGCGCGACCCTGGGCGTACGGTCCTCGCCCGCCCTCACCTCGCAGCCCACGGGCACCCGGCGCACCGCGGGCGTGATCCTGGACCTCGATGAGGTGCACCGCGTCCGCAAGGCCGTGGGCGGCACCGTCAACGACGTCCTGATCGCCGTCGTCGCGGGCGCTCTGCGCCGCTGGCTCGACGAACGCGGTGACGGCAGCCACGGGGTCGCGCCGCGCGCCCTGATCCCCGTCTCCAAGCGCCGCCCGCGCACCGCCCACCCACAGGGCAACCGGCTCTCCGGGTACTTGATACGGCTTCCCGTCGACGATCCGGACCCGCTCGGACGGCTGCGTACGGTGCGTACGGCGATGGACCGCAACAAGGACGCGGGGCCCAACAGGGGAGCGGGCGCCGTGGCGCTGCTCGCCGACCATGTGCCGCCGCTCGGGCACCGGCTCGGCGGGCCCGTCGTCGGCCAGGCGGCCCGGCTGCTGTTCGACATCCTCGTCACCAGCGTGCCGCTGCCCAGCCTCGGCCTGAAGCTCGGCGGCTGCCCACTCGCCGAGGTGTATCCGTTCGCCCCGCTGGCCCGTGGGCAGGCGCTGGCGGTGGCCGTCTCAACCTACCGAGGGCGCGTCCACTACGGGCTCGTCGCCGACGCGGAGGCCGTGCCGGACCTCGATCTGCTGGCCCGTGCGCTGTCCGAGGAGGTGGAGACACTGACCGCCGCATGCGGTTCCTGACGGCCGTTGATCATCTCGGGTTTGGTGCCGCGCACCATTGCTCCGTAAAATTCCGCCTTCGAAAGCGAGCGCGGTTCGAACGCGGCGCACAACCCGAGGAACGGCAACGGCGATGACGGTGACAGAGGACGGCCAGGCGGCTCTCGCCGTGGACACGGCAGGGGACGACCGGGCGACTTCCGCCGTCGACACGGCAGAGGTCTCCTACGGGCCCGGCATCGACCCCGAGCGGCTGGCCGTCTGCCTCGGCGTGCTCGACGAACTCGAGAAGATCGAGGTCGACCACCCCGACGCCATCGCGGTGCGCCGCGCCACCGCGGGCATCTACCGCATGGTCAAGCAGCGCCGCCGTCAGGAGCGCCGGGCCGCGAAGACCGCCCACGACAAGGCGGTCACGGAGGCCACCGCGACCGGCTCCGCGCAGCGCATCGACGACGAGACGGAGGGCATCCTGCCCTCCTCCGTGACCGAGGCGGGCGAGATCGCGGGGATACTCCAGCGCCCGCGCTCCTGCTACACCTGCAAGACGAGGTACGTCGAGGTCGACTACTTCTACCACCAGCTCTGCCAGAACTGCGCCGCCGAGAACCGGGCCCGCCGCGAAGCCCGCGCCGACCTCACCGGCAAGCGCGCACTGCTCACCGGAGGCCGCGCCAAGATCGGTATGTACATCGCGCTGCGGCTGCTGCGCGACGGCGCGCACACCACCATCACCACACGGTTCCCCAAGGACGCCATCCGCCGCTTCAAGGCCATGGACGACTCGGCGGACTGGATCCACCGTCTCGAGGTCGTCGGCATCGACCTGCGCGACCCGGCTCAGGCCGTGGCCCTCGCCGACCAGATCGCCGAGGCGGGACCGCTCGACATCCTCATCAACAACGCGACGCAGACCGTACGCCGTCTGCCCTCCGCCTACGCAGCCCTGGTCGAGGGCGAGAGCGCCCCGCTGCCTGTCGGGGAGCTGCCCGCCCACCATGTCATCGGCGCCTTCAACTCCGGCGCGGTCGACGGCCTGGCCGCGCTGCCCGTCGGCATCAGCGGTCTCGATGCCCAGCAGGTCGCCGACCTTGCCCTGGTCGCGGGCAACGCCAGCGTCGCCCGGCACCTCGACGGCACCGCCATCGACGCGGGCGGCCTGGTCCCGGACGTCGTCGACACCAACACCTGGGTGCAGACCATCGAGCAGATCTCCCCGGTGGAGCTCCTCGAGACCCAGCTGTGCAACTACACGGCGCCGTTCATCCTGATCGGCAAATTGCGGCCGGCCATGGCCGAGGCCGCCAGGAAGGCGACGAGTGGACGCGCGTACGTCGTGAACGTCTCCGCGATGGAGGGCGTCTTCGGCCGCGGCTACAAGGGCGCGGGCCACCCGAACACCAACGCCGCCAAGGCCGCCATGAACATGGTCACCCGGACCAGCGGCCAGGAGATGTTCCAGACCGACGGCATCCTCATGACCTCGGTCGACACCGGCTGGATCACCGACGAGCGCCCCCACTACGACAAGCTGCGCCTGGCCGAGGAGGGCTTCCACGCACCGCTCGACCTGGTCGACGGGGCCGCACGGGTTTACGATCCGATTGTGCGCGGAGAGCAGGGCGAGGATCTCTACGGCGTCTTCCTCAAGGACTACGCGCCCGGCAAGTGGTGATCCGCCGGCCGTGACGTGTACCCCGGCCCCCGTGGGGTGACCGGACCCTGGTGAGTACCGCGCGGGGAGTTCCGATGGGCAGTCCACACGACATAGATCCGCGGGCCTTCGAAGATCCGCGCAACCACTACCCGACCGACGAAGAGTTCTACGCGAGCGGCCGCCCGGCCCATCCCACGTTGCCCGAGGACCGGCCCCGCGGAGGCGGGGGCACGGCTCCGGTCAAGCACCGGGGGACATGGGCCACGGTCGCCCTCGTCGTCGGCATCGTCCTGCTGGTCCTGGTAGGGATCGCTCTGTTCCCGTGAGGGACATCGGGCCGCCGTCATGAGTGAGGTGGTGCGTATGACCGTAGACGGTCGCGGACGGCGTACCCGCCCGAGTACGCCGTCCTGACCTGTGTGTCGCGGTCGTGGCTGCCCTCGGCGGTGGCTCGCCCTGGTGGTGTGCCTGCCGCCGGACACTCATGGTGACCCTTCGACCCCCCCGAGGTAGCGGTTTTTGGCCCCGCGGAGCCGGTGCGTCGTGCGGGGCCCGTCGTGCGGGGCCGGCGGTGTCCGCACGTGGTTCTCCGGGGCGGGCGGGCCCCCAAGCGGCGTCCAGCGGAGCCGGAGGGGTCTCTAGACGTCCGGAGCCCGCGTCCGTAGACGCTCGTGCACGGCGTGGCCGCGAGGGGCGGTGTGCGCGGCTCTGACCCGGGTACCGCCGTCGACCAGCAGATCGGCGCCGGTGATCCACTCGGCCGCGTCCGAGGCCAGCCAGGTGACCGCCCGGGCGATGTCCTCGGGCCGGCCTATGCGGCCCAGGGGCAGTCCGGCACCCAGTTCGTCCTCGGCGTGCTCCCACACGAAGCGGGCCATCTCGGTGCGGACGAGACCGGGGGAGACGGAGTTCACCCGCACCTTCGGGGCCAGCTCACCGGCGAGCTGCTGGGTCAGGTGCAGCAGGGCGGCCTTGCTGGTGCCGTATGCGCCCACCTGCGGCCCGACGTGCCCGGCGCCCTCCGTGCAGACGTTCACCACCGCGCCACCGTGCTCGCTCATCCACGCCCGCCACGCGCACTGCACCAGCCGCAGCGGTGCCTCGACGTTGACCGTGAACGCCTCGCGCCAGCGGTCCGGGTCGGTGTCCATCAGCGGGCCGTACGGCTGGTTGGTCGCCGCGTTGTTCACCACGACGTCGATGCGCCCGAACTCCCGCAGCGCCAGCTCGGTCAGCTCCCACAGATGTGCGGGGTCGGCCACCGAACCGGCGAGCCCGACGCCGCCGAGCCGCTCGGCGGCCCGGGCCACCCCGTCGGGATCCCGGGCGGTCACGCATACACGCGCTCCGGCCTCGCTGAGCGCGGCGGCGACGGCGAGGCCGATCCCGCGCGAGGCCCCGGTGACGATGGCGGTCCTGCCTTCGAGCCCGTACGGCGACGTCATCCGCGTACGATCTCATGACGGACCGTCAGCCGACAGCCCTCGGCCGTGCCGGCCGACAGCCCTCGGCTGTGAAAGCGGGGTCCCCGCTGTGCAAGCCGACGTCCCCGGCGCCGTGGAAGCCGTCGGTCAGGCCCCCAGTCGCGAGTGCTGCGCCGCCACCAGCTCCAGCACCGTGCGCCAGTCCTCCATGACCCCGGCGTCCAGTCCGACGACCTTGCCCGCGTCGTCGGCCTGCCGCAGGGTCACCGCGTCCTCCCCGAGTGGATCGTGCTCGAACGCGGCCGCCTCCCGCGGTGTCATGGCGCCGCCCTGCACGGTCAGGGTCAGCGCACTCTGCGGAGAGAGCCCGCGGCCCGGCGACGTGGTCGCCAGATAGCGCTTCGCCGCCACGTGCAGCCGTACGAGGCGGGAGACCCGTTCGCCGAGCAGTGGACGTACCGCGTCGGCCGCGTGGTCGGCGTGTCCCGCGTCGTCGCCCGGCCTGAGCAGATGTCCTATGTCGTGCACCAGGCCCGCCACCTGGAGTTCCTTGTCGCTGGGATGGCCGCGGCGCAGTAGCGCGGCGGTCTGCAGTGCGTGGTCGTGCAGATCGACCGGGTCGCCCGACCGGTCCGGGGTGTCCCAGGCGCCCCGGCAGGCGTGCAGCAGATCCATCAGCTCCTCGACGCTGCGCAGCTCCATGCGTCAGTCCTCCCGCGAGAAAAGCCGTTGCCGGGCGTCAGCAGATCATGGCCGCCTTGCGAATCGGCCAACGGGACCTGAACTGCACACCCGTGTTCAGTGCCGGTGGTCCTGGTCCGCCGGTTCCGGTGCCCCGCCCATCATCCGCAGCATGGCCGGCCCTCCCGTACGCAGGAATCGCCACACCAGAACGGCGGCCACCAGCAGGAAGACGATGTTCAGCCAGGTCGTGTAGTTCCAGGAGACGCCCTCCATGGGGATCATCGCGTCGGCTTGATCGGGGATGAGCCCGAGGCCGCCGAAGACGAACTCCACGAGGTATCCGGCGAGCACGATGGCGGTGTAGAAGGTGACCAGCAGAAAGGCGGTCATGCGCGGCCCGTAGTACTTTCGGTAGATGTTCAGGATCGGCAGGATCAGCAGGTCCGCGAAGATGAACGCGACCACGCCGCCGAAGCTGATGCCGCCCTTCCAGAGGACCACGGCCAGCGGCACGTTTCCGATGGAGCAGACGAACGAGGCGATCGCCACCAGCGGTCCGACGAGCGGGCCGATCAGCTTCGCGGCGAGCGGATGCCCGTCCAGGAAGAGCGAGCTCCAGAATGCGTCGGGCACCCAGGCCGCGATCGCGCCCGCGATCAGCAGACCGATCACCAGGTCCCGCAGGATCGCCGCCCACTCCATGACGAAGACGTGCGAGACCGAGGTGAAGCCGTCGTCGGAGAGCAGCCGCCGCAGGAAGGACCCTTTCCGCCGGACTGACATGTCCATGGCTGCATGTCCTTCCATGGACCCGGCGATCCCGCGCTCCGCCTGCTCCCGGGCCTGCCGCAGCAGCCGCTCGCGCAGAAAGAGCCGGAACAGCGCGGCCAGCAGCACGATCATGACCGGTCCGCCGACGAACTCCGCGAGCGTGAACTGCCATCCCATCAACAGGGCGAGGATCACCCCGAGTTCGACCACCAGGTTGGTCGAGGCGATCTCGAAGGCCATGGCCGCCGTGAAGTCCGCACCCTTACGGAACAGCGAGCGCGCGAGCGCGACGGCCGCGTACGAGCAGGACGAGGACGCGGCTCCGAGCCCGGCGGCCAGCGCAAGCGTCCGGGGGCGGTCATCGCCGAGCAGCCGTACCACCGTGGTCCGCCGTACCACCGCCCGGACCACGGCGGACAGACCGAAGCCGAGGATCAGCGCCCAGGTGATCTCCCAGGTCATCGATCCCGTGAGGGACAGTGCGTGCAGGATCGCGTTCATCGGTTCGACTCTCTCCGGGGCGGTGGGATCAGGGATGACCCGGGGGCGGTTCAGTGACCCTGCCCACAGTCGGTATTGAGCCGAATGGGTGGCACCGAAGTGGGCATCGTGTTTCAAATCGCCGCAGATCGGGTCCTGATGGGCGCTGAGCGACTCGAGACAGTAACCTCTTGTTTTCAGCCCCATCGAGCGGGCACCCGCTCATTTGGTTACCCTGTACCAGACGGACAGCTTTTCCGGGTTCCACCCACGCCCACGGTCCGTCCCGGGACAAGCCGGTCATCACGGCCTGCTCTGGTACGAGTTACCGGCGCCACCGCGTCCTCTCACTGCCTTCGACTCAGACCCGAGCGGGCGTCAGGCGACCGGAGCGGACCGGCCCTGTACGTCCCGAGGGTGACCCGACACATAAGGAGTGCGCGGTGACACCGGAGAAGACGAATCGCGATCAGCGCCCCAAGGAACGCACGGAGCGTGCGGGCCGTGGGCCCGAGAAGGAACTCGGCAGCCTGGATGTGTGGGCCAGGTCAGCCCCGATCCGTCTCGCGGGCTACGAGGACGACCTCGCCGAGCCCCACATCCTGCCCAGCGTCGACTGACCGAGCAGGACCCATCGCGATCGACCCCCGGTAGGACCCATCGCGATCGCTGACAGCATGGGCGTGCCAGACTCACGCCCATGCTGATCAGAGAAGCCGCGGCCGACGACTGGCCGCGGATCTGGCCTTTCTGGCACCGGATCGTCGCCGCCCGCGAGACCTACGCCTGGGACCCGGACACCTCCGAGGAAGCCGCCCGCGCCCTGTGGATGGGCCCGGGCAAGCAGGTGTACGTCGCCGAGGACGACACCGGAGCGATCGTCGGCTCCGCCTACGTCACCCCGAACTTCGGTGGTCCCGCCGCCCGGATCGCCAACGCCGGATTCATGGTCGACCCGGACCGGTCCGGACAGGGCATCGGCCGTGCGCTCGCCGAACACATCCTCGCCGTGGCGAGGGCCGACGGCTATCGCGGCATGGTGTTCAACGCCGTCGTGGAGACCAACCCGGCCGTCACGCTGTGGACTTCGCTCGGCTTCACGATCCTGGGCACCGTGCCGGAAGCGTACGAGCACCCACGGCACGGGCTGGTGGGGTTGCACATCATGTACCGGGCGCTCTGACCGGGACGAGCGAGGCCCCCGACCGGCTCTCTTCTGCAGCGGAGGCGTTCGCTAGTCGAGCGGCGCCGTACGTGGCCACGGGCGTAGTTCCTCCAGGTGTCCCGCCACTTCCAGGAGAGTCGATTCGGACCCCGGACGGCCGACGAGCTGTACGGCGCACGGGGCGCCGCTCGGCAGCGTCCCGAACGGCACCGACATCGCGGGCCAACCGGTCAGGTTCCACGGTGGCGTCAGCGGTGAGTAGTTCGTGTTGGCCACCAGATTGCGCAGCCAGCCCCGCTCGTGCCAGGCCGCGGCGGCGGGCCCGCGTCGGGCGAGCGCCGGGGTGAGCAGCACGTCGTGCTCCGCGAAGAACGGCTCCAGGCGCCCGCGCAGCTGCTCGCGGCGGCCGCTCTTGCGGACACCGGCCAGGAAACGGCGACCGACGGCGGCGTGCACGCGGGTACGGCGGGTGAGCCGGCGCGGGTCGAGATCCTCGGCGTCCACCGCGGTGCCCGCCGTCCAGTGCGCGAGCGACGTCGTGCTCAGCCAGAGCGGGTACGGCGGCTCGGCGGGCCGCACCCGATGGCCCGCCCCGGCCAGCAGCTGAGCCGCTGCCCGGGCGACGGTCGTATACGGACGGCTGACGCTCACGCCGGCCAGCGGGCTGCGCACGGAGAGGGCGACCTTCCGGGTGACGGTCTCCGAGGGGCGTACCACCTCGGTGTCCGCGAGGACCGAGAACATCAGCCGCGCGTCCTCGACCGTGGTGGCCAGCGGACCGTTCTCCGACATCCCGAACCAGTCTCCGTGACCGATCCCGGCGGGCACCACGCCGTGGCCCGGCTTCAGGGCGACCAGACCGCAGTTGGCGGCCGGGATGCGCAGTGAGCCCATCCCGTCGTTGCCGAGCGCGATCGGCACCATGCCGGCGGCGACCGCTGCCGCGCTGCCGCCCGACGAACCGCCAGCCGTGCGAGTCAGGTCCCACGGGTTGCGGGCGGTTCCGTGCGCACCGTCCGTGGTGCCGAAGACACAGAGCTCGGGCACGTTGGTCAGGCCCACGACCACGGCGCCTGCCGCACGCAGTCGGGCCACCGTCGCGTGGTCGTGGTCGGCGGGCGTGTCCTGGGTGGCGGCGGAGCCGTTGCGGTTCGACTCGCCCCGCACCGGGAGGTTGTCCTTGACCGCCACGGGCACGCCCGCGAGGGGGAGTTCGCCGAGATCCTTCGTGGCCAGCTCGTCGGCCTCGGCGAGGGCCGCCTGTGCCCGCAGGGTGCGGAAGGCGCCTACGCGGCCGTCGAGCCGCTCGATCCGCGCGAGGTGTTCGGCCACCACTTCGCGGGGCGTGGCCCGCTTCTCGCGTACGGCTGCGGCGATCTCGGCGGCGGTCCGGCCGACCCAGGTGGTCACGGGCGCTCCTTGTCGTGCTCGGTGGTCCTCGTGGTCGTACTCGTGAGTAGTACGGGAAGCACTCTGCCCGGGGGCGGGGTGCCGCGTCGAGAGCCGTCTGCCTTGGACATTCGGTGCGGTCCTCTTGGACTTTCGTGCGGGGGCTGCCCGGTATCTCCCCAGAGCGGGAGATCATCCGATCACTTGCTCAACTTCCATGACTGCAGGCCCCATTGACACGGTTTCGCGGCAGATCAATCATCAGACATCCGATGAATGGGAGCCGCTCATGAGTTTGCATCCAAGACGTCAGGTACTGGGAGCCGCGGCCGGAGCCGCCGTCGCGGCCACTCTTCCCCTCGCCGCCCCTGCCGAAGCGCGGGCCGGTGCGGCAGCCGGGGCGCCGACCGGAGCCGCGGCCGGAGTGCGGGCCGCCGCCGGAGAGCAACAGGGCCCGTGGGTGCCCGTCCCCGACCCGATAGCCGTGCCGCTCGACGCGTACCTCGACAACGACGGCATCGACTCCGCGGCGGCGCGCGGCGGGAACTTCGACGGCTCGGGCTACACGTTCCCGGGCGAGGAACTGCCCGCCGGACGAGTGGAGGTCGACGGGATCTCCTTCCTCTTCCCGTCATCCGCCGCGGGCGCCAAGAACAACGTGGTGGCCCTTGGGCAGCGCATCGATCTGCCCAAGGGACGTTACCTTTCGGCCCTGTTCCTCACGGCGGGCAGCTACGGCAACGCCACCGGCAAGGCCACCGTCCACTACGCCGACGGCTCGACGACCAGTGCCGGGCTGGGCGGCGCGGACTGGTACTCGGCGGGCGGCTCGCTCTCGGCCCCGTACCGCTACAAGCCGGACGGCACCAAGGACGAGCACGGCGTCGGCATCGGCACGGCCGAAGTCTGGATCGATCCGCAGCGTGACGCGGTCGCCCTGACCCTGCCGGTCACCAACCCGGCCGAGGAGAACAAGGCGTCCTTGCACGTCTTCGCCCTGTCCCTCCAGCCGGCCGCCCAGGGACGGGCGCTGGCCCTGCGGGACGCGCACTCGACCTTCTCCCTGCTGGAGTCGAGCGGCGCCCAGAGCGTCGAAGCCACCGTCGTCAACGCGGGCACGGTCGTCGTCCTCGCCGATGACCTTGTGTCGGTCGGCGTCGACGTGCCGGGCGCCCGCACCGTCGAGACCGCGCCGGTGACCCGCCTCGACCCGGGCGAGCAGGCCCGCGTCCGTATCGGCATCCGCAGCCGCGTCGGCACGGCACCCGGCACCGCACAGGAGGGCAAGGTGGTCGTCAATGGACGCGGCGGGCAAGTCACCTCCAGCAGCCGCAAGCTGACCCTGGGGATCCCCGACTACCGGCCGACCGAGGAGTCCCTCTCCGGCCACCAGGCCCCCTACTGGTTCCACCGCGCCAAGTTCGGCATCTTCATCCACTGGGGCGTCTACTCCGTGCCCGCCTGGTCGCCGGTCGGCAAACAGTACGCCGAGTGGTACTGGAACCACATGCAGAGCCCGGACAACGCGGTCTACGCGTACCACCGGGAGAAGTACGGCGAGAACTTCGCCTACGACGACTTCATCCCGATGTTCACGGCGGAGAAGTTCGACCCGCGGGCGTGGGTGGAGCTGTTCCGGGACGCGGGAGCCCAGTACCACGTCCTGACCTCGAAACACCACGAGGGTTTCGCCCTCTGGGACACCAAGGTCGCCGATCGCAACGCCGTGAAGATGGGCCCGAAGCGGGACCTGATCCGTGAACTCTTCGACGCGTCGAAGCGGTTCACGCCCGAGCTGCACCGCGGGCTGTACTTCTCCATGCCCGAGTGGTTCAACCCCGACAACCCGTGGATGGGCCACGCGCCGCGTAATCCGTACACCCTGGAGCAGCTTCCGTATACCGGATACACCGCGGGCAAGGACTATGTGAAGGACTACCAGGCCCCGCAGATGCTGGAACTGATCCACGGCTACGACCCGTCCGTCCTGTGGTGCGACATCGGCGGGGCGAACGACAGCGTGCATGTGCTCGCCGAGTACTTCAACCACGGCAAGAGCCGGCCGAAGCCGTACGAGGTGACCGTCAACAACCGCTCCGGCATCGGCTTCCACGACTTCACCACCCCCGAGTACACGACATACGAGAACACCGTCGTCGCGAAGTGGGAGTCCAGCCGGGGCCTCGACCCGTTCAGCTACGGCTACAACCAGGCGACGCCCGACGCCGAGTACATGACCGCCGAGGAGGTCGTGCGCAGCCTGGTCGACATCGTGTCGAAGAACGGCAACTTCCTGCTGGACATCGGTCCGCGCGCGGACGGCACCATCGCGGAGATCATGCAGACCCGGCTGCGGGAGACAGGCCGGTGGCTGAAGACCAACGGCGAGGCGATCTACGACACCACGTACTGGTCGCGCATGGCCCAGCTCGGCGAGGACCTGCGGTTCACGGTCCGGCAGAACAAGGCCTTCTACATCCACTCGCTGACTATGCCCGGCAGCAAGCTGACCGTCGAGGCGCCTGTGCCGGTCCGCAGCGGCGACAAGGTCACGATGCTGGGCCACGACCGGCCGCTGACCTGGACGGTGAGCAACAGCTCGTTGGTGATCGACGTCCCGGAGGCGGCCCGCAAGTCCGGCCAGTACGTGTGGGTGTTCAAGGTGGAGTGGAATGCCTGAAACGCGTGGCGGACGGTCTCGGCTCATCGGTGTCGCGGCGGCGCTGCTGCTGTTCGCCGCGCCCCTGCCGGCGGCGGCCCGGACAGAGACACCCGCGCCCAGCACGGTCCCGGCGCTGTCCAACTGGGAGGCCGCACAGGGGAGTTATGCCCTGGGCCGGGATGCCCGCATAGTCGCGCCGGACAAGGCCGCACGGGAGGTCGCCGACACCCTCGCCGACGACTTGCGTGCGGCCGGGCACGGCTCGGTTCCCGTCGTGCGCGGGGGTGCCCGCCCCGGCGACGTGGTGATCGACGTCGATCCGTCGGCGGCGAAGCTCGGCACCGAGGGATACGAACTGAGCGCGGGCCAACGCCTGTCGGTGACCGGCGCCACCGGAACCGGCGCCTTCTACGGCACCCGCACGCTTCTCCAACTCCTCGCCCAGAACGACCGCGTGCCCGCCGGACACACGGTCGACGTGCCCCGGTACAAGGAGCGCGGTGTCGGCGTCTGCGCCTGTTACATCCACATCTCGACGGCCTGGCTGGAGAACCTCGTACGCGACATGGCGTACCACAAGCTCAACCAGCTGCTGCTCGAACTCAAGGTGAAGAGCGACATCCACCCCGAGGCCAACACCTGGGGCTACTACACCAAGGACGAGATACGGCGGCTCGTCGCCCTGGGCGAGAAGTACCACGTCGAGATCATCCCCGAGATCAACTCACCAGGCCATATGGACCCTTGGATCGAGAACCGGCCGGATCTGCAGCTGACCGACTCCGACGGGAACAGGCAGCCCGCCCGCCTCGACATCACCAAGCCGGAGGCCTTCGCCTACTACACAAGCCTCATCGACGAGTACGCGCAGGTGTTCAGGGCCGACTCCTGGCACATGGGTGCCGATGAGTACATGCTCGGCTCGGACTTCGCCAAGTATCCCCAGATCCTCCAGTACGCACAGGCGAAGTACGGGGCGAATGCCACGCCTCAGGACGCGTTCATCGACTTCGTCAACCGCGTGCACGCCTACGCGCGCAGCAAGGGAAAGAAGCTGCGCATCTGGAACGACGGTCTGACCGGCGCCAACACCGTGCCGGTCGCGGCCGGCACCACCGTCGAGCACTGGTTGAACGTGACCACGAAACCCAGCCGACTCATCGCCCAAGGTCACCCGTTGATGAACGCGGCCTACTCCCTCTACCTCGTACGCGGCGGCTTCCACACGAACACCGAGGCGCTGTACGACCAGAGTTGGGACCCGCGCAGCTTCGAGGGCGAGAAACTCCTCTCGCGCGACGGGATCACCGGGGCGAAGATCAGTCTCTGGCCCGACAACGGGCGCGGTGAGACCGAGAACGAGGTCGAGAGTGGCCTGACCCCGGCGCTGGGGCACATCGCCCAGGCGACCTGGGGGTCGCCGCACCCCGACCCCACCTATGCCGAGTTCGCCGCCCGGGGCACGGCCGTGGGGCACGCTCCCGGATGGCGCGGCCTGGCCCGGGTGCCGGTGGCCGACGGGAAGTACACCTTCAGCAGCGGGAAGGTGAGCGGGGCCTTCCGGGTGCGGCGGACTCCGGACGGCTACGTGACCTTGCAGTCCGTCGCGAACGGCCGTTGCCTGGAGACCCGTAGCGGCAAGCTCACGCTCAGCGTTCCGCTGGAGCCCGGAAGTTCGGTGACCGAGGAGGTCTGCGCCGCCTCGGACACCCTGCAGCGCTGGGAGGTGCAGCGCGCGGACGGTGGCTACCGACTCGTCAACGCGATCACGCGGATGGCGGTGCACGCGAACGACGACGGTCGCCTCGTCCAGTATCCGCCGGACCAACAGCAGCCCGCCCTGTGGAGGTTGACCACATTCTGACCGGAGGAGATCCACCCGCATGGCCCTCTCCAGACGCCTGTTCGTCACGGCGGCCGCCACCACCGCCGCGTCCGTCAGTACGTCCACCGCGCTCGCCGCGTCCGGCGGCCGCCCGCCGGCACCGGCCGCATCTCACTTCCCGGAAGAGCACGGCTACCGCATCCCCGTCAGTCCCGACGACAGCCAGGAGGAACTGGTCCGCAAGGCCTCACGCGTCCGCCCCACCGCCCGACAGATCGCCTGGCAGCGCCTGGAGCGCACCGCCTTCCTGCACTTCGGCGTGAACACCTTCACCGGTCTGGAGTGGGGGACCGGTGACGAGGACCCCGACGTCTTCCAGCCCGTCGGCCTCGACACCGACCAGTGGGCGCGCGCCCTGCGCGACGGCGGCTTCAAGCTCGCGATCCTCACCGTCAAGCACCACGACGGCTTCGTGCTCTACCCGTCGCGCTATACCAACCACTCGGTGGCGGCCGGCAGTTGGCGTGCCGGACGGGGCGACGTCCTGCGCTCGTTCGCCGACTCGATGCGCCGGTACGGCATCAAGGTCGGCGTCTACATCTCACCAGCCGACGAGAACCAGTACCTGCACGGAGTGTACGCCAACGGAAGCGCCCGCTCCGAGCGCACCATCCCCACGCCCGTCGCCGGGGAGAACCGCGCGGATCAGCCGTCCTTCGCGCTGCAGGCCACCGACTACGGCGCCCACATGCTCAACCAGCTCCATGAGGTGCTCACCGAGTACGGGCCCATCGACGAGGTGTGGTTCGACGGGGCCCAGGGACGCATTCCCCCCGACAAGGTGGAGAAGTACGACTGGGACAGCTGGTGCGCCCTGGTGCGGGCCCTCGCGCCGGATGCCTCGATCGCGGTGTCGGGGCCCGATGTGCGCTGGGTCGGCAACGAGGGCGGCCTGGCCCGCGAGGACGAGTGGAGTGTCATACCCGTCAAGGAGAAGGACTACGGGCGGACGGACTACGCGCTGGCCTATGACGCCCCCGACGAGGGGAGCCGCGAGGCGCTGCTCGCTGCCCGCCCGGTGGCCGACCATCTGCAGTGGTGGCCGGCCGAGTGCGATGTGTCCATCCGGGACGGCTGGTTCTACCACCCCGACCAACAGCCCAAGAGCGTCAAGCAGTTGACCGACATCTACTTCCGGTCGGTCGGGCGCAACTCGGTGCTGCTGCTCAACATTCCTCCGGACACCCAGGGGCTGCTGCACGCCGCCGATGTGGCCCGGCTGCGGGAGTTCCGCGAACGGGTCGACCGGGAGCTTCCGGAGGATCTCGCCCGCGGTCGCCTGGTCAGGGACTCCTCGACCGTCTACACCGTCGACCTCGGTGCCGAACAGGAGGTGGACCGGATACGGCTCGCGGAGGACATCCGGCACGGACAGCAGGTCGAGGGCTTCGTCGTCGAGGCCTACAGCCGCGGCACCTGGACCCGAGTGGCCGGGGCCGGGACGGTCGGGGCGAGCAGGATCCTGCTGCTGCCGGCGCCCGCGCGGGCGAGGCGATGGCGGCTTCGGGTGACGCAGACCCGAAGCGCGGCGCGGATCGCGGAGTTCGGGCTCTACCGCTCACGGGTCTGACGCCCGGGAGGAAGACCGGGACGGGCGGCGCCGGGCGCCGTCATGGGGGTGGACGTCGGACACGACGTCCACCCCTGCCGGATGACGTCCACGCCCGCCGTATTACGCCCCGCAGCGCCCGGTGCTGTCCCGCTCGATCAACCGCGGCACCGGCACCTGCACCGTCCGCGCCGGGCCGCCGTCCAGCAGCACGATCAGCTCCCGTGCCGCCGTGCGGCCGAACTCCACGGTGTCGCGGGACAGCGCGGACAGCCAGGGCTTGACCATGCGGCACAGGACGGAGTCCTCCCAGGCCACGACGGACACATCACCCGGCACGGAGAAGCCCAGTTCCGTCGCGGCGGCGACCCCGGCGACGGCCATCACGTCGTTGTCGTAGACCAGCGCGGTGGGTGGTGTGCCGCTCTCCAGGACACGGCGCGTGACGGCCGCGCCCTCCGCGTCCGAGTAGTCGGTCGGCACCGAGCGCACCTCGGTCAGACCCCGCCGCTCGGCCTCCGCGCGCAGGGTGCGGATCCGGCGCTCGGTGTGGGCGAGACCCGGCAGGCCCGCGATGTGCACGATCCGGCGGTGGCCGAGCGAGTGCAGCTCGTCCACGACCGCGGCCATCGCGCCCGCGTCGTCCGCCCAGACGATGGACAGCCCGGGATGCCGGGCGTCCGGCGCACCGCCGGTGACCACGGCGGGCAGGCCCAGCTCGTCGAGGAGATCCGGACGAGGATCGTCGACGCGCGGATCCACGACCAGCACGCCGTCCACGCGGTGCTCGGCCCACCAGCGCCGGTAGACCGCGCACTCCGCGTCCACGTCCTCGACCACCTGGAAGAGCAGCCCGAGGTGACGCTCCGCCAGCACTTCCTGGATGCCGGAGATCAGCTGGAGGAAGAACGAGTCCACGCCCAGCGTGTCGGCGGGGCGCGCGACGACCAGACCGACCGTGGCCGCACCCTCGCCGGACAGCTGGCGGGCCGCCGTACTGGGCCGCCAGCCCAGCTGCTCGGCGACCCGGCGGACCCGGTCGCGGGTGACCTCGGAGACTCCGGGCCGGTCGTTGAGCGCGAAGGAGACCGCGCTCTCGGAGACCCCGGCGCGCCGCGCGATGTCCTTCATCGTCGGCCGGCGCGCGGGAGACCGCTTGGCTGGCACGTTGGCTCCCCATTTCTCCGAGCTGAGTACTAATGCGCTTGAGTGATAGAACCCTAAAGCGCATTAGTCCTGATCTGCAAGTGTCCTTGGATACGGCGTTGACCTGCACTAATGCTAGACGGATTCAATTAGCTGGAACGAATCCATTGACTTTCCGCGAGCACGGCGGGCATGGTCGCTGGCGCCACCACTCGCCGACGCCGCAAGGGAGCCGTGTCACCGTGCCCATACCCCGCAGAGCACTAGTCGCCGCCGCCGTCGCCCTCGTCCTGCCGCTGAGCGCCTGCGGCTCCGGTGACGACGGCGGCGGTTCGACGGACGCCTCTGGCAAGGTCGAGGGTGACATCACCTTCCAGACCTGGAACCTGAGGGCCAACTTCAAGCCGTACTTCGAGGGCGTGATCGCCGACTTCGAGAAGAAGTACCCCGGCACCCATGTGAAGTGGATCGACCAGCCCGCCGAGGGCTACGCCGACAAGATCAGCGCGGACGCGGCGGGCGGCACCCTGCCGGATGTCGTCAACGTCTCCCCGGACCTGGTCGCACCGCTGGCCAAGGCAGGCCTGGCGCTCGACCTCGACAAGGCGGCCGCGCAGTACAAGAAGGAGTACCTTGACGGCGCCTGGGCAAGCCACCAGATCCCGGGCATGACGGGAACGTACGCCTTCCCCTGGTACCTCAACACCGGCCCGCTCTTCTACAACAAGTCCCTCTTCAAGCAGGCCGGACTCGACGCCTCCAAGCCGCCGACGACGTACGACGAACTCTTCGCCGACGCCCTGCAGTTGGCGAAGAAGAGCAACGGCAAGGTCGCCACGCTCGCCAATGTGCCCACCATCGAGGACTTCGGCCGCTACGGCGTCGAGCTGATGAACAAGGAGGGCACCGGCTTCGCCTTCAACGATGCCAAGGGGGTCGAACTCCTCACCAAGTACAAGGAGCTGTACGACGCCAAGGCGCTCGACCCGCAGGCGCTGACCGCGACCCCGGAGTCGTCCGGCAAGAAGTTCCTCACCGAGGCCGTCGCCATGAACCCGGGCAGCGCCCTGGACCTCGGCAACTTCAAGAAGCAGGCGCCGAACCTGTACAAGAACATCGGCATCACGGACCAGATCACCAGCACCGGCAAGGTGAACATGTATGTGATGGGCGTGATGGTCAACTCGCGCACCAAGCACACCCCGGCCGCGGTCGCCTTCGCGCACTACGTCACCGACGCGCAGAACCAGATGTCGTTCGCCAAGAAGGTGGCGATCTTCCCGAGCACCGCCGGATCACTCGACGACCCGTACTTCACCAAGGAGGACGGGACGGACGAGACGCGGGTGCGGATCGCGGCCGCGAAGTCTCTGAAGAACGCCGTCAATTACACCCCGGTCCTGTTCAGCGAGCAGATGAAGACCGCGCTGCGCAACGAGGTGGCCAAGGCGCTGCAAGGCAAGGAAAGCCCCAAGGCGGCTCTTGACAACGCTGTCAAGGCCTGCGACCGGCTCCTCCAGCAGCAGGGCTGATCCGACATGGCGAGTTCCTCCACCGCTGCCGGGGTGAAGCGTCCGTCGAGGGTGCGGCGTCCGTCGGGGGTGCGGCATCCGCAGGGGATGGGGCGCCCGTCACGGACGCCGCGTCCCCTGCGGGTGCGGCGCCACCTGCCCGCCAGCCCCTGGCTGTTCGCCGCTCCCGGGCTGGTGATCACCGGCATCTTCATCCTGTACCCGTTCGTCTCCACGCTGGTCAACGCCTTCACCGACCGCCGGACCCTGATCCCGGGCACATTCGTGGGCCTCGACAACTTCCGAGAGCTGCTGCACGACGACATGTTCTGGATCGGGCTGCGCAACAGCACGCTGTACGTCCTCGGGGTCGTCCCCGCGCTCGTCCTGCTGCCGCTGCTGCTCGCCCTGCTGGTCCAGAAGAACATCCCCGGCATCACCTTCTTCCGGTCGGCCTTCTACACCCCGGTCGTCGCGTCGATCGTCGTGGTCGGGCTCATCTGGGTGTGGCTGCTGGACGAACGCGGCCTGGTGAACTCGCTGTTGGAGACGATCGGCGTCGGCAGGGTCGGCTTCCTCAGCGACCAGTGGCTGCTTCTGCTGAGCGCCATGGCCGTCACGGTGTGGCGGGGCCTCGGCTACTACATGATCATTTATCTGGCGGCGCTGGCGAACGTGCCGCGCGAGCTGCACGAGGCCGCCATGGTGGACGGCGCCGGCGCGGTGCGTCGCTTCTTCACGGTCACCGTGCCCGCCGTGCGCTCCACGATGGTCCTGGTAGGGGCGCTCTCCTCGGTCTCCGCCTTCAAGGTGTTCTCCGAGGTCTACCTGATGGCGGGCCCGGACGGCGGCCCGGCAGGAGAGGACACCACCCTCGTGATGCTCGTCCAGCGCACCGGCACCGGCCTGACCGGCCGCGTCGGCTACGCATCCGCCATCTCGGTGGTCGTCTTCGTCGTCACCGTCGTCCTGATGCTGCTGGTGCTGCGCGCCGACCGGAAGGAGGAGGCGTGAGCGTCGCCGAGAAGACACGACCGGTGGAGCGTCCGACGGCCGCGCGGGAGCCCCGCATCGCCGACGAGCACGGCCGCCGCATCCGCGCCTGGGAACTCGCCCTGCGCTACCTGCTGTTGCTCGCCGTCCTCGCACTGACGGTCGGACCGTTCCTGTGGCAGCTGTCGACGTCCCTCAAGGGGTCGCACGAGGACATCTTCAGCTCGCCGCCCACGTTCCTGCCGGACGAGCCGACTCTGCACAACTACAAGCGAGTTGCCGACACCATTCCGGTCTGGGACTACGCCCTCAACTCGTTGAAGGTCGCCACGGCCAACGTCGTGACGAACTGCGTCGGTTCGGCGCTCGCGGGCTACGCACTGGCCCGGCTGCGCTACCGTGGCCGGCGCGTCGCGACACTCGTCTTCATCCTGGCGATGCTCGTGCCCGCAGAGAGCATCATCATCGCCCAGTTCACAACCATGCGGGAACTCGGTCTGAACAACACACTGATCGGTGTCGTGCTGCCCGCCTGCATCAGCGCCATGAACGTGCTGCTGATGCGCAACGCCTTCCTCAACCTCCCGTACGAGATCGAGGAGGCCGCCTTCGTCGACGGGGCGAATGCCTGGCAGCGTTTCCTGCGGATCGCGCTGCCATCGGTGCGGGGCACCCTCGCCGTGGTCGCGATCTTCGCCTTCATGGGTGCCTGGGACGATTTCCTGTGGCCGCTGATCGTCCTCAGTGACCCGTCGAAGTTCACTCTCACCATCGGACTCAACTATCTGCACGGGACCTTCGCCAATGACGAACGGCTCGTCGCCGCGGGCACGATCATCGCCGTGGCGCCGCTGATAGCCCTCTTCGCCTGTCTCCAGCGGTACTTCTTCCGCGGCGTGGGCGAGGGTGCCGTCAAGGGCTGACCCCTCCCCGTACTTCCGATTCGCAAGGACCCCGCATGCCCACTGCCGTGCGCTTCGGCGTCAACTACACCCCCAGCGAAGGGTGGTTCCACCACTGGCTCGACTTCGACCTCGACGCCGTGCGCGCCGATCTCGACTCGATCGCCGCGCTCGGCCTCGACCACATCCGGGTCTTCCCGCTGTGGCCCTACTTCCAGCCCAACCGCACCCTGATCCGCCCACGAGCCGTCGAGCAACTCGTCGCACTCGCCGACGCGGCCGCCGAACGCGGGCTCGACGTCAACGTGGACGGACTGCAAGGGCACTTGTCGAGCTTCGACTTCCTGCCCGCGTGGACGCAGACCTGGCACCGGCGGAACATCTTCACCGATCCGCAGGTGGTCGAGGCGGAGGCCGCGTACCTGCGCACCCTCGCCGCGGCGCTCGCCGACCGGCCGAACTTCATCGGTATGACCCTCGGGAACGAGGTCAACCAATTCGCCGCCGGGCCGCACCCCGACCCGGACCGCATCACACCGGAGCAGGCGGAGGCGTGGCTTCGGCGTCTGCTCGCCGCCTGCGAAGAGGGCGCCCCCGGCAAGCTGCATCTGCACGCCTCGTACGACGCCGCCTGGTACCAGGACGACCAGCCGTTCACGCCCGAGCACTCGGCCCGGCTCGGCGCCGTCACCGCCGTGCACTCGTGGGTGTTCAACGGGACGGCGCAGCGGCACGGCCGTACGGGCGTCGCCACCGAACACCACGCCGCGTACCTCATCGAGCTGTCCAAGGCCTGGGCGGACGACCCGCACCGCCCGGTCTGGCTCCAGGAGGTCGGCGCCCCGGCCCCCCTGATCCCGGCCGAGCACGCGGCCGCCTTCACGGAGGCGACCGTGGCGAACGCCCTCGACTGCCCCGACATGTGGGGCGTGACCTGGTGGTGCTCGCACGACGTCAGCCGTGACCTCGCGGACTTCCCCGAACTGGAGTACAGCCTCGGCCTGTTGACCAGCGACCGGCAGACCAAGCCCGCCGGGGAGGCGATCGCCCGGATCGTCAAGGAGGGCCGGCCCCACGCGCCCGCCACGCGCACCACCGCGCTGGTCGTCGACACCGGGCCGGGCCGTTCCGTCTGTGCTCCCGGCGGCACGGTCTTCGAGGCCTTCGCCCGGCTGACCGCCGAGGGGGCCCGTCCCACCACGGTTCTCGCGAGCCGCGCCGACGACAAGGAGCACCGCGAGGCCCGGGGCATCACCGAGGTCGTCACCCCTGAACAGGTCACCCAATGACCGCAGGCACCACCGAAAGCACCGTAGTCCGTCCCCCAACGATACGGAGCACACAGTGAACCTCAGCAGACGCAGCGTCCTGCTCGCCGGAGCCGGCGTCGCCGCGGGACTCGTCCCCGGCCTGTCGGGTACGGCGGCCGCGGCCACCCGTGACCTGCAGCCTTACGCCTCCTACTGGTACCCCGAATCACTGCCCTCTGGCACACCCGGCACCGGCATCACCTGGCGCAGCCTGAAGGCCTGGCGTGCCGAGAGCGACGCGGACCTCGCGTTCAACGCGGCGTCGGTGCCGCTCGCCGCGCGCTTCACGCCGACCCCCGCGAACACCACGGCCCGCTCCGGGCAGGCCCGCATCCAGTCCCTGGTCTCCTTCGGCCCCACGTCGAGCAACCCCTCGCAAGGGGCGCCCACCGCCGACTACTACGCCCTCACCCACTGGGCCTACGTGGACGAACTGGTCTTCTGGGGCGGCTCGTCCGGCGAGGGCCTGATCCTCGCGCCGAACGCGCCGATCGTGGACGCGGCCCACCGGCACGGCGTACCCGTCCTCGGCAATGTCTTCCTGCCACCCGTCGCCTACGGCGGCCGGCTCCAGTGGACCCGCGACCTGGTCCAGAAGGACTCCACCGGCCACTACCCGCTCGCCGCGCAACTCGTCGCCGTCGCCGCGGCGTACGGCTTCGACGGCTGGTTCATCAACGCCGAGACCGACGGCGGGAACACCGCGCTCGCCACCGACATGCTCGGCTTCCTGCGCACATTGAAGACGCTCGGGGCGGCGAAGGGGCAGCGCGTCACCTGGTACGACTCGATGACCGTGAACGGATCGGTGAGCTGGCAGGGGGCGCTGAACAACCGGAACAAGACCTTCTTCCAGGCCGCCGACTCCATGTTCATCGACTTCCGCTGGTCCCCGAGCAGCCTGGCCTCCTCCGGGACGACGGCCCAGCAACTCGGTCGCAGCCGCTACGAGTTGTGGGCGGGCGTCGACGTGGAGGCCAACGGCACGAACACCTCGGTCAATTGGGACGCCATCGTGCCGACCACCAAGGCTCACGTCACGTCCATCGGCTTCTACCGGCCCGAGTGGACCCGCAACCACCTCCCCGCGAACCGCACGCCCGGCGACTTCCACGCCGCCGACGACAAGTTCTGGACCGGCGCCTCGCTCGACCCCGCCAAGCCGGACACGACAACCGGTTGGCGCGCCCCCGCCGTGTCCGTCGCCGACCGCTCGACGGTCACCGCCGTGCCCTTCGCCAGCTCCTTCAACACGGGCCACGGACTGAAGTGGTACGACAAGGGCAAGGCCACCTCGGACACCGCATGGAACCACCTGGGCCTCCAGGACCGGCTGCCGTCCCGCCGCTGGGTCGTACGCACCACCGGCGGGCGCCCCTTGGTCACCTTCGACTTCGCCGACGCCTGGCGCGGCGGCAGCAGTCTCCTGGTCGACGGCGCTCTCGACGCGCCGACCACGCTGGACCTGTACGCGACGCGGCTGCCGCTCGGCGCGGAGACGGTGGTCGAGCTGACCCACCGTACCGATGCGGGCAGCGTGTCCCTGGAGCTGGCCGTCGCCACTGCCGAGCCGGGCGCCGCGGGTGGCGCGCCGCCGTACAGGTACTTCCCGGTGACCGCGACCTCCGGCAACGGCTGGCAGACCTCCACCGTCCGGCTCACGGGTCTGTCGGGGAGCGTGCGCGCGATCGGCGTCCGGCTGACCGCCACCACCGGGCCCGTGCGCTGGCGCCTCGGTGGGCTCGCCGTCCGGGACGCGGTGGTGAACCCCGCCGCCCCCACCGACCTGCGCATCACCGACGCCGACGGAGGCAACCTGCGTTTCGCGTGGCAGGGCGCCCCCGGCCCCGTACGCCACTACGAGCTGTACCGGACGCTCCCCGACGGCACACGCCGCTTCCTCGGCGGCACCTGCCAGCACGCGTTCTACGTCGGTGCTCTCGCCCCCGAACAGGGCGAGTCGGCCGCGCGGTTCGAACTGCGCGCGGTGGGGGAGCTGTTCACCGTCTCGACGCCCGCCACGACCACCCACACCTGGTAGCCCGCACCCTCACCCCACGGAGCACTCTCATGCATGACGACCGCACCCTGGTCGAAGCCCGCCTCAAGCGCGTCCTCGACGAGCGCATACGCCCCGCCGTGTACCCCGAGTCCGTACCGCTGGACGTGGCGGTGTGGCACGCGCCCGGCGAGCCCGTGCCGGTCGCCGAAGGGCTCGCGGCCGCGCCGGAGCCGATCGAGGTGGGCGCGCGCTGGGGTGCTCCGTGGGGGACCAGCTGGTTCTGCGTGACCGGGACCGTGCCGGAGGCCTGGGCGGGCAGGACCGTCGAGGCGCTGCTGGACCTCGGCTTCGACGAGAACATGCCCGGGTTCCAGTGCGAGGGGCTGGTCTACCGGCCCGACGGCACTCCGGTGAAGGGCCTCAACCCGCGCAACCAGTGGGTGCGCATCGGCGCCCCGGTGGAGGGCGGCGAGCAGGTCCGGCTGCACATCGAGGCGGCCTCCAACCCGGTGATCCTGGACTACCACCCGTTCCTGCCCACGCAGCTGGGCGACAAGGAGACGGCGGGCAGTGCGCCGCAGTACCGCTTGGAACGCATGGACCTGGCGGTCTTCGACGAGACCGTGTGGCAGCTCGTCATCGATCTGGAGGTCCTCGGCGAGCTGATGGCCGAGCTGCCGGTGGAGTCGGCGCGGCGTTGGGACATCCTGCGGGCCGTGGAGCGCGCCCTGGACGCGGTGGACCTCCAGGACGTGGGCGGCACGGCGGCCGCGGCCCGTGCGCTCCTGGCGGAGGTCCTGTCCGTGCCCGCTGTCCCCTCCGCTCACCGCATCAGCGCCGTCGGACACGCGCACATCGACTCGGCGTGGCTGTGGCCGCTGCGCGAGACCGTCCGCAAGGTGGCGCGCACGACCTCCAACATGACGGCCCTGATCGAGGACGAGCCCGACTTCGTCTTCGCCATGTCCCAGGCCCAGCAGTGGGCCTGGGTGAAGGAACACCGGCCCGAGGTGTGGGCACGGGTGAAGAAGGCGGTGACCGACGGGCGCTTCGTGCCCGCCGGTGGCATGTGGGTCGAGTCGGACACGAACATGCCGGGCTCGGAGGCGATGGCCCGTCAGTTCGTGCACGGCAAGAGGTTCTTCCTCGACGAGTTCGGCATCGAGAACGACGAGGCCTGGCTGCCCGACACCTTCGGCTTCGCCGCCGGGCTGCCCCAGATCGTCAAGGCGGCCGGCTCCAAGTGGCTGCTCACGCAGAAGATCTCGTGGTCGCAGACCAACAGGTTCCCGCACCACACCTTCCAGTGGGAAGGCATCGACGGCACCCGCATCTTCACGCACTTCCCGCCCGTCGACACCTACAACTGCTCCATGAAGGGCAGCGAAATAGCCCACGCCGCGCGCAACTTCAAGGACAAGGGCGTCGCCCGGCACTCCCTCGCGCCGACCGGCTGGGGTGACGGAGGCGGCGGCACCACGCGCGAGATGATCGCCAAGGCGGGCCGGCTCCGCGACCTCGAAGGCTCCGCGACCGTGGTGTGGGAGACCCCCGAGAGGTTCTTCGAGAAGGCGGAGGCCGAATACCCCAACGCGCCCGTGTGGGTGGGCGAGTTGTACCTGGAGCTGCACCGCGCCACGCTCACCAGCCAGGCGAAGACCAAGCAGGGCAACCGGCGCAGCGAACACCTCCTGCGCGAGGCCGAACTGTGGGCGGCGACCGCGACCGTACGAACCGGATTCCCCTATCCGTACGAGGAGTTGGACCGCATCTGGAAGACGGTCCTGCTCCACCAGTTCCACGACATCCTGCCCGGTTCGTCCATCGCCTGGGTGCACCGGGAGGCGCGCCGGACGTACGAGAAGGTCGCCGAGGAACTGGACGGCATCATCGACGCGGCCCAGCGTGCGCTGGCCGGCGAGGGCTCGGCGGCACTGCTGTTCAACTCCGCGCCGCACCGCCGGGAGGGCGTGCCCGCCGGCGGTGCCGGTACGCCCCTCGTCGAGGGCGAGGCCGCGCTCGCTCCGCGCGTGAACGGGGGCTACGTCCTCGACAACGGTCTGCTGCGCATCGAGATCGACGCGCGGGGGCTGGTCGTCTCGGCGTACGATCTCGGCGTCGGCCGCGAGACCGTTGCACCCGGACAGGCCGCCAACCTGCTGCAGATCCACCCCGACTTCCCGAACATGTGGGACGCCTGGGACGTGGACGAGTTCTACCGCAACACGGTCACCGACTTGGTCGACGCGGATGAGATCGTGCCTGGTGAGGACGGCGCGTCGGTCCGGATCGTACGGTCCTTCGGCGCGTCGCG
This sequence comes from Streptomyces sp. NPDC050564, assembly GCF_044457265.1. Classification (NCBI taxonomy): domain Bacteria; kingdom Bacillati; phylum Actinomycetota; class Actinomycetes; order Kitasatosporales; family Streptomycetaceae; genus Streptomyces; species Streptomyces sp. NPDC050564. The sequence goes on along the minus strand of NZ_JBITGS010000008.1, from coordinate 30,047 downwards.
GGTCACTCAGGTGCTGTCGCTCGCGCCGGGCGAGCGACGGCTCGGCATCGACACCGAGGTGGACTGGCACGAGACCGAGAAGTTCCTGAAGCTCGCCTTCCCGCTCGACGTGCATGCCGACCGGTACGCATCCGAGACCCAGTTCGGGCACTTCTACCGGCCGACCCACACCAACACGTCGTGGGAGGCGGCCAAGTTCGAGGCGTGCAACCACCGGTTCGTGCACATCGAGGAGCCCGGCTGGGGCGTGGCGCTGGTCAACGACTCGACGTACGGCCACGACGTCACCCGGACCGTACGCGACACCGACTCCGGTACGACCACCACGGTGCGTGTCTCGCTGCTGCGCGCCCCGCGCTTTCCCGACCCCGAGACCGACCAGGGCGTCCACCGTTTCCGGCACGCCCTGGTGCCGGGCGCGGCGATCGGCGACGCGGTGCGCGAGGGGTGGCGGATCAATCTGCCGCAACGGCGGGTGACCGGTTCGCGGGAGGTCGCCCCGCTGGTCACCGTGGACCAGGACGCGGTCGTCGTGACGGCGGTCAAGCTCGCCGACGACGGCAGCGGTGACGTGGTGGTCCGCTTCCACGAGTCCCACGGCGGCCGTACGCGGGCCGCACTCACCGCGGGCTTCGAGATCGCGGCCGTCACGGTGACCGACCTGCTGGAGCGGCCGCTCGCCGGGGCGGCGGCGCCGCTCCGGGACGGCGACCGGGTCACGGTGCCGCTGCGCCCGTTCGAACTGGTGACGCTCAGGCTGAAGCGCGCCTGAGACACGGCACGGCTGCGGGCCCGCGGCGACATGAGCCGCCGCGGGCCCTGCTGAGGCGCGGGCACCTCTGAGCCCCGAGCCATGAGCGGCTGCGGGCCCCCTACGGCGGGCGCGACCGCGAGCCCTGAACCTTGATGGCTGCGGCCCCACTATGGCGGGAGCGCCTTCGAGCCCCGAGCCATCAGCGCTGCGAGCCCCCCACGGCCGGAGGGGCTGTAGACCCAGGGCCTGGGCGGCTGCGAGCCCCCCCCCGGCTGGAGGGGTTGTGGACCCAGGGCCTGGGCGGCGGTGGTCCCGGCGCTTGGGCGGCTGTGGACGTTCCACGGCTGGGGCGGCTCTGACCCCCAGGCATGGGCGGCTGCGAGCCCACCGCGGCCGGAGTGGCCGTGGGCCCGCGGCTCGAGCGGCTGACGGCCCGCCCGCTGCGGCGGGAGCACCTACGCCTTGAGCTGGGTCCGCAGCCACTCCTCCACCTCACCCACATGCGCGGCCGCCGCCGCGCGCGCAGCCTCCGGGTCGTGGGCGACCAGCGCTCGGTGGATCGCCGCGTGCTCGCGCCGGGTGCGCTCGAAGGCGCCCTCCTCCTGGTAGCCGCGCCAGACACGGGCCCGGAAGGTGCGTGAGGAGAGGCCCTCCAGGATGGCCGCCATCGTGTCGTTGCCCGCGGCGGCCGCGATCTCGCGGTGGAAGGCCAGGTCGTGCGCGAGGATCTGCTCCGGATCGTCGGTCGCGTTCATCGCCGTCAGATGCTTCTCCACCTCGGCGAGCTGGTCGGGGGTGATCCGCGCGGCGGCCAGCGCGGTCGCCGTCGACTCCAGGATCCGGCGCAGCTCCAGCAGCTCGACCAGGCGTGGGCCACGCGAGAGATCGGCCACGACACCGAAGGTCTCAAGGAGGTCGCCGGCCTCCAGCTGTGTGACGTAGATGCCCGATCCGTGCCGCGCCTCCAGGACACCGAGGACCGTGAGCGCACGGATCGCCTCGCGCATCGAGCTGCGCGAGATGCCCAGCTGGGCCGCCAGATCGCGCTCGGTCGGCAGCCGCTGCCCCGGCTCCAGGCGGCCCTCGCCGATCATCGCCTTGATCCGCTCGATGGCGCGCTGCGTCACGGTGCCCTTCTGCGGGGCCGGCTCGTCCACGCCACTTCCTCCTGATTGTCGGGTGCGCCGCAGTCTAACGACCGGAGTGGTCGGACCACTATGGCTTGGAAGTAGGAAAATTTGGCGTCGGAGGGTGTTGTGAGGGGGAAGTGGTCTGATAAATATTCGTCCCGGTCGGAAGAGGGACCTCCGGCCACGCGTCCTGCTCGATCACGCTCAATGAGGAGCCGTCAGATGGCCGGCAGAACAGTGCGGAACAGGCGAATCTCGTCGCGGGCGGTGCGTGCGGCGGCTGCGGCCGCCTGCGTGACCCTCGTGCTCACGGCATGCGGCAGCACCAAGGACACCGTCGCCTCGGGTGGCGGGGGAGGCGGCGGTACCGGCAAGGTCGGGGTGATCCTGCCCCTGCTGACCTCGCCGTTCTGGCAGTCGTACAACGACTACGTCCCGAAGATGGCGAAGTCCGAGGGCGTGGACGCGCTGAAGACCGTCAACTCCAACAGTGACCCGTCGCAGCAGATCACCGACATCAACAACCAGCTCAACCAGGGCGTGAAGGGCCTCGTCGTGGCCCCCCTGGACAGCGCCGCGATCGCCGCGGGCCTCGACCAGGCCGAGCGCAAGGGCGTGCCCGTGGTCGCCGTCGACGTGGCGCCCGAGAAGGGCAAGGTCGCCATGGTCGTACGGGCCAACAACGTCGCGTACGGCGAGAAGGCCTGCGAGTACCTCGGCAAGCAGATCAGCTCCGGCAAGGTCGTGCAGATCATGGGCGACCTCGCGTCCGTCAACGGCCGTGAGCGCTCGGAGGCCTTCCGCTCCTGCGTGAAGAAGAACTACCCGAAGCTGAAGGTCCTGGAGATCCCGGCCAAGTGGGAGTCCGACACCGCGGCCTCCAAGCTGGACACCCTCCTGAACGCCAACCCCGACATCAAGGGCATCTACATGCAGGCGGGCGGCGTCTACCTCGCGCCCACCCTGCAGACCCTCAAGTCCAAGGGCATGCTGAAGAAGACCGGCCAGGCGGGCCACATCACCATCGTCTCGAACGACGGCATCCCGCAGGAGTTCGACGCCATCCGCAAGGGCGAGATCGACGCCACCGTCTCGCAGCCCGCCGACGCCTACGCCCAGTACGGCATGTACTACATCAAGGCCGCGATGCAGGGGAAGACGTTCAAGCCCGGCCCGACCGACCACGACTCCGAGATCGTCAAGCTGCCCAGCGGCATCCTGGAGGACCAGCTGCCCGCGCCGCTGGTGACCAAGGACAACGTGGACGACTCCAAGCTCTGGGGCAACACGGTCAAATGAGTACACCACTGGTGGAGGCGCGGGGGGTGGCCAAGCGGTACGGCCCCACCGTCGCCCTCCAAGACGGCCGGCTCACCGTCCTGCCGGGCGAGTCGCACGCCCTCGTCGGCCGCAACGGCGCGGGCAAGTCCACCCTCGTCACCATCCTCACCGGCCTCCAGGCCCCCGACGAGGGCACGGTCCGTTTCGACGGTGAGCCCGCGCCCGCGCTCACCGACCGCGACGCCTGGCGCCGCAAGGTGGCCTGCGTCTACCAGAAGCCCACCGTCGTACCGGAGCTGACGGTCGCCGAGAACCTCTTCATCAACCGGCAGCCGGTGGGCCGGGGCGGCTTCATCAGCTGGCGCCGGCTGAAGTCCGAGGCGGCCGAGGTCCTGGAGACCTGGGACGTGCGGGTCGACCCGGACGCGCGGACCGCCGACCTCAAGGTCGAGGACCGTCAAATGGTCGAGATCGCCCGGGCGTTGAGCTTCGGCGCCCGGTTCATCGTCCTCGACGAGCCGACCGCTCAGCTCGACAACCGTGAGATCGAGCGGCTCTTCACCCGGATGCGCGCGCTCCAGGAGTCCGGCGTCACCTTCCTGTTCATCTCGCACCACCTCCAGGAGGTGTACGAGGTGTGCCAGACGGTGACGGTCCTGCGCGACGCCCGCTGGATCACCACCGCCCCGGTCGCGGATCTTCCGCGCCCGGCGCTGGTGGAGGCGATGGCCGGGGAGTCGATCGCCGAGCACACGGCCACGCGCACGTCCGTGGCCGCGGACGCGCGAGTGATGCTCGACGTCGAGGGACTGACCTCGGACGCGTACGACGGCATTGACCTCACCGTCCGCAGCGGTGAGGTCGTCGGTCTCGCCGGCTCCAGCGGCAGCGGCAAGATCGAGCTGGCCGAGTCCTTCGCCGGCCTGCACACGCCGACCGGCGGAACCGCCCGACTCGACGGCGAGCGGCTCCCGTTCGGCGATGTGCAGGCCGCGCTCAAGGCCGGCGTCGGCTGTGTTCCGCGCGACCGGCACGACCAGGGTCTCGTCTCCGCGATGAGTATCGGCGACAACGCCACCATGAGCGTCCTGAACCGGCTAGGCAGCTACGGGTTCATCGGCACCGACCGCAAACGCGGCTTCGCCGCCGAGCTGATCGAGCGCCTCGACATCCACACCGAGGGCCCCGAACAGCCGGTCTCCGACCTGTCCGGAGGCAATGCCCAAAAGGTCGTCATGGCGCGCGCCCTCGCCTCCGATCCGCGCCTTCTCGTCCTCATCAACCCCACCGCGGGCGTCGACGTGAAGTCCAAGGAGTCCCTGCTCTCGCGCATGGACAGTGCCCGCGAGGACGGCACGGCCGTACTCGTCGTCTCCGACGAACTCGACGACCTGCGCCGCTGCGACCGGGTCCTCGTCCTCTTCCACGGCCGCGTCGTCGCCGAGCACCCGGCGGGCTGGCACGACCACGAGCTGATCGCCTCCATCGAAGGAGTGGACCATGGCTGACACGAAGGCCCCGTCGGCCTCGACACCCACCTCCGTGCGCGCGCCCGACGCGCGTGCCGCCAAGGCCGTGCTGCTCCGCCGCGCCCGCGAACTCGCCCTCGTGCCAGCCCTGTTGGTGCTTCTGGTGCTCGGCGCGATCGTCAACGACTCGTTCCTCACCGAGCGGAACCTGATCTCCATCCTGGGCGCCTCGGCGGCGCTCGCGATGGTGGTGCTAGCCGAGGCGCTGGTGCTGATCACCGGCAAGATCGATCTGTCGCTGGAGTCGGTGGTCGGCATCGCGCCCGCCGTCGGCGCGCTGCTGGTCCTGCCCGCCGCGCAGTCCGGCTGGGGCACGGAATGGCCGGCCGCGCTCGCCCTCCTCGCGGTCCTCGTCGTGGGCGGAGTCATCGGCGCCTTCAACGGCATCCTCGTGGTGAAGTTCAAGCTCAACGCCTTCATCGTCACCCTCGCGATGCTGATCGTGCTGCGCGGGCTGCTGGTCGGCGCCACCAAGGGCAAGACGCTCTTCGGCATGCCCGACGCGTTCTTCTCGCTGGCCACCACCACCTTCCTGCGCGTCCCGCTGTCGGTGTGGCTGGCCGCGATCGCCTTCGGTGTCGCCGGGCTGATCCTCAAGTACCACCGGATCGGCCGCGCCCTGTACGCGATCGGTGGCAACGCGGAGGCGGCCCGCGCGGCCGGCATCCGCGTCGACCGGGTGGTGCTCGGGGTGTCCGTCGTCGCGGGCGTCCTCGCCTCCGTCGGCGGGATCATGCAGACCGGTTACGTCGGCGCCATCAGCGCCAACCAGGGCAACAACATGATCTTCACGGTGATGGCGGCGGCGGTCATCGGCGGCATCAGCCTCGACGGCGGCAAGGGCACCATGTTCGGCGCCCTCACCGGCGTGCTGCTGCTCGGTGTCGTACAGAACCTGCTTACGCTCGCCCAGGTGCCGTCCTTCTGGATCCAGGCCATCTACGGCGGAATCATCCTGGTCGCCCTGATGATCGCCCGCGTGACCACCGGCCGCGCCCAGGACTGACCTCCCTTCGCTCGCGTACGGACCCTTCCGTACCCCCTGTCCCGGACCGAAAGGCCTCCCGTGTCCCCAACTGCCGCCCGTATCACCGCGGTCGACACCTACGACATCCGCTTCCCCACCTCGCGCGAGCTCGACGGCTCCGACGCGATGAACCCGGACCCCGACTATTCGGCGGCCTATGTCGTGCTGCGCACCGACGCCGCCGACTTCCCCGAGGGGCACGGCTTCACCTTCACCATCGGGCGGGGCAATGATGTCCAGGTCGCCGCGATCGCCGCGCTGCGGGGGCATGTGGTCGGACGGTCCGTCGACGAGCTGTGCGCAGACCCGGGCTCCCTCGGCCGCGACCTGATCGGCGACAGCCAGTTGCGCTGGCTCGGACCCGAGAAGGGCGTGATGCACATGGCGATCGGCGCCGTCGTCAACGCCGTGTGGGATCTGGCCGCCAAACGCGCGCACAAGCCGCTGTGGCAGCTGCTCGCCGACGCCGAGCCCGAATGGCTCGTGCGCCAGGTCGACTTCCGTTACATCACGGACGCGCTCACGCCGGACGAGGCGTTGGACCTGCTGCGGCGGGGCAAGGAGGGGGCCACCGAACGCGCCGCGATCCTGAGGGCCAAGGGCTTCCCCGCGTACACCACCTCGCCGGGCTGGCTCGGCTACAGCGACGAGAAACTCACCCGTCTGGCCGCCGAGGCCGTCGCCGACGGATTCAAGCAGATCAAGCTGAAAGTGGGCGCGGACCTGGCGGACGACGTACGCCGCTGCCGGGTCGCCCGCTCCGTGGTCGGCCCGGACATCCGCATCGCCATCGACGCCAACCAGCGCTGGAACGTCGACGAGGCCATCACCTGGACGCAGGCGCTCGCCGAGTTCCGGCCCTACTGGATCGAGGAGCCGACGAGCCCGGACGACGTCCTCGGCCACGCCACCGTCCGCAAGGCCGTCGCCCCCATCAAGGTCGCCACCGGCGAGCACGTACAGAACCGCATCATCTTCAAGCAGCTGCTCCAGGCCGGTGCCATCGACGTCCTGCAGATCGACGCGGCCCGTGTCGGCGGCGTCAACGAGAACCTCGCCATCCTGCTGCTCGCGGCCAAGTTCGGCGTGCCCGTCTGCCCGCACGCCGGCGGTGTCGGGCTGTGCGAACTCGTGCAGCACCTTTCGATGTTCGACTTCGTGGCGCTGTCCGGCGCGACCGACGACCGGGTCATCGAATACGTCGACCATCTGCACGACCACTTCCGCGACCCGGTGGTGATCCGCGAGGGTCACTACATGGCACCCTCCACACCGGGTTTCTCGTCGACCATGCGGCCCGAGTCCATCGCTGAGTTCACCTACCCCGGCGGCACCTTCTGGGCCGCTGACCTCGCCCAGCAGGCACTCGCCGACCAGAAGGGGGAGGCGGCATGACGGACGCTCAGGGCGCTCAGGACTTCGAGGGACTCAAGGCGCTGGTGACCGGCGGCGCCTCCGGCATCGGCCGGGCCACCGCCGACCTCCTCGCCGCGCGCGGCGCGCAGGTCGCCGTCCTCGACCTCGACCCCTCGTCGGTCGAGAAGCCGCTGCTCGGCTACCGTGCCGATGTCACCGACGACGCGTCCGTGCGCTCGGCGGTGGCCGCGGCGGTGGCCGACCTCGGCGGTCTCGACGTACTGATCAACAACGCGGGCATCGGCGCGCAGGGCACCGTCGAGGACAACGACGACGAGCAGTGGCACCGGGTCCTGGACGTCAACGTCCTCGGCATGGTCCGTACCGCCCGGGCCGCCCTGCCCCGGCTGCGCGAGTCCGCGCACGCGGCGATCGTGAACACGTGCTCCATCGCCGCGACCGCCGGCTTGCCCCAGCGCGCCCTGTACTCGGCTTCCAAGGGCGCGGTCCTCTCTTTGACCCTCGCCATGGCCGCCGATCACGTCCGCGAGGGCATCCGGGTGAACTGCGTCAACCCGGGCACGGTCGACACGCCCTGGGTCGGCCGCCTGCTCGACGCGGCCCCCGACCCGGCCGCCGAACGCGCCGCGCTTCAGGGCCGCCAGCCCACCGGCCGCCTCGTCTCGGCAGCCGAAGTCGCGGGCGCCATCGCCTACTTGGCGAGCCCGCTGTCCGGCTCGACCACGGGCACGGCGCTCGCCGTCGACGGCGGCATGCAGGGGCTGCGGCTGCGACCGGTGGGCCAGTGAGCACGCTGGGCAGAAGCGGTGTCGAGGTCAGCGAGCTGTCCTTCGGCGCCGCGGGCATCGGCAACCTGTTCACCGCGGTCAGCGACGAGCAGGCGTACGAGGCGCTCGACGCGGCCTGGGCCGGCGGCATCCGCTACTTCGATACCGCGCCGCACTACGGCATCGGCCTCTCCGAGCGGCGCCTCGGGGCGGCCCTGCGCGAACGGTCCCGCGCCGAGTACACCGTCTCCACCAAGGTGGGCCGCCTCCTGGAGCCCACGGACGCGGGCGGGGACGATCTGGCCGACGGCTTCGCCGTGCCCGCCACGCACCGCCGCGTCTGGGACTTCAGCGCGGACGGCGTGCGCCGTAGCCTGGACGCCAGCCTTGAACGGCTCGGCCTGGACCGGGTGGACGTCGTCTACCTGCACGACCCGGACGACCACGCCGAGCAGGCCTTCCGTGAGGGCTACCCCGCCCTGGAGAAGCTTCGCTCGCAAGGCGTGGTCGGCGCGATCGGCGCGGGCATGAACCAAGCCGAGATGCTCACCCGCTTCGTCCGCGAGACGGACGTCGACGTGGTGCTGTGCGCGGGCCGCTACACGCTGCTCGACCATCGGGCACTGACCGAGCTGCTGCCCGACGCCCAGGAACGCGGTACGTCCGTCGTCATCGGCGGCGCCTTCAACTCCGGGCTGCTGGCGGACCCGCGGCCCGGAGCGACGTACAACTACGCCGCCGCACCGACCGAGTTGCTCGACCGGGCCCTGCGTCTGAAGGCTGTCGCCGAGCGGCACGGCACCACGCTGCGCGCCGCCGCCCTGGCCTTCCCGGCCGCCCACCCGGCCGTCGCGAGCGTGCTGGTGGGTTCCCGCTCGGCGGACGAGGTCCGCGACTGTGTACAGCAGTTCGCCACACCGGTGCCCTCGGAGTTCTGGGTGGAACTGCTCGCGGAAGGACTGCTGCCCGCCACTGCCCCCGTACCCGTACAGGAGCCCTCATGAGAGTCGCGCTGCACACCAAGGTCCGCGCGGACCGAGTCGCGGCGTACGAGGCCGCGCACCGCGAGGTCCCGGCCGAGCTGACCGCTGCGATCCGCGCGGCCGGAGCCACCTCTTGGACCATCTGGCGCAGCGGCACCGATCTCTTCCACGTCCTGGAGTGCGAGGACTACGGGCGGATGCTCGCCGAACTGGAGAAGCTGCCGGTCAACATCGCCTGGCAGGCCCGCATGGCCGAACTCCTCGACGTCGTCCACGACTACTCCGACGAGGGCGCGGACGCCGGCCTGCCGGTCGTGTGGGAGCTGCCGTGAGCGTGGACGCGCACCACCATGTGTGGGACCTCTCCGTCCGCGACCAGGACTGGATCACCGGGCCCGAACTGCGGCCCCTGCGACGGAACTTCACCCTCGCGGATCTCGCACCGCGAGCGCGGGAGGCCGGGGTGGACCGGACGATCCTGGTGCAGACGATCACCGTCCCGGAGGAGACCCCCGAGTTCCTCGCTCTCGCGACGGAGAGCGAGCTGGTGGCGGGAGTCGTGGGGTGGACCGATCTGACCCGCGCGGAGGTGGCCGACGAGCTGGCGCGGCTGCGGGAGCTGCCGGGTGGCGAGTACCTCAAGGGCATCCGCCACCAGGTCCAGGGCGAGACCGACCCCGAGTGGCTGCTGCGCCCGGACGTACGCCGGGGGCTGGCCGCCGTGGCCGAGGCAGGGCTCGTCTACGACCTGGTCGTCGTGCCGCACCAGCTCCCGGCCTGTGCCAAGGCGGCCGCCGTCCTGCCCGAACTCACCTTTGTCCTGGACCACCTGGGCAAGCCGCCGGTCGCCTCGGGCGAACTCGAACCGTGGGCGTCGGACGTCCGGGCGCTCGCCGCACTGCCCAACGCCGTGTGCAAACTCTCGGGCCTGGTCACCGAGGCCGACCTCGCCGCATGGACGACCGACACACTGCGCCCGTACGCCGACACGGTCCTGGAGGCCTTCGGCCCCGACCGGCTGATGTTCGGGTCCGACTGGCCGGTGTGCACGCTGGCGGCTGCGTACGGGCAAGTCGTCAGCACCACTGAGGAGTTGACGGCCGGTCTCGGTGACACCGCCAGGGAGGCCGTCTTCTCCGGCACCGCCACCCGCGTCTACGGCCTCTGACACACGCGGCTCCCTGCCACGGCTCCGGCGCCTCGGGGACCGTCTAGTGCCGCGTCAGCAAAGGTTTGGACGGGGCGAACGTCGCCTGCTCGGGCACTAGTACGGAATGCGACGCTCGTCCGCCGTCTCCAGCCGCGTCGGCGGCAGGAAGTCGCGTACGTACGTCCGGTGCCAGCACGCGCCCGTCTCCCGCAGCTCGTGCCAGGTCGTGTACCGGTAGTGGAAGAGACGCGCGCGGACGTAGTGCGGCGGGGCGTCGGCGGGGAACGGGGAGCGGCGCAGCAGCCGCAGCGTGTCGCGGTCGTTCTCCAGGAGCCGCTCCACCAGACTCGTGAACCACGTGCCGGCGTACGCCGGGGAGAGTGCCACGAACCACATCAGCCAGTCGAGTCGCAGATGGTACGGAGCGAACTGGCGCGGCCAGTACCGTGGATCGCCCGGTTTGCCCTTGAACTCGTACTCCCGCCACTCCGATTCCTCGTAGGGCATGGCGTCCGCCGTGCCCTCGAGGACCACCTCGTAGCGCACGCGGCTGACGCTGCCGAACGCTCCGTAGGTGTTCACCAGGTGGAGCGGGTCGAAGGAGCGGTTCATGACCTGGCGCCGGGAGAGCAGATTGCGCGCCGGGCGGTAACTGAGGGCCAGTAGGCCCGTGCCCACGGCGAGGACCACGACCTCGTACCAGAGCGGTGGGCCGGCCACGTGCGGGGGAGCGGTCGGGATCTCGACAGCCGACAGGGCCAGCACGATGGTGATCCAGTTCAGCCATGAGAAGTTGCCGGACAGCACCAGCCACAGCTGGGTGAGGATCATCAACGACGCGGCGGCCGTCGCGATCGGCTGCGGGGTGAACAGCAGGATCGGCACGACGAGTTGGGTGACGTGGTTGGCGGCCACCTCCATGCGGTGGAACGGCTTCGGGAGGTGGTGGAAGAACCAGCTCAGCGGGCCCGGCATCGGCTGTGTCTCGTGGTGGTAGTACAGGCAGGTCAGCTTCCGCCAGCACGCGTCGCCCCGCATCTTGATCATCCCGGCGCCGAACTCGACGCGGAACAGCACCCAGCGCAGCAGGAAGAGGACGACGATCGGCGGGGCCACCTCGTCGTTGCCGAGGAAGACCGCGAGGAAGCCCACTTCCAGGAGCAGGGACTCCCAGCCGAACGAATACCAGGTCTGGCCGACGTTGACGATCGACAGATAGAGCGCCCATGGAACGAGCCACAGCAACATTCCGCCCCAGAGCGGCAGTAGCGAGTCCAGGCCGGCGATCAGCGCCACCGACACCGCGCAGCCCGTCCAGGCCCAGGCGGCGAAGAAGCGGTCCGAGTAGCGCAGATGGAACACGCTCGGCGCGTGGCGGAACGCAACGCGCTCCACGAAGCGGGGGACCGGCAGCATCCCGCGCTCCCCGATCAACGCGCGGAACTGCAGCGCCGCGCCCAGGAACGCGAAGAGGTACACGACGGCCAGCGCCCGTTGGAAGACCAACCGGCTCAGCCAGTACTCGGGGGCGGTGAACCAGTCCACAGCAGTGCTCCTCTCCCTCCCATTGTGACGTTGGGTGACCGCCTCCGCTTGCGTAAGCCAACTGGGCGACGCAGACAATAGTGGACGAATTGCCCGGGATGAACGGGAGAACGTGGTGCGCAAAACCGCCAGAACAGTGGTGCAGATACCCACCAGAACCTTCGTCATGGCCTGCGTGCTCTCGGCGGCGCTCCTCGTCGCCGGGTGCGTCGGCGACCACCAGAAGGGTCAGGTGGCGTCCGGCGGATCGGGCGGCGAGGTCTTGCTCCAGCCCGTCGCGGCGCAGGGGCCCGACCCCTTCACCGACTCCACGGCGACCCCGCCGACCGTCACCCGAATGCCGCAGCCGCAGTCCACCGGGAGCCGCTCCGCCGCGCAGGGACTGCGTGCCATCTCGGGTTCCACGCCGGGCCTCTACGGCGGCACCCAGAACGTCGGCAGTTGTGATAGCGAGAAGCAGATCCGGTTTCTGGCCGCGGACCGGGGCAAGGCTCGTGCCTTCGCCCAGACCGTGGGCATCTCCCAGGCCTCCATCCCGGACTACCTGCATGGTCTGACCTCGGTCGTCCTGCGTGCCGACACGCTGGTCACGAACCACGGGTTCAGCAACGGCCGGGCGTCCGGCTATCAGTCCGTGCTCCAGGCGGGCACCGCCGTCCTCGTCGACAACCTGGGCATGCCCCGTGTCCGCTGCGCCTGCGGCAACCCACTGAGCCCGCCCGCCGCGCTCCAGGGGAACTCGGGTACTCAGGGCCGGCCCTGGTCGGGATATCAGCCCTCCCAGGTCGTCGTGGTGACCCCGGCGCCCACCGTGATCACCGACATCACGCTCATCGACATCGTCGACAACACCTGGCTCGAGCGCAGGATCGGCGACGACGGCCACCACGACCACGCCGTGCCGCCGTCCGACGACTGGACGCGGCCCCGGAAACCGGACCACCCGTTGCCCAGCGCCTCGACGACCATGAAGAGCCCGCGGCCCCACGCATCGGAGCCCGACTGTGTGACGCCCACGCAGACGGTGCCCGTCACGCCGGGAGCGACCGAGACCGCCCCGGGAGCGACCGACGACTCCGGGGCCCCGCGGTTCGACGCGGCGAGGCTCGGGCAGCCGACCGACGCTTCGGGGGACCCGGCGGCAGAGCACTCGCGGTGCCCCACGGACACGGCCACGGCCCCGCCGACGACGACGCCCGTGAGCACGCCGGCCCCCTCGGACGGGACCGCGTCGGGCGAGAGCACCGCTCCACAGCCGCGTACGACCGCACCTGACCGGTCCGCGTCCCAGGAGCCCACGTCTCCGCTCGCTCCGCCCAGCGGGTCGAGCGGCACGGGGAACGAGGACATCGGCCCCGACACCGTCCCGGACAGCCCCGACGTACCCGATGGCGCCGGTCTGATCCCCGACGAGTCGCCGGCCCCCGACAGCATCTTCGACGCCCCGACCGACGTCTTCGACAGTTGAGCCACGGCACGGAGGGGGGAGCCCGGAGACGGGCTCCCCAGTCGAATAGTCAGGCAAATCCTGGCAAGGTGGCTCCATGGTTGATCGGGGACCAAGCGCCCTGTCACTCCCGGACGACTGGCCGGCCCACCCGGATCCGATCCTGGCGCTCAATCGCATGGGCAGCTTCGACTGGGACCTGAACACCGGTCTGTTCCACATGGACGCCCAGGCCCACGAGATCTTCGACCTGCGCCCCGAGGAATACGACGGCTACCCCGAGAGCCTGACCGTACGGGTGCCCCGGGCGGAGGGCTACCGACTCGACGCCGTGGTGTCCCAGGCCATGAAGGACGGCAGCGAGAACTACGGAGCGTACTTCCGCGTCCGCCGCCGCGACGGCTCCCTGCGCTGGACCCACACCCAGGGCTACATCCGGCGCGACGAGACCGGCAAGCCGCGCCGGATCATCGGCATAGTCCGCGATGCCACGGACGAGCTGAGCGAGAGTGCGGCGCGCCGCCAGCAGGCCGCCCAGGACGAGGCCCGGCGCCAGCAGACGAACGTCGTCCAGATGACCACGGCGGCGCTCGCGCACGCCCGCACCGTCCAGGACGTCATCGACGTCCTGGAGGACACCCACGGCCTCACCCACCTGGGAGCGACGAGCCTCGTCATGGGGCTGGTGGAGGCAGGCCGCATCCGCATGATCGCCACGGGCCCGGCAGACAGCTACGTACCCGGCACCCGGGTCACCCGCCTCGACGCGAAGTACCCGATGAACGAGGTCGTACGGGCCCTCGCGCCGCACTTCATCGAGTCGCCGGAGGAGTTCGCGGCGTCGTACCCCCTGCTGTGGCCCAACATCACCGATCTGAACATCACCTCGGCCGCGTATATGCCGCTCATCGTGCAGGCCCGACCCATCGGCGCGATAGGCCTGCTCTACAACGACCGGCGGGGCTTCTCGGCGGAGGAGCGCAATGTCCTCGTGGCGCTCGGCAGCAGCATCGCGCAGAGCCTTCAGCGAGCCATGTTCTACGAGCAGGAGAAGGATCTCGCCCAGGGCCTCCAGCAGGCCATGCTGCCGCGCTCCATCCCCAGCGTTCCCGATGCCGACATCGCCGTCCGCTATCGCTCCGCCTCTCTAGGGCGGGACATCGGCGGCGACTGGTACGACGTGATACCGCTGCCCGGCGGCCGGGTCGGCGCCGTCATCGGCGACGTCCAGGGCCACGACACGCACGCCGCAGCCGTCATGGGCCAGCTGCGCATCGTGCTGCGCGCCTACGCCGCCGAGGGCCACACCCCGGCCACCGTGATGGCCCGCGCCTCGGTGTTCCTCGACGAACTCGACACGGACCGCTTCGCGACCTGCCTGTACGCGGAGGCCGACCTGTCCACCGGAGTGGTCCAGCTGGTCCGCGCCGGCCATATCGACCCACTGATCCGGCAGACCGACGGAACCTGCCGTCGACTCGCCGTCGAGGGAGGTCTGCCGCTCGGGCTGTCCGCCGAGTTCGGCCGCCTCGAATACCCGGTCGACACCGTCGAGCTCGATCCGGGCCAGACCCTGCTGCTGTTCACCGACGGGCTCGTCGAACAGCCCGGCATCGACCTGGACGAGGGCATGCACACCCTCAAGGGGCTCATCCGCTCGGGCCCCGAGGACGTCCGCGACCTCGCCGCCCGGCTCATCGACGTGGCCGAGGAGCGCGGCGGAGACGACGACGTGGCGCTGCTGCTCCTGCGCCGCCAGGGCCCCACCACCCGGCAGGCCGGCGGACGGCTCCAGCAGCACGTCGCCCCCGGCGACCCCGAGGCGCTCACCGAGGCCCGCCACATGATCCGCGCCGCGGTCCGTGCCTGGGGCGCCGGCGGGCGCGCGGACGAGATCGAGCTGGTCGCCGACGAACTGATCACCAACGCCCTGATGCACACCGAGGGCTCCGCCATCGTCACCCTGCGCGTCCTCGCCGGCTCCGACCGCAGACTGCGCGCCGAGGTCGAGGACTCCTCCAGCGCCCTGCCGCGCCGCCGCGAGGCGGGCGAGTCCGGGGTGTCCGGCCGCGGCCTCCTCCTCGTCGACCGGCTGACCGACGTCTGGGGCGTGGAGGCCCGCGGCGGCGGCAAGTGCGTGTGGTGCGAGTTCATCGTTCCGGAACGGATGTGACCGGCGGTGCCTCGCAGACCTTCGGGCTCCGCATGGTGTTGTCGGTGCCGGGTGGCACTCTGGACCCATGCCGGAACTGCCCGAGGTCGAAGCGCTCAAGGACTTCCTGGCCGACCATCTCGTCGGACGCGAGGTCGTGCGCGTGTTGCCCGTCGCCATCAGTGTCCTGAAGACCTACGACCCGCCCGTCACCGCCTTCGAGGGGCGCCAGGTCACGGCCGTGCGCCGGTACGGCAAGTTCCTCGACATCGAGGCGGACGGCCTGCACTTCGTGACGCACCTGGCCCGCGCGGGCTGGCTGCACTGGAAGGACATGCTGCCCGACGGGCCGCCGCGCCCCGGCAAGGGCCCGCTCGCACTGCGTGTCGCGCTGGAGACCGGGGAGGGCTTCGACCTCACCGAGGCGGGCACCCAGAAGCGGCTCGCGGTGTACGTGGTGCGGGACCCGGCCGAGATCCCCGGCGTGGCCCGGCTGGGCCCCGACCCGCTCGCCGACGACTTCGACGAGGTGCGGTTCGCCAAGCTGCTGGCGGGCGAGCGGCGTCAGCTGAAGGGCGCCCTGCGCGACCAGAGCCTGATCGCGGGCGTGGGGAACGCCTACAGCGACGAGATCCTGCACGCCGCCAAGATGTCGCCCTTCAAGCTCGCCTCCTCGCTGACACCCGAGGAAACACGACGCCTGTACGAGGCGCTGCGCTCCACGCTCACCGAGGCCGTCGAGCGCTCCCACGGGCTGGCCGCCGGACGTCTGAAGGCGGAAAAGAAGAGCGGACTGCGGGTGCACGGCAGAGCGGGCGAGCCCTGCCCGGTCTGCGGCGACACCATCCGCGAGGTCTCCTTCAGCGACTCCGCGCTGCAGTACTGCCCGACCTGCCAGACGGGCGGTAAGCCACTGGCGGACCGCCGGATGTCCCGGCTGCTCAAATAGACGGTGCTCACCGAGCCGTCAGACGGTGCTCACCGAGCCGTGCTCAAGGAGCGGAAGAGCGGTTGATCAGCGGGCCTTGAGTGGTCGGTGGGCCCCGACTCCATGCCGGCCCCGACCACTCGGCGGGACCGCGGTGCTCACCGGGACCAGGGTGCTCACCGGCACCACAGTGCTCACCGGCACCACAGTGCTCACCGGCACCACAGTGCTCACCGGGACTTGAGCGTCACCAGATGCTTGCCGTCCATCGTGCGCACCTCGTACCGGCTGATCTCCTCGGTCTGGAGCGCCGCGCCGCCCTGCATGCTGGTGGCCTTGCCGTGGTGCGGCGGCACCATCCAGCTCGTCACCGTCTGCTCGGAGCCGTCCTTGCCGATGGCCACGAGCTGACAGGGTCGAGGGCCCCCGGCGTCCTTGACCTCGACCTCGACCTGGCTGCCCCAGACCCGGTCCTCGGACGTGACCTGGGCCCACACCCCGGTCTCGGCATCCGTCGCGGCGACCTGAGTCGACTGCGGATCGTGCGCGGTGACGATCGCGATCGCGGGCCCGCCCGCGGCGAACACCACGGAGGCCGCCACCGCGTACAGCCAGCGCCGGCGCCCGGCCCGGTGCCGCGACGCCACCTCACTGAGCAGCCGGTCGAGAAGCCGGGGCCCGGGGGCCGCGAACGGGTGTACGGAGCGCGGTGTGGCCCGTCGGTACAGCATCAACTGCCGCGCGGCGGGCCGGAACTCACTCACGTGCGCCGTGCAGCTTGGGCACTCCATGAGGTGATCCTCGAAGCGGAAGGCGTCCGCCTCGTCCAGCACGCCGAGCGCGTAGGCGCCGACGTCGCGATGCCGTTCCAGGGACCTCATACCGAATACCGAATCCTTGTGGCGATGGTGCGGGGTGGGGGTGGTGTTGCTGTTGCCCACCGGTACGCACCAGACCGTCGAATCACTCAAGACTCGTCCGGAATAACGGCCAAGACATTCGGAGCGGGAGGGCCCGCGGATTGGTGCGAGCGAAAAAAAGTTGCTCGCAAGCGTGGTCGGAGCCGGCGGTCAGAACAGGTGGATCGCCAGGTGCCCCAGCGGCAGCCCCAGCCGCCAGGCCGGCGTCCACACCTTCGGACCGTCGTCCTCGACCGGAACCGGGCCGCCACCGGGCACCGCGTCCAGGTCGGGAGCGAGCAGCTCGGTCTCCTCCAGCCAGCGCCAGGCCGCCGACGCCAGCTCCAAGTCCGGAGCGGGAGCGCCGGATGCCGCCGCCTCGGCCGCGAGCCGTGCCATGTGCTCGCGCACCCAGTCCTGCCACGGCTGGTCGTACGCCGTCAGCGAAAGCCAGGTCTCCAGCTGAGTGACGACCCGGATCCCGGAGAGCTCACCACCGCTGTCGGAGAGGAAGATGGTCAGCGCCAACGCGTCGCGCCCAGCGCGGAACTCGAAGGACGTGGGCGGCATCAGGTCGCCGGTCCGCAGCAGTTCGTCGGCGATGTACTCGGCATACAACCACGCCATGGGGACGGTGAGTTCGCCACCGCCGGTGCCATCCGTGCTCTCTTGACCTCTGTGCAGCATCCCTTCCTGCCTTCCTCCGGTTCGCGTGCGCGTCGCCCGACCCCGGGCCCCCAGTCCGGAACACGGATGAGGCAAGCTGATTGCTCAACCATGGTCCTCAGCAAGGCGCTTTACGGAGGTTTGACTCGGCCTTCGGTTTCACCGCAGGTCGGTCGCGTATCCCGGAAGAACCCGGCGCAGGGCGCGCAGCGCGTAGTACGCGCGAGACTTCACCGTACCGGGCGGAATTCCGAGGGCTGCGGCGGCCTCCGCCACACTCGCCCCCTGGAAGTACACCTGCACCAGGACTTCGCGGTGCTCGGGAGTGAGTGTCTTCACAGCGTCCCGTACATCGAGCATCGCCGCGGACCGTTCTGCGTGATCGGCACAGACACGCGCACTCTCCAGCACCGCGTCGCCGACCTCCGCCGGTCGCGCCTGACGGGCCCGCCGCGCGTCGATCGCGAGCCGTCGTCCGACAGTGAGGAGCCAGGGGCGTACGGAGTCGAAGTCGTCGGCGCGCAGCGCCTCGGGGTGCTGCCAGGCGCGTACGAACGTCTCCTGCACCAGATCCTCGGCGCGCTGCCGATCGCCGTCGGACAGTCGCAGCAGCAGCGCGAAGAGGGGCCGGCCGTGCTCGCGCTGCAGCGCGGCCAGCTCGTGCTCGGCGGTCGTCCCGTGTGTGATGGTGGTGGTTCCGGCCGTCATGGGGTGTATGCCAGCGGGTGCCGCTCCGCGGGGACAGGGGCGGAGCGAGGGTCTGCGGTGGGCGGTCGAAGCCGTCGGTGAACGGTGCGATGAACGGTCCACCGGGGTGGGTCCTCCGTCGCCGGGGGTTCCACACCCGGACTCCCATTCGCCCTGACGGGCTCGTCCTCGAACGCCGGACGGGTGAATGGTGTCGTTGCTCCTTGACTCTTGGGGCCCCTTGTATGTGGATTCCTACTCATTAATGGGAAAATCAGACCACATTGGGGCCCGTCGATGACCACACGCAGGCGACAGACCATCATGGCCCTCGCGGCCGTACTCATCGCGGCCACCGCAGGCTGCCAGGCCCAGGACCCGCCGACGGCGCGGCCCAGCGGAACCGGCGGACAGCCCGCCGCCCCCGCGCCTTCCTTCAAGCCCGGCTTCACCTTCGTCGCCTCGGGCGCCGTGCTGCCGCGCGGCACGATCACCGAGCAGGCGAAGACCTACGCGGGAGGCAGCGGGTACGACTTCCGGCCGATGCTCGCGGCGGTCCAACCCGTCGTGGCCGGTGCCGACCTGGCGATCTGTCACATGGAGACCGTGTACGGCGCGGACGGCGACGACTACACCGGATACCCGAGCTTCAACTCCCCGCCGCAGGTGGCCGAGGGGCTCGCCGCGACCGGCTACGACGCCTGCTCCACCGCCTCGAACCACACCCTGGACGACGGCGCCGCCGGTATTCGGCGCACCCTGGACGCGCTCGACCGCGCGGGTGTACGGCACGCGGGATCGGCGCGCACGGCGGACGAGGCGAGCAGCGTCACGGTGATGCGCGCGGGCGCCGCCAAGGTCGCACATCTCGCCTACACCAACGGCACCAACGGGTTTCCGCTCCCGCAGGGGCAGCCCTGGGCCGTGAACCTGATCGACCCCGACAGGATCGTCGCCGACGCCCGCGCCGCCCGGGCAGCGGGCGCCGACGTGGTCGTCGTCTCCCTGCACTGGGGCACCGAATGGCAGGACGCGCCGGACGATCAGCAGATGTGGCTGAGCAGGCAGCTGACCGCCTCCGGGATCAACGGGCGGCCCGACGTCGACCTGATCCTCGGCACCCACGCGCATGTCCCGCAGGCATACGAGAAGGTCAACGGCACCTGGGTCGTCTACGGCCTGGGCGACCAGATCGCCGACGGGATGGTCGACCAGCGGGGCGTGCGGGACCCACGCGGCAACGAGAGCACGATCGGGCGGTTCACCTTCGCCCCGCCCGTCCACCCGGGCGGGCGCTGGGAGGTCACGAAGGCCGAGTTCATCCCGCAGTCCTTCGATCTCGGCTCCGGTCGTCTGGTCAACCTCGACGCCGCCCTCGACCAGGGGGCCTCGGGCGGCGGCGTACGCAACCGGATCAGGGACGTCGTCCTGAGCCGGGGCGCGGCCCAGGACGGGCTGCTCATGGGGAAGTAGCCGTGGTGTCCCTGGCCAGCTCCGAGCGCTTGTACGAGTACCCGAAGTAGATGACGCAACCGATGACGAACCACAGAGCGAACCGCACCCAGGTCTGCCACTGCAGGAACGTGATCAGCCACAGGGAGAAGATCACTCCCAGTGCGGGTACGAACGGCATCCACGGGGTGCGGAAGGTACGCGGCAGGTCCGGCTGCCGGTAGCGCAGCACGATCACCGCCACGCACACCACGACGAACGCCAACAGGATCCCGATGTTGGTGAGTTCGGCCGCCTCGGCGATCGGCAGGAACCCGGCGACGGCGGCCGACGCGAACCCCACGATCCACGTCACGCGCGTCGGTACATGGCGCGTCGGGTGCGTCTTGGCGAACCACTTGGGGAGGAGCCCGTCCCGGCTCATGCTGAACCAGACGCGGGTGACGCCCAGCATGAACGTGAACATGACCGTGAGGATGCCGATGATCGCTCCCACCGCGATGACATCCGCGAGACCGCTCAGGCCCACCGACTTGAACGCCGTCGAGAAGCCGCTCTCCTTGTCGATGTCCTTGTAGTTCTGCATGCCCGTCAGGACCAGACAGGCGGCCACGTACAGCACCATCGAGATCGCCAGGGAGTAGAGGATCGCCTTCGGCATGTGGCGCTGGGCGTCCTTCGACTCCTCGGCCGCCGTCGACATGGCGTCGTACCCGAAGACCGCGAAGAAGACGGTCGCCGCGCCCGTGAACGCCCCGCTGATCCCGTAGGGGAAGAAGGGGGTGTAGTTGTCGGTGTTGATGTGGAAGACACCGACACCGATGACGAGCAGTACGACCAGCACCTTCAGGACGACGATGACCGTCTCGAAGCGGGCCGCGTTCTTGATGCCCAGGTTCAGCAGGCCGGCGATGAGCAGGCACAGCACCGCGGCGAACAGATCGACCCGGTGGCCGTCGCCGGTGCCTGGCGCCCCCAGCATCCAGTTCGGCAGGTTGGCGCCCATCTCGCCGATCAGGAAGCCGAAGTACCCGGAGATGCCGATCGCGACCACCGCCACGATCGCCGTGTACTCCAGGAGCAGGTCCCAGCCGATGAACCAGCCCGCGAACTCGCCGAGCACCGCATAGCCATACGTGTAGGCCGAGCCGGCCTTCGGGATGAGGCCGGCGAATTCCGCGTACGACAGCGCGGCCGCGGCGCTCGCGAAGCCCGCGATGAGGAACGACACGACGACCGAGGGCCCGGCCGTGCCGTTCGCGACCGTGCCGGCGAGCGTGAAGATGCCCGCACCGATGATGCCGCCGACACCGATGGCGGTCAGCTGCCACAGACCGAGCGTCCGCTCGAGTTTCGGGCCCACCCCGATTTCGGTGTCCTCGATGTGTTCGATGGGTTTGCGGCGGAGAATCCCTTCACCCATTCGGAGCCCGGCCATGAGCCTCACCTCTTCGCAGACGGCAATCGGCTGACGGCGGATCATGATGGCCCAGCGGCGGCCGCGACGAAAGATGCCACGCGAGCCGCGGAGGGCCTGAAGAGATCTACGGCACGACCGTGACCGGCCAGCGCCCGGCCTTCACCAGCCGGATCGCCACCGACCCGATGATCCTGTGTCCCGCCTGCTCGGAGGCGCCGACCACCACGGCGTCCGCCTTGAGCTCGTCCGCGGCCTTCACCAGGCCGTTGTACGGGTCGCCGCGGAAGGTGTGGAACTCCCAGCGCACGTCGAATATCCCCTTGACCCGCTCGGCCGCGTCCCGGATCTGCGCGACGAGGTCCTCGGCGATCTCGTCGGTCGTCTCGGCGACCGGAACCCCGAGGGCCGCCCCCGCCGCCATCACGGGCTGGACGTACACGACGGCGAGCAGCGCGTGCTGCCGCCGGGCCAGGCCACCGGCATATGCCGCGGCGCGCAGTGAGGAGTCGGAGCCGTCCACCCCCGCGACGATGACCTTGGGACCGTCCGTGCCCCGCTCGAACCGATGCGAGTGCTGCTGTTCCGTCACGGCTGTGAGGCTATCGGAAACCGCAGGTCCCGCCCTGCTGGGGGAGACGGGACCTCCCTCGACGGGCGGTCACGGGCCGCGCTTCCTACAGTCGGACCATGAGTGCCACCGTGGAGGCCCGTGCGCCGAAGGACGCCACAGGCCCGATACGGCCGTCCCGGAGCGGCTTCCTCAGCAAGGTGCCCGAGGGCTTCGCGGCGTTCTTCGGCGCGCTCGGAGCGCTCTGCGTCCTGCTGGCCTTCATCGAGCCCCTGCGGCTGCTGCTGCGCCCCGTCGTGCGCTTCCTGGACCTGCTGACCTTCCCGGTCAGCGCCAACCTCGCGTACGCCGTGTTCCTCTTCCTGCTCGCCGGCGCGACCGCCGCCCGCAAGAAGGTCGCCTGGTGGCTGGTCGTCGTCTACCTCGGTCTCCTCGTCCTCGGCGACGTCCTGGGCGTCGCGCTGGGGCTGTACGCCGAGTCGATTCCCTCCCTCGTCGTCTGCGCGCTCGCGCTGGTGCTGCTGATCGTGGCCCGCGAGGAGTTCTACGCGGCCCACCGGCGCGGCGCGGTCTGGCGGGCCCTGGCTGTGCTCCTGGCCGGGCTGGGCGTGGCGATCCTGGTCGGCTGGGGGCTGGTGGCACTGTTCCCCGGCACGCTGCCGGAGGGCCAGCGACTGCTGTGGGCGACCAACCGGGTCTGCGGCGGCCTGGTCTCCGGGCGCTCCTTCGGCGGGCGCCCGCCGCGCGCCCTGTCCTTCGTCCTCGGCCTGTTCGGCGCCCTCGCCCTGCTCAGCGCCGCCGCCACGCTCTTCCGCTCCCAGCGCATGGAGTCGGCCCTGCACGGCGACGAGGAGCCGCGCATCCGCGCCCTGCTCCAGGCGTACGGCGCCGAGGACTCCCTCGGCTACTTCGCTACCCGCCGCGACAAGGCCGTCGTCTTCTCGCCCAGCGGCAAGGCCGCCGTCACCTACCGTGTCGAGGCCGGTGTCTGCCTGGCCAGCGGCGACCCGGTCGGCGACCGCGAGGCCTGGCCGCACGCCATTGCCGCCTGGCTGGACGTGGCCCGTCACTACGCATGGGCGCCCGCTGCGATGGGGGCCTCCGAGGACGGCGCGAAGGCGTTCGCGCGCGCCGGGCTCGGCGCGCTCCAGCTCGGCGACGAGGCGATCCTGTACGTCGCCGACTTCGACCTCGACGGCCGCGACATGCGCGTCACACGCCAGGCCGTCAACCGCGTGAGACGCACCGGCGCCACCTGCCGCGTTCGCCGCCACTCCACTCTCAGCGACGAGGAGATGGAGGAGATCGTCGACCGGGCGGACGCCTGGCGCGACACCGAGACCGAGCGCGGCTTCTCGATGGCCCTCGACCGGCTCGGTGACCCCGCGGACGGCGACTGCCTCCTCGTCGAGGCGATGGGAGGCGACGGCAAGCTGCTCGCGCTGCTCTCCTTCGTGCCCTGGGGCCGCGACGGCATCTCGCTGGACCTCATGCGCCGTGACCGCAGCGCCCCCAACGGGGTCATGGAGTTCATGGTCGCGGAGCTGTGCGCGGGCGCCGGGAAGTTCGGCGTGCGGCGCATCTCGCTCAACTTCGCGGTGTTCCGCTCGGTCTTCGAGGAGGGCGCCCGCATCGGTGCCGGGCCGGTGCTCAGGCTCTGGCGCCGACTGCTGCTGTTCTTCTCCCGGTGGTGGCAGCTGGAGGCGCTGTACCGGTCCAACGCCAAGTACCACCCCGAGTGGTACCCGCGCTTCATCTGTTACGGCGAGACCGGCTCCCTCGCCCGCATCGGCCTCGCGTCCGGGATCGCCGAGGGCTTCGTCTCCGTGCCCTCGCTGCGCAAGCTCTGGGGCAAGGGGCACGCGAAGAGCGGCCCCAAGCCCGCCGGGATCGAGCGCCTGCCGTCGCTGTCGGCCCTCGGCCTCGACGGGGGGGACGAGACAGGGGCCGCCGATCCGACAGCCGGTCTGCCCGAACAGGTCCGCATCCGGCACCGCAAACTCGACCGGCTCCGCGCCCAGGGCACCGATCCCTACCCGGTGGGCATCCCCCCGCGCACCCACGCCCTCGCCGAGGTCCGCGAGGGCGCTCACGTGACCGTCGCCGGGCGCGTCATCCTCGTACGCGACTTCGGCGGCATCCTCTTCGCCGTGCTGCGCGACTGGTCCGGCGACCTCCAACTCGCCCTCACCCGCGAGGAGTCGGGGGCCGCGCTCGACCGGTTCCGCAGGGACGTCGACATCGGGGACCACATCACCGCTGACGGTGTCGCAGGCGTCAGCGACAAGGGCGAGCGCACCGTCTTCATCACCTCCTGGCAACTCACCGGCAAGTGCCTGCGCCCGCTGCCCGACAAACGTCGGGGCCTCGCCGACCCCGAGGCGAAGGTGCGCCGCCGCTATCTCGACCTGGTGTCCAGCCCCGACGCCCGGCAGGTCGTACGTGCCCGCTCCACCGCCGTACAGGCGCTGCGCCAGGGCCTCCTGGACCGCGGCTATCTGGAGGTCGAGACCCCGATGCTCCAGCAGATCCACGGCGGCGCCAACGCCCGGCCCTTCACGACCCACATCAACGCCTACGACCTGGACCTCTATCTGCGCATCGCACCCGAGCTCTACCTCAAGCGGCTGTGCGTCGGCGGCCTGGAGAAGGTCTTCGAAATGGGCCGTACCTTCCGCAACGAGGGCGTCTCCTACAAGCACAACCCCGAGTTCACGATGCTGGAGGCCTACCAGGCCTTCGCCGACTACGACGTGATGCTCGACCTCACCCGCGAACTGATCCAGGGCGCCGCGACCGCCGCCTTCGGAGCGCCGATCGCGCGCAAGGACGGCACCGAGTACGACATCTCGGGTCCCTGGTCCGTCAAGACGGTGCACGAGGCGATCTCGGCTGCCCTGGGGGAGGAGGTGGACGCCGACACGCCGCTGGAGTCGCTGCTGCGGCTGTGCGACCGCGCGGGTGTGCCGTACACGGCGGACGACGGTCGCGGCGATGTCGTACTGGAAATGTACGAACGACTGGTCGAGGAGAAGACCCGGCTGCCCACGTTCTACAAGGACTTCCCGACCGACGTCTCCCCGCTGACCCGGCAGCACCGCACCGACCCGCGGCTCGCCGAGCGCTGGGACCTCGTCGCCTTCGGCACCGAACTGGGCACCGCCTACTCGGAGTTGACCGACCCCGTCGAGCAGCGCCGACGGCTGACCGCGCAGTCGCTGCTCGCCGCCGGAGGAGACCCCGAGGCGATGGAGCTCGACGAGGACTTCCTCGACGCCCTGGAGTACGCGATGCCGCCCACCGGAGGCCTCGGTATCGGCGTCGACCGGCTGGTCATGTTCCTCACCGGCCTGACGATCCGTGAGACGTTGCCGTTCCCCCTCGTGCGCCGCCGCTGAGCTGGTCCGAGCGGGTGCTTTCGTGAGCGCGCACCGGTGTTGCTCAGTTGCACCGTACTTCCACGGGGTGACTGATAAGTCATGAAAAAGGATCAGCTGCTCACCCGGCGCCGGGCGTTGATCGCCGGCGCCGCCGTCCTGGGCGCGGCCGGGGCGGCGGGCACGGCCCGCGTCCTGACCGCGAATCCGGCCGCCGAGCCGGTAAGGAGTCTCCCTCCGGTCTCGGGCTCGCAGGCGCTCCGCGCCCTCAAGCCCTCCGCCTACCGCCTCGAGCCGATGGCCGGATACGGACCCCCGCGCCGCATGCCCGTGCGGACCGTGGTCCGGCACGAGCCGTTTCTGCGCATGTCCGGGGGTGGCCGCACCATGGTGCTGACCTTCGACGACGGCCCCGACCCGCGCTACACCCCCAGCATCCTGCGCACCCTGCGCAAGTACGACGTGCGCGCCATGTTCTTCGTGTGCGGGGAGATGGCCGTCGACAACAAGGACCTCCTCGGCGAGATGGCCGACGACGGACACATCGTCGGCAACCACACCTGGACCCACCCACTGCTGACCCAGCTCTCGCGCTCCGCGATCCATTCCGAGATCGAGCGCACCTGCGAGGTCATCGACGACGCGTACGGCGAGCCGCCCGTCTGGTTCCGCGCGCCGTACGGGGCCTGGAACCGGGCGACCTTCCAGATCGGCGCCGAACTGGGTATGGAACCGCTGGCCTGGACGGTCGATTCGCTCGACTGGACGACGCCGGGCACCAAGACCATCGTCCACCGGGTCGAAAGCGGTGCCGCGCCGGGTGTCGTGATCCTCTCGCACGACGCGGGCGGCGACCGCTCGCAGAGCGTCCGGGCGCTGCGCAGCTATCTGCCGCACCTGCTGGATTCCGGCTATCACATCACCGTGCCGCGCCGGAAATTCACGTAGGTCCGTGGGCGGAACTTCGAAAGTTCCGCCCACGGGCTTTCGCCCGCCCGGTCGGGGAACGCTCAGCGAACCTCGGCCAGGCGGGCGAATACGACGACGTTTCCGTCATAGCCGTGCTGCTTGGAGAAACCGCCCCCGCAGGTGAGGACCCGCAATTCGGGAGCGCCCTTGCTGCCGTAGACGCGATCGCCGGGGAAGTTGTTTTTCGCGAAGACCTCGATGCCGTAGACCTCGAACGACGCGGTCTTCCCGTCCTTGCGCAGGACGTCGATCCGGCTTCCTTTCTTGAGCGCTCCGAGTCCGTAGAAGACGGCCGGGCCCTGCATGTTGTCCACATGCCCCACGATCACGGCCGTGCCCTTTTCGCCGGGCGAGACCGCGCCGGTGAACCAGCCCGCGAGATTCGGGTTGTCCGGGGGCGGCGCGGCGACCCAGCCGTCGATGTCCAGGCCCACCGGCATGACCGGGGCATCGACCTGGATCCCCGGGATCCTGACCCGGTCCACTCCGGAGTACGGCAACGCGACCGGCGCGTGCGAAAAGGTGCCGCCGGGGGTGCGGCTGTCCGCTGCCGCCGCCGAGGCAGGTTGCGGGGGGCCCACGTCGAACTCACCGGACCCATTCCGAATGAGTGCGAGGCCGGTCAGCAGAACAAGCGCTATCACACCCCACGGGGCTCGCTTCTTCTGCGGCGCCTCCTCTTCGGCCAGCACGGACGCAAACATTCACAATCCCCTCTCGACGTGGCCGTCGCCGCGTCACTCGCGCATATGAGAACGCTAAGTGCAGCATGCCCGAAGGGCGACGGGGGGCGGGCGAACGGGTGGCGGCGTACATCCGCGTGAGCCATCCGAGTCGCCACAGGCCAGGAATTTTCTGACGGACCGTGACCTGCGGCAATATCCGATTGTGTGGAATTCTCTCGGCGTGTCCTCTCACCAGGACGGACCATTCTCGAAATGCGGCCCTGTGCATGGCATCTGAGGGTCTGTCTGGGAGGCGCTTTCTCGCCGATCGACCGGGGACGGTTCCCGGGGCGTCTTCCGCGGAGGATCACATGCGAAACTCACGTGCCCTGGCGGCCGCGGCCACTGTGGTCGCCGTCCTCGGGCCCGCCGCCCCCGCGGCCGTCGCGGACGGTATGGGCGGCGGCGGTCAGAGCGACACTGTTGTGGGTGGCAACAACGGGATCGGGTCCGGCAACATCGGGATCGGGGGGATCGGGGGCAATATCGGGATCGGGGGGATCGGGGGCAATATCGGGATCGGTCCGGGCAATATCGGGATCGGGGGTAACAACGGGTTCGTGCCGGGCAAGGGCAACGAGTCCGGGCCGGGCAACAACAACGGGTTCGGGCCGGGCAACAACAACGGGTTCGGGCCGGGCAACAACAACGGGTTCGGGCCGGGCAACAACAACGGGTTCAGGCCGGGCAACGACAACGGGTTCGGGCCGGGCAACGGGAGTTCGAGGAACATCGTCGTCACGCCCAACGTCATCGCCGCCGGCGGCCGGCTCACGGTATCGGTCGACGGGTGCCGCAACGGTGGCACGATGACGTCGACCGTGTTCCGGCGCGCGACCCTCTCGCGGATCGGGGGCAACAACAACACGGCGACCGGAACGGCGATCGTCGAACGTAACACGAGCCCCGGTTCGTACCCGATCACGGTCAACTGCGTCGGGGTGGGCGGCCTGGACCGCCCCAACGCCTTCACTGTCATCGGCGTCATCGGCACTTCGCCCGACGGCCCCCACCCTCCAATCGGCGGCTCCCGCGCCGGTCTCGGCGGCAGCAGTTCCACGGGCGCCACGCCCACCGACATGGCGATCGGCGGCGGTCTGGTGGCCGCGGCCGTCATCGGCGGCGGTGCGTTCTGGTTGCGCCGCAGGTCCGAGAAGAGGATCTGACCGCCCCCCTTGGGAGACCGGCCCTCCTTCACGGACCGGAGCTCCCCGACGGAAACCGCACGGGACAACCCTTCGCCCCCGACCCTCTCGAAAGGCCCGGGGCGAAGGGGCCTGTCGCTCCATCAGGAATCGTCGGCCGTGCCGCGGCGGCGCGCCATGTACCAGGCCGCGCCGACGGAGCCTGTGATGAGCGCGGTTCCCAGGCCGATCTCCTTGAGGTCGAAGCCGCCGGCGCTGCCGCCGACACCGGCCCTGACACCCCGTTCCACGGGGACCGCGTCAGGCGTCGGGTCGTCGCCTTGACGTCCGGTGCCGATGGTGAGCTCCGTATGACCGCTCACTCCGTCGCACCTGAAGGTCACCTCGT
Source organism: Streptomyces sp. NPDC050564 (assembly GCF_044457265.1). NCBI lineage: Bacteria > Bacillati > Actinomycetota > Actinomycetes > Kitasatosporales > Streptomycetaceae > Streptomyces > Streptomyces sp. NPDC050564. Next base: position 1,681 of record NZ_JBITGS010000008.1, on the reverse strand, counting down.
ACACGGCACCCGGTTTTGCGTCCCGGTCGACCGTGGCCGTGGCCGAGGACTGACCCGGCCGGATGGTGACGGTGTCGAAGACGCCGGAGGAGACCGTCGCGCCGCCCTTGCACCCCCCGTCGCCGTTCAGCAGCAGCCCGACCCGGCCGCCCGCGGAGATGGTCGACGGCTGGACGCTGAAACCGAACGGGGTGACGTTGTGGTCGTCCCCGTCATCGGCGACGGCGACGGGTGCCAAGAAGGTCAGGGCGGTCACGCTCAGCAGTGCGGCCGAAGCGACGCGTATCGCGTGCATGGTGAGCCTCCGGGTAACCGAGGAGCCTTGGCGCGGACCTGTTCCGCTGTGCGTCGGACATGCGCCTCGTTGGTCGAAACGCTAGGAAAGGGCGCGCGGGGGCGCGATCGCAGTCGCGCGAATGGGGCAATTCTGTGGGCCGTACAGGGGACGCTGTGCGTGCAATCGGGGGACGGGTGCGGCGTGGCGCCCGTCCCCCGGCCGCCGGGTGTCCGATAAGGGTCCGTCACCCGGGGAGGTGCGGGAACAGCGCGGTGAACGGTTCCGCCGAGGCGGCGATCCCCCGGCTGTAGGGCGCGTCGAAGTCCCAGATCAGGAAGAGCAGGAAGGCGATCAGGGCGGAGAACAGCCCGGCGAGAATCAGCTCGCGGGTGGTGCGCCGGATCTGCAGCGCGAAGACCATCCCGACGGTGACCACGGCGCCGGTGATCAGCCCGAACCACACCACGCCCGGCATGGTCGCCCCTGTCGAGTCGGCGCGGGCGCCGCGCGCGGTGTCCGCCGCCGTCACCTGGTCGAGAAGCGGCTGGTACGCCTGCGCCTCGAAGTCCGTCTTCGGCTGGTAGTCCGTGACGTCCTGGCGGATGCGGTCGAAGAGCCGGCCGCCCCGGGCCGTGACATGGCCGTCCTCCGCCATGGTCTTCCATTCCTTCGTGACGACGTGGCCGACATACGCGTTGACGTCGCCGCGGACGCGGTCGCGTACGTCGGGTGGGTACACGCGGACCCGCTCCGAGATCTCGTGCAGGGCCTGGGCCTCCGCCTGCACATGGTCCTGGGCGCCGCTGCGGGCTTCCCAGACACCGGCGATGGCCAGGCCCAGAACGATGGCGTATACCACGCCAATCATCATGGTCATGTACTCGATCACGTCCGGGGTCTCGGACGGATCCTCGTCCTCCGGGGCCCTGCGATGACGTGCGAGGACCACGATGAGGACGACTACACACGCCGCCGCCATCGCGAGGGCGAGAACAAGCCAATCCGACAAAGATGCCTCCATGGGTCAGCGCGGGCGCAGCGCCGCGACGGCAAGCACCGCGGGCGCGGTGATGAGCAGGGTGAACGAGACCAGCGACGGGCCGCCGCGGGGCGGGTGCTTGTGCGGTGGCGTGCGGTACGCCGGATAACTCACCGGGGTCGGCGACGGTTCGGGACGCTTCTTCGGGTGCTCGGGGTGGGCCCTCGGCGTCGGTGTCGGCGTGGGGGTGGGCCGTGGGGGCGGCGGGGGGGGGGGCGGCCCCCGGGGGGGGGGGGGGGGGGGGGGGTGGGGGTTGGGGGGGGGGCGGGGGGGGGGGGGGGGGGGGGGGGGGGTTTTTTTTGGGGGGGGGGGGGATTCCTGGGGGGTCTTGTGGCGGGTGGGCTCGTCGTGGGCGAGGGCCGCGT